>NZ_CP042823.1:2215000-2562500 GCF_008000895.1 Methylobacterium sp. WL1 | reverse complement strand
CACCGTCGATGGCCCCGGCGTGCGCGCCTACTACGCCAACCGCAACCTGTTCGGCGGCGGTGAGACGTTCCGGCTCGATGCCGACATCTACTATCTCGGGTTGGGCAACGACCCGTTCGCGACCCAGCGCAAGATCGCCGGGATCGGCACCAACGGATTGGGCGGGCGCCTGTCGGCGACCTACGTTCAGCCTGCCCTCGGCGGCACGCGCAACGACTTCCTGGCCAACGCTTTCATCACGCGCGAGGTGCAGCAAAGCTACCTGGTGGATGGCGGCGGGGTCTCGGCCGCGATCCGGCACCGGTTCTCGGATACCTTCTCGGCGCAGATCGGGCTGGACGCGCAGGCCGGTCGCTCGAAGGACGCGCTCGGCACGGTCAATTACCGGCTGATCGGCGTACCGGCCTCGGTGACCTACGATTCCACCGACAGCCTGCTCGATCCGACCAAGGGGTTCCGGGCGATCGCGTCGCTGGCCGCCTATCCCGGGGCGATCTCCTCGCCCGGGATCGTCGTCGCGAAGGCGCAGGGCTCGACCTACTATTCGTTGGACGACGAATCCCGCTACATCCTCGCCGGGCGGATCGGCTTCGGCTCGGTTTCGGGTGCGCCGCTCGGGGACATCCCGGACAATTTCCGGTTCTTCGCGGGCGGCGGCGGTTCGGTGCGGGGCTATCCGTACCGGACGCTCGGACCGATCGGTCCGTTCAACCTGCCGATCGGCGGCCGCAGCCTGCTGGAGGCGTCGCTCGAGGCGCGGATCAAGATCACCGACACGATCGGAGTGGTGCCGTTCTTCGATGCAGGCACCGCCTTCGCCTCGGCCGTGCCGGATTTCGATGAGAAGATCCGGAAATCGGTGGGCATCGGGCTGCGCTACTACACCGGCATCGGCCCGATCCGCGCCGATCTCGCCTTCCCGCTCGATCCCTACAAGGGCGGCCATGTCCGCCCGGCCGTTCTGTATCTCAGCCTGGGGCAGGCGTTCTGAATGGCTGGTTTTTTCGGGAGACTGAGCAAGATCGCCATCCGGCCCAACACATCACCGGGCGTGGCGCGGGTCCCCTCTGCCGTGCCGGAAAGGGGAAGCTTCGCAGCCGTTCCGAACCGGTTCTCGTGCGTTGCGCCCCTCGGCGTTGAAAAAGCTATCGCGCTCGCGCTGACCTGCCTTCTCCTCCTCGCCACCCTCTCGCTGACGATCATCACACCGACCCGCGCGGACGACGGCGAGAAGACCGTGCTCGGCGGTTTGCTGTCCCGGGCGCTCTCGACACCGTCCTCGCGCGTGGCGATCGGGGCGGTGGACGGTGCGCTGTCCTCGGACGCCACAATCCGCGACGTGGCGGTGAGCGATCGCGACGGCGTGTGGTTGAAGCTCGACCGGGCCCGGATCGTCTGGCGGCGCCTCGCGCTGCTGTCGGGCCGGCTCGAGGTGGACAGCCTGGAGATCGGGCGGATCGACGTGCTGCGCCGGCCGATCCCCGGCCCGACCCCGCCGGAGGCCAAGCCGGACGGGAAGCTGCTGCCGGACCTGCCCGTGAAGGTCGAGATCAAGGGCTTCAAGCTGGCCGAGCTGGTGCTGGGCGAGCCCGTGGCCGGTCAGCCGGCCCGGCTCTCGGCGGAGGGCAAGGCGCGGCTCGGCGCGGCCAGCGAAGGGCTCGACCTGCAGGCCCGGGCCCAGCGTCTCGACGCGGCCGGACGCTTCCTGCTGTCCCTCGTCTACGTGCCGCAGGGCGACCGTTTGGAGCTGAAGGCCAACCTGGTCGAGCCGGCCGGCGGACTGTTATCCAAGGCGGCCAACGTTCCCGGCACGCCTCCGATCGACTTCGACCTCGCGGGCACCGGCACGCTGGATGCCTGGAACGCCCATCTCGATTTCACCGCCGGCCCGGATATCGGCGCGAAGGGCGGCGCCAAGATCTCCCGAATCGGCGCCGAGCGGCGGCTCGCCCTGGATCTCGCCGCGCGCATCGAGGGCCTCGTGCCCGGTCCAGCCGCATCGGTCTTCGCCGGCACGACCAAGCTCGACGGCGGCTTCGCCTTCGCGGATAGCGGCGCCTTCCGGATCGACCGGCTGGAGCTGACCTCGCGGACCGCGCGGCTGGCTGCCAGCGGCAGCCTGACCAAAGACCGGATCGCCGACCTGACGCTCCAGGCCCGCGCCCTGCCCACCGAGGGCGCGGTCACCAAGGCCGGCGAGGCCGAGATCGGCGCGTTGGTGTTCGACGGCAGCGTGAAGGGGCCACTCGCCGCGCCGACTGTGCGGGGTACCCTCGAGGCGGCCGGCCTCCGCAGCCGGGATTCCGCGCTCGACCGGATCGAGGCGCGCCTCGGGATCGATCCCCAGGGCGACCCGTCCGCCCAGCATTTTTCCATCACGGCGGACGGCAAGATCGACGGCCTGCGGTTGGCGGACCCGGCCCTGCGTCGCGCTCTCGGCAGCCGCGCGCAACTGACCCTGCGGGCGGCCTCCGGGCCGGACGGGGTGATCGACGTGTCGAGCCTCCGGATCGAATCCGACACCGCCAAGGCGAACTACGCCGGACGGGTCGGACAGAACACGCTGACCGGCACCCTCGACGCCGCGCTGCCGGACCTGGCGATGTTCTCCGGCCTCGCCGGGCGCGGGCTCGCCGGGAGCGTCGATGCCAAGGCGCGCCTCAGCGGCGACCCGGCCAGGAAGGCGCTGGCGGCAGACCTGACCGTCACCAGCGCCGGCCTTGCCACCGGCATCGCGGCGGCCGCCCGCGCGCTCGGCCGCGCGCCGACGCTGCAAGGGCGGGTGTCGCAATCCTATGACGGCTACGGATTCGATCATCTGCGCCTGGAGGGCTCGGGCCTGACCGCGACCCTGCAGGGCGAGGCGACCTCGGCCAGCGCGGATGTCACCGGGCGGATCGACCTCAAGAGCCTCGCCGACCTAGACGGACGCCTGACCGGGCGCGCCGGTATCGACGCGCGCATGACCGGCTCCCTCGAGCATCCCCAACTCGCCGCGAACGTCACGGCGCCGGCCGCAACCGCGGACGGCAAGCCGATCCGCGACCTGCGGGCCGAAGCCATCGTCTCCGACGCCCTGCTGGCGCCGGACGGTACGCTGACGCTGTCCGGCGACGTCGCCGGCAAGGCGCTGCGCGGCGGCGCCCACGTGGCGAGGACGGGGCCCGACTGGGTGCTCGACCGGCTCGACCTCAACCTCGGCTCGGTGGCCGTCTCGGGCAACGCCATCGTGGCGGCCGAGACCTGGCTGTCGGCCGGTACGCTATCCGTGAAGGCGGCCAATCTCGCCGACATCTCCCCGCTCGCCCCGGAGCCCGTGGCCGGCCAGCTCGATGCCACGGTCACCCTCTCCCGGGACGGCGGCCGCCAAGATGCCGCGATCCGGGCGACCGGTGCCGCGCTGCGCTACGGCGCCTATGGCCTCAATCGCCTCGACGCCGACCTGAGGGGCCGCGACCTGCGCGCCCATCCCGTCCTCGACGGACGCCTGGACGCCGACCGGCTCCTTGCCGCCAGCCAACAGATCGATACGGTCCGGCTCGCCGCGATCGGCAGCCCGACGGGCAGCGACGTGACGCTCACCGCCAAGGCGCGTGGCTTCAACCTCGACGGCGCAGTCCGGGTAGTGCCGGACGACGACACCCGCATCGAGATTCAGCGCCTCTCGGCTGCCCGCGGCGGCGACCGCTTCGCCCTGACCGGACCGGCCTCCGTGACCTTGCGCGACGGTGGCGCGGTGATCGACGGATTGTCGATCGCGGCGGGCACGGGCCGGGTCACGGTCTCGGGCCGGGCCGGGCGGGATCTCGATCTGAAGGTGGCGATCCGCGCGCTGCCCCTGTCGTTGGCCCGGATCGCCGCGCCCGACCTCGCCCTCTCCGGTACGGTGGACGGCGATGCGGACCTCCACGGCCCCGCGGCGAGCCCGGAGGGTCATTACGCGCTCACCGTCTCCAAGCTTGTGGCACCCCAGACCCGGCAGGCCGGCCTGCCGCCGGTCGATGCCAGCGCCAAGGGTGCCCTATCGGACGGGCAGGCCAGCCTCGACGGCCGGATCACGGCCGGGCGCGGCGTCGCCCTGACGGTGGCGGGCTCGCTGCCCGTTGAGACCGGAGGCCCGCTGAACCTGCGCGCCCGCGGCACCTTGGACGCGTCCCTTGCCAACACGCTGCTGAGCACCGGCGGGCAGAGCGTCACAGGGCGGGTCGCCATCGATGGCGGCGTCACCGGCACCCTGGCGGCGCCCAAGGCCCAGGGTTCGGCGGTGCTGAGCGGCGGCAGTTTCACCGACCCGGTCAACGGCATCCGGCTGACCGCGATCGACGGGCGCGTGACCGGCCGCGGCGACAGCCTCGTGGTCGAGAGCCTGACGGCGTCCGCCCGGAACGGCGGCCGCCTCTCGGTCACAGGGCGGGTCGCCCTAGAGCCGGATTTCCCCGGCCAGTTCCATATCACCGCCGACAAGGCGGAGCTGGTCTCCAGCCCGCTGATGAATGCGGTGTCGAGCGTCGATCTCACCCTGGCCGGCCCGCTGGCCCGGACGCCGCGGATCGCCGGCCGGATCGACATCGTGTCGATCGACGTGGCCGTGCCCGATCGGCTGCCCTCAACGGTGAAGCCCCTGCCGGGCGTGCGCCACGTCAACACGCCGCCCGACGTCCGGGCGCGGCTGGCGCTGCGGGCGGACCGCAAGGCGGCCGTCACACCCGGCAAACGGCAGAAGAAACCCGCCGTGCCGTTCGATGCCACCCTCGACGTGCGCATCGAGGCGCCAAGCCGGATCTTCGTGCGCGGGCGCGGCATCGATGCAGAGCTCGGCGGATCGCTCCGAGTCACCGGCACGTCGCGCGCGCCGAACGCAGTCGGTGGCTTCGGCATGCGCCGCGGGGTGTTCCAACTGGTGGGGCAGCGTCTCGATTTCAGCCGCGGCAACCTGACCTTCGCGGGCAGCCTGACCACGCCGGAACTCGATTTCGCCGCCGAGACCAAGGCCGGCGACGTCACCGCCCGGGTTGCGGTGAGCGGCTACGCGGACGCGCCGCAATTCAGCCTGACCTCCGATCCGGTCCTGCCCCAGGACGAGATCCTGTCGCGCCTGCTGTTCAAGAAGGCCGCGGGCGGCCTGTCGCCGTTCCAGGCACTCCAGCTCGCGCAGGCCGTGGCGCAGCTCTCGGGCGGTGCGGCCGGGCCGGACGTGTTCGAGCAGGCCCGCAAGAGCCTCGGACTCGACAGCCTCGACGTCTCCACGGGCGCCAGCGGCGGCCCGGCGCTCGGCGCCTCGCGCTACATTTCGGACCGCGTCTCCGTCGGTGTGAAGGCGGGCGCCAAGCCCGCCGACACCGCAGTTGGCGTCGATTTCGACGTGACGCGCCGGATCAAGCTGAAGGGCGAGGCGGGGAGCGATGGGCGCACCAGTCTGGGTGTTGGTGCGGAATACGAGTGGTAGGAGCGGGGCGTTCCTTGCTCCTCCGCTTGAAGCGACTGGCGTGCCGTCGATGATGGGCGCAATGCCTCACCCGTTTGCGGGCTGACGGATCCACGGATCGAGCTGGGCGATACGTGCGCAGGACCAAGCGAGGCTCCCTTCTCCCGTGCGGAAGAGGCGGCACGTCGCATCCTCTGAAAGCCGATATGGGAACATCGGAGTCCGCAAAGGCGGAGGGGGGTGCGGACCTCCGGGTTCGCTTCTCCTGCGTGACTGATCGATCAATGACCGGATCACCGTCCACCACATCACGGTGTGCCCTCACCTTCAAAACCCACACCCCTTCAAACACCTCGGGCGAAGATCCGTTGGCCGGGCGCGACAAGTCTGCTTAGGTGTCGAAGTAAGCCGCGCGGTCAGCCGCGGTTCGGGTGGGAAACGCGAAGGGCGATGGACGAGCTTTTCGAGACGGATGACGATCCGGAGGTCCCGGAGGGCGGCTTCCTGCGGATGCTGCCGATCATCAACCGACGCGGCCTCCACGCCCGCGCCTCGGCGAAGTTCGTGCAGACCGTGGAGCGCTTCGACGCTGTGGTGACCGTCACCCGGGCGGGCGAGACCGTTGGCGGGCGGTCGATCATGGGCCTGCTGACGCTGGGCGCCGCCATGGGCACCCGCATCGCCGTTACGGCGGTCGGCCCGGATGCGCAGACCTGCCTCGACGCCATCGAGGCCCTGCTGGCCAACCGGTTTGGCGAGGACGAGTAGGAGGCCTGCTCAGGTCTCCCGGCCGGGCCACGTGCACAGGTCCGAGACCGGGCAGCGCGGGCAGGCGGGCTTGCGGGCCGTGCAGGTGTCGCGCCCGTGCCGGAACAGCCAGACATGGCCGCCGTCCTTGAACCGCTCGGGCACCGCAAGGGCGAGGCCGTCGGCCACCGCGTCCACCGTGCCGCCAGGGGCCAGCGGGATCCGGTTCGAGACCCGGAACACATGGGTGTCCACCGCGACCACCGGTTCGTGGAACGCGAAATTCGCCGTCACCTCGGCACTCTTGCGGCCGATGCCGGGCAAGCGGCGCATCTCGGCCGCGCTGCGCGGAACCGTGCCGCCGTAGGTCTCGATCAGGGTCGCCGACAGCTTGACGATGTTGCGCGCCTTAGACGGCCCGAGCCCGACCGGCCGGATGATGTCGGTGATCTCCCCCTCGCCCAGTGCCCGCATCTCCGCCGGATCCTTGGCCAGGGCGAACAGCGCGTCGGCGATGCGCGCCACCGTTGGGCCGGTGGATTGGGCCGAGAGCAGCACGGTGACCAGAAGCCGGAACGGATCGGTGTCGTCGAACCCCGCCTTCGGGTCCGGATCGGCCGCGGCGAAGCGCGCCATCACGGCCTCGACCCGCTCAGGTGTTCCGGGGGATGCGGGCGCCGCGGGGCCCTTGGTCCGGCGGGGTTTGGGCCGGAGGCCGTGGAGTGTGTCGCGCGCCATGGGGACCAGCTAGGGTCGCGATGGCCGGACCGACACGCGGCGGATTGACGGACCCACTCAGCCCCGCGCCCGGCGCCAGCCCACCGGGCCGGCGCTGAAGTTGAGCATGCCGACCGCGATCGCATCGACACGGCGCAGCAGTGCAAGCCGCAGCACCCCGCTCCGGGCGGTGAGGCGGCCGGCCAACCCGATCCGCGCGGGCTCGGATGGTGCGGTGGCGGCCGGAGCGCGATCGTCGAAGACCGGTACGGAAACGGCCTGGGGCGCCCAGCCAGCGGGCCGTACGCCGAGGAGGCGGTCGGCCGGGATCGTCCGCGTAAGGCGCGCACGTTCCGCAGGCCGAACCGGCACCGCGACGAGGCCGCCACCGCGGACCGGACGACCGAGAGTTGCCAAGCGGGTGCGGATCGCACGATCCACCACCTCGGCGGCATCGTGCGGCGCGAGGGGGCCAGCCTGCGCGTCCCGGCTCCAGGCCAGGGCGAGGCCGGGATGCGGCCGCTCCGAAGCGGGCTCCCGCTCCGCCGTCACGGTGAGGCCGCCCTGTATCACGGTGAAGCGTTGCGCCATCGCCTGTTCCGATCCTTCGACCAACCGTCCCGTTTCGGGACGCGGGGGCGCCCCGAAGGCGCCGTTCGGGTCGATGGCTTCAAGGACGGTGCCGCCCGGCGGATCAGCCCCCCGGAATTGCCAACGGGTTGTCGGTGAGTGCCGCGGCGTCGGGCGCGTCCACCCGTGGCCGGCCCAGGAACGCGTCCCACAGGCGCTGGACGAAGGCCGGGTCGAGGTCGCGCAGGATCAGCACCAGCCGCGAGGTGTGGTCGGGGTCGGGCCAGGCCGGCAGGGTCAGGGGCGCGTGGAACACGTGTTGGACCCCATGCACCACGATCGGGTGCTCCGGGTCATCGGCCAGCGCCACGATACCCTTGAGCCGGAGCAGCTTCGGGCCGTGGCCGGAGCGCAGCAGGTCCATAAACATCTCGAAGGCCGGGCGCGGCACCGGCGCGGCGCTGGTCAGGCACACGGCCTGGATCGCCGCATCGTGGCGGTTCACGTCGGCCTGGTGCGGAAGTTCCAGGGCCGCGTCGCCGAGCCAGGCGCGAACGTCGGCGCCCTTGCCGTCGAGGCCGAACAGCCCGCCGAGCAAGTCCTCGGCCGGCGCGTCCGGGGGCAGGATCGGGGCTGCCGGGTTGAGGGCGGCGAGCCGCGCGCGGATCCCGGCGGTGTCGCCGGCGAGGTCCGCCTTGGTCAGGACGATGCGGTCCGCCACCGCGGCCTGCCGGACGGCCTCCGGGTGGGCGTCGAGGGAGGCGGCACCGGTCGCCGCATCCACCACCGTCACCACCGCCTGCAGGCGGTACCGCAGCACCAGGTACGGGTGATAGATCAGCGCGTGCAGGATCGGCGCCGGGTCGGCCAGCCCGGTGGTCTCGATCACAACCCGGCGGAACGGCGTGATCCGGCCGTTGTCGCGCTTGCGCAGCAGGTCCTCGAGGGTGGCGATCAGGTCGCCCCGCACCGTGCAGCACAGGCAGCCGGCGCCGAGCAGGACCATGTCCTCGTCGATGGACTCAATCAGCAGATGGTCGAGCCCGATCTCGCCGAACTCGTTGACGATCACCACCGTGTCGGCGAGTGCCGGATCGCGCAGCAGCCGGTTCAGCAGCGTGGTCTTGCCGGCTCCCAGGAAGCCGGTGAGCACGGTGAGTGGGATGGGCTCCGGGCGGCGCGGATCCGAGACGGGCGAGGCGGTCGATGACATGGCCGCCGAGATGGGGTTTTTCGGGTCCGGAGGCAACGCGTCGGCGTGCGATGCCGGGCTGCCGCTACTCCTCGGCGGCGGCCTTCTTGCCCTGAGGCTTCTTCACCTCGGCCTTCCGGGCCTCGGGCTTGGCCGACGACCGCTGGGCTGCGGGCTTGGCGGGGGACTTGGCGGCGGGCTTCGAGAGGCCCTTGCCGGGCTTGGCCTCCGGCATGCCCGGTGTCTCGACGGACGTGTAGGCGCTGGCGTTGCGCGGCAGGCCGTGGGCCGGCTTCGCGGCGACCTTCGAGGCCGGCTTGGCCGCGGCCTTGGCGGCGCTCGCCGCCTTGGCCTGCTCCAGCCGGGTCTCACGGGCCTGCTTGGCGGCCTGCAGCGCGGCCTCGCGCTTGGCCTTGGCGGCTTCCAGCTTGGCGGCGCGCGTGTTGGCGGCTGCGGATTTCTGGGCGTTCTCCTGGGCCTCCAGGATCTGCTGGCCCTCCGCCGGGTTGCGGCCGACCCAGACCGCGATCGGCTGGAGCGGTGCCCGCGGCGGCAGCGTCCGGGCGCGCAAGGCCGGGCTGGAGAAGGCCGCCATGGCGAGGGCGGGGGAATTGGCTGCGGAACCGCCGATGAGCTGCGCCGCCGAGCCCGGAGCGCTGACCGCGCCGGCGCCGTCGTCGATCGCGGGGGGCTTCTTGCCGCCGCAGACGTAGGGGCGGATGTCCGGCGGCGCGCCGAGCGCGGAGGCCGGCAAGGCATCGAGGGTCGGGCTGGTCCAGCCGGCGCTCTGGGTGAAGGCGTAGTCGAACAGGTCGGCAGCCTTCACGTCGCGCTCGCGGGGGCTCGGCTGGCCCATCACGATGGTGATGACCCGGCGGCCGTTGCGCGAGGCGGTCGCCACCACGTTGAAGCCGCCCGAGCAGATGAAGCCGGTCTTCATGCCGTCGGCGCCGGGATAGCGGCCGAGCAAGCCGTTGTGGTTCGCCATGACGGCGCGGCCGAACTGGATCGCCGAGATCGAGAACAAGTCGTGGGAATCCGGGAAGTCGCGGATCAGCGCCCGGGCCAACACCGCCATGTCGCGGGCCGAGGTCCACTGGCGCGGGTCGGGCAGGCCGTTGGGATTGGTCCAGCGGCTGTCGCGCATGCCGATCCGCTGCGCGGTCTCGTTCATCTGGTCGGCGAAGCCTTCGACCGAGCCGCCGAGCGTCTCGCCGATGGCGTAGGCCACGTCGTTGGCCGACTTGACCATGATGATCTTGAGGGCGTTGTCGAGGGTCAGCTGCGTGCCCGGCTTGAAGCCCATCTTGGAGGGCGGCTCGGAGGCCGCCGCCGCCGAGATCGTGACCATCGAGTCGAGTGAGACCTTGCCCTGCCGCACCAGATCCAGGGCGACGTAGGTGGTCATCAGCTTGGTGATCGAGGCCGGGTACCAGGGATCGGTCGGCGCCTGGGCGTAGATCACTTTGCCGGAATCGACATCGACCACGAGGATCGGGGCAGTGACCGCATTGGCGGCCTGGATCCCGATCAGGCTCGTGCCGAGAAGACCCGTCAACGCCGCGAGTCCGACGGTTACGCGCCGGAGGAGAGAAGAGGACATTCGAGCCCGACTCGTCAGAGGATCGCCAGGGTCGGCGCCGAGGCACCGGACGTCCGGCCGGCAGGCCGGGATTCTCGCGGCCCGGACCGCTGGAGGCGATCGTCGTGCTGCATCACGGCATGAACGTCGCTACCGTGGCAAGAGCAAGGCGAGACGCGACCGCGGGTCTGCCTGGCCCGGCGGCCAGTGGTCCGCGGGCCATCCGCCGCTTATGTGCGGGATGGCGGTGAGGCGAGAAGAGTTCGGGAACAGCGGTGGCTTACGCGGTCAAGGAAATCTTCCACACCCTGCAGGGGGAGGGCGCCCAGGCGGGACGCGCCGCGGTGTTCTGCCGATTCGCCGGCTGCAATCTGTGGTCGGGTCGGGAGGCGGATCGCGCAGCCGCGGCCTGCCGGTTCTGCGACACCGACTTCGTCGGGCTGGACGGGGAGGGCGGCGGACGCTTCGCCGACGCGGCGGCGCTGGCCGGCGCCATCGCGCGGACCTGGTCCGGGGGGCCGGAGAGCCGCTACGTCGTGTTCACCGGCGGCGAGCCGCTGCTCCAGCTCGACACGCCCCTGATCGAGGCCGTGCACGCCGAAGGTTTCGAGATCGCCATCGAGACCAACGGCACGCTGCCCGCCCCCCCGGGCATCGACTGGATCTGCGTCAGCCCCAAGGGTGCCAATCTTCTGGCGCAAAAGACCGGGCACGAATTGAAGCTCGTCTATCCCCAGGCCGACGCCGACCCAGCGGATTTCGTCGGCCTCGCCTTCCGGCATCGCTTCCTGCAGCCGATGGACGGCCCGGAGCAGCGCGCCAGCACCCAGGCCGCCATCGCGTATTGCCGTCAGGACGCCCGCTGGCGCCTGTCCTTGCAGACGCACAAAATCATCGGGATACCGTAGGGAGGCCGGACGCGCCGTTCGCCACGCCGACCGTCGGGCCTGCCTTGGCTGAACAGGGCCATGATCTCCCTTCCCGAGCCGATACCAAGAGGAGTGGCGCTGTGGCCGACGCCCCATGCGGCGCGATCCGGGCTGCGCTCAACGCATCACCCCTCCGAGGGGCCGCACCAGCCGGGCAGGTAGCCGGCGTCCTTGGACTTGGCCAGCGCCATCGCCTTCTCCAGCGCCTCGGAGAAGTCGGCCTCGATGCGCTTCTCCTTGATGTTGCGGCGTAAAAAGTCCGCCCACAGGAACTCACTGAACGGCGTCGTGTCCTTGGCGAAGCCGCCCGCCCGGCGCAGCTCGCCTGCGAGGCTGCGGAACGGATCGTCGACGAGGTCCCCGATCGCCTTCGGGATAACCTTGAAATCTTGGCGGACGCCCGCGGCGTCGTAGGGGTAGACCCAGGATTTGTGGTCGCAGACCGTCCAGAACGCATCCTTCTCCAGGTGATGCAGGTCGGCCAGCACCGTGACCAGCACGCTCTCGACGCCCTCTTCCTGCAGCGCCCGGGAGAGATGGTGGTGGTCCACCACGTAGTGGCGCTTCTTCGGGCCGAGCACGGTCGGAATCAGGTGCGCCCCGAGGAACGCCTTCTTCTTGTCGCCGTCGTAGCTGCGCCAGCGCCGCCGCTTCTCCTCGACCTCCCGGTAGCCCACCGTCATCTGCGTCGGGCGCAAATCGGCGATCGGGATCGGCTTCAGAAGCGGCTCGCGGACGGGCATGACCTGGGCTTTCTGCGTTGTTCTGTCGCGCAGATCACACAGACGGTCGTGCAGCGGAAGTGCGACGCGGCTGGATCACGCTCACGATTTGCCGAGCGGTCTGGCGCGCACAGCGTCCAGCACGAACACCCTGATCGCCGAGGACAGGTTCTGGCCGCCGCGCCCGGCATCGATCGTCCCGACGAGCGCCTGGACCGACTGGCCGCGCGCCTCCGCAACCTCCCGCAACGCCGCCCAGAACGGATCCTCCAGGGATACGCTGGTGCGGTGCCCGGCGATCACCACGGAGCGCTTGCTGATGCCCGCGCTCACGCCGGGTCGGTCACGAACGGGGCAGTCATGCGGTCGCGTCCGGATCCGGCTCCGCGCGCTCGAGCCGGTGGCCCTCGTGGCGGTCGATCTCGAGGGCCTTGCGCCGCTGCTGCAGGGTCTTGGCCTTCTTCGGCCGCCCGAAGGCGATCCGGTTCTCCTCGGCCTTGGCATCCTCAGCCGCGCGGGCCTTGGCTTTGCGGACCTGGCGCAGGTTGATGATCTCGGCCACGGATCGCCTCCCAGTTCTCGGTTGGGGGCAGGGGCCCCAAGTCACCGGGGCTCCGTCCCGGACCCCACGAGGTCCCGGACCTTGTGGGGTCCGGGATGTGTCAGCGACTCAATCGGCGCTGGGGGCCAGCATCGTCTCCGGCCGAACGACGCGCTCGAACTCCGCCTCGGTGACGTAGGCGAGACGCAACGCCTCCTCCTTGAGGGTGGTGCCGTTCTTGTGCGCGGTCTTGGCGATCTCGGCGGCCTTGTCGTAGCCGATCGACGGGGCGAGGGCGGTCACCAGCATGAGCGAGCGGCTCATCAGGTCGGCGATCTTGTCCTCGTTGGCCTTGATTCCGACCACGCAATTGTCGGTGAAGCTCACCGCGGCGTCGGCCAGCAACCGGATCGATTGCAGCACCGCGTTGGCGATCACCGGCTTGAACACGTTCAGCTCGAAATTGCCCTGCGAGCCGGCGAAGCTCACCGTGGTGGCGTTGCCGACGACCTGGCAGCAGACCATGGTCAGCGCCTCGCACTGCGTGGGGTTGACCTTGCCGGGCATGATCGAGGAGCCGGGCTCGTTCTCGGGCAGCGACAGCTCGCCGAGGCCGGAGCGCGGGCCGGAGCCGAGCAGGCGGATGTCCTGGGCGATCTTGAACAAGCCGGCAGCCAGCGCCGACAGCGCGCCCTGGGTGAACACCAGCGCGTCGTGGGTCGCCAGCGCCTCGAACTTGTTGTCGGCGCTGGTGAATTCCAAGCCGGTCAGCGCCGCGACCTGAGCGGCGAATTTCTCCGCGAAGTCGGGATGCGCGTTGAGGCCGGTTCCGACCGCGGTGCCGCCCTGGGCGAGCGCCAGCACGCCGGGCAACGTCGCGGCGACGCGCGAGCCACCGAGCGCCACCTGGGCGGCGTAGCCTGAGAATTCCTGGCCGAGGGAAACCGGGGTCGCGTCCTGCAGGTGGGTCCGGCCGATCTTCACGATCGATGCGAACGCCTGCGCCTTGGCGTCGAGCGCCGTGTGCAGGTGCGTGAGCGCCGGCATCAGCCGGCCACTGATCTCCCGGGCCACGGCGATGTGCATGGCGGTCGGGAAGGTGTCGTTCGAGGATTGGCCGCGGTTGACATGATCGTTCGGGTGGATCGGCGTCTTGCCGCCGCGCTGGCCCCCCAGGGCCTCGTTGGCGAGGCTTGCGATGACCTCGTTGGCGTTCATGTTGGACTGGGTGCCCGAGCCGGTCTGCCAGACCACGAGCGGGAATTCCGCGTCGTATCGGCCGGCCACCACCTCGGCGGCGGACGCCGCGATGGCGTCGGCGAGCTTCGGCTCCAGGGCGCCGAGGTCCTTGTTCACCAGCGCGGCGGCCTGCTTCACAAGGCCCAGGGCGTGGACCAGCGGGGCCGGCATGCGCTCGGTCCCGATCTTGAAGTTCTGGATCGAGCGCTGCGTCTGCGCGCCCCAGTACCGGTGGGCCGGGACCTCGATCGGCCCGAAGGTGTCGGACTCGGTGCGGGTGGCGGTTCCGGTCTCGGTGGGCGACATCGTGGCCTCTACGTTTGGTGCAGTGCGGTGCCTACTTAAATGAGGCGCGGATGAATCGCGATGCCGGTTTTCCCCGGCGCCGGACAAGAGTGGGGCTCTGTTCCCGCCGGATAAGGAGCCGATGAGCGCGACGATCGACCGAACCGACCGCGATCTGGCCGAGGGCACGTCCGCCCGGTTCCGCCCGCCCGTGCCGCGCCCGCTGCGCGAGCCGCTGGGCCTGTTCGACTTCCTCCGGGCCGCCCGCAAGAACCCGATCACGACTTGGATGGAGGTGCACTTCAAGGAGCCGATCGTGGCCGCCGATGGCGCCATGGGCCGGATCACCGTGGTGAGCGACCCGGCTTTGATTCGCTACCTACTGGTCGAGAATGTCGAGGGTTACCGCAAGGACGATCTGCAGCGCCGGGTGCTGGCGCCGGGCCTGGGCAACGGGCTTCTGAGCGCCGAGGGCGACGAGTGGCGGCTCCAGCGCCGGACGCTTGCCCCAATCTTCAACGCCCGCACGGTGCAGGGCTTCTATGACGCGATGAACGCGGCCGGGGCCAAACTGGGGCGCCGCCTCGCCCGCCGGGGCGGCAAGCCCGTCGACGTGGCGCTGGAGATGACCCGCGTCACCCTCGACGTGCTGGAGCGGACGATCTTCACGCAAGGCCTGCCGGGCGATCCGGACGCGCTGGGGCGCGCCATCACCCGGTTCCTCGAGGCGGTCGGGCCGATCGATCCGCTCGACGTGTTCGGCGTGCCCGACTTCGTGCCGCGCATCGGCCGCCTGCGGGCACGGCCGGCCGGGCGCTTCTTCGCCGAGGTGGTCGACGAGCTCATCGCCGGGCGCAAGGTTCTGATGGGGCGGGACGAGGCCCCCCGCGACCTGCTTACCCTCCTGCTCGCCGCGCAGGATCCCGAGACCGGTAACGGCCTTTCGGACCTCGCCGTGAAGGCCAACATCGTCACCTTCATTGCGGCCGGCCACGAGACCACGGCCAATTCGCTGACCTGGGCAGTCTACTGCCTGTCGCAGGATCCCGCCGCGCAGGCTCGGGTGGAGGCCGAGGTCGACGCGGCGGGCGCGGACGATTTCGCCGTGGAGCAGCTGCCCTACACGCGGGCGGTGATCGAGGAGGCGATGCGCCTGTTCCCGCCTGTGCCGTTCCTCAGCCGGCAGGCAACCCGGGACGACCGGCTCGGCCGGATCAAGATCCCGCGCGGCTCGCTCGTGATGGTGGCGCCCTGGGTACTCCACCGCCATCAGACGCTGTGGCAGGATCCGGAGGCGTTCATCCCGGAGCGCTTCCTACCTGAGAACCGCGACGTGATCCCGCGCTTCGCCTACCTGCCATTCGGGGCCGGCCCGCGGGTCTGCATCGGCCAGAGCTTCTCCATCCAGGAAGCCGTGATCGTGCTGGCCCACGTGGTCCGGGCGGTGCGCTTCCACCTGCCGGCGGACCACCCGCCGGTCAGCCCACTCCACCGGGTGACGCTGCGGCCTGAGCACGGCCTGCGGATGGAGGCCGAGCTGCGGCGTTGAATGGGTTGCCGGGGTACCCGGCAGTTCGCACCTTCTGGGTCGGCCGGAGCGAGCCCTCCCGATGTCCAACACAGCAGCACTCGCTACGCTGGACTACGCCGGGCAGGTCGCTCGCGTCCTGCGGTCCAAAGCCAAGATGAAGAAATTCGTAGCGGAGCGTTCGAAACTTCAGGCCGAGACTCTGAAAGTCGGTCGGGATCGCATGCTTATTCTGCTCTCCATCGGCTTTGCCGGCACGGTCGCCGGAGCCGCATTCTTCGGGCCCGGGTGCGGCTATCGTCAAACTGTTCGGCTGTGATGACTGCCTGGTAAGGAGACGGACTGGCCCGAGTGCTTCGCCATATCGGACTGATTTTTGGGCGTATGCTTCAATCGCCCCAGCGTGCCTCAAGCCGGCGTGTGTTGCGATCATAGATGCGCGCAGCCACGAAGAGCCCCCCAGGACCAAGCGTCGACATGGCGACGGCGATCGTTAGGATTTGAAAGGCGTAGCTCTGGGGCATCCTGCTACGCGTCTGGGCGCAGGAACAACCGGATCGCGATCCGCCAGATCAAATGTCGGATGGGAGACGCGAGCAGGAAAGCTTAGCCGCTATTGACGAAGACATCTGCGGGATGCTGAACCAGCGGACTGATGAACGTCGTTCCGAGCGTGAGGAGCGCCGTATTTTCGAAGATGGTCGCGACGGGCTTGAAGCCCTCATCGAAGCGTTTCGCACGATTCTTGCGCTCCGCCGCCGACAAGAGGGGCTCCGCAAAAGTCTCGTCCACCGGTGAATCCCCGAGCCCTCGATTCGGCCCGGTGAGTTCAGCTCTTCTTCCGGAACGCGTCCAGGCTCACGACCTCGGCGCTGCCCTCTTCACCGTCCTTCTTGGCGGCGGGGCGGGGGGCCTTCTCGTCGGGCTTGTCGCCTTGCGCGGCGGGGGCCGGCAGGCCCTTCGGAGCGGCCGAACCGATCGTGGCGAGCCCAGACCCCTTGGGCCGGACCTCGGTCGGCTCGGAGCCGGCCCCGCGCGGGCCGGTCTTGGCCTGGGTGGCGTTGGCCTCTTCGGGCGCCTCGCCGGCCTCGCTGAGATCGAACTTCAGGCCGAACTGCACGGAGGGGTCGAAGAAGCCCGACAAGGCGTCGAACGGCACCAGCAGCCGCTCCGGCACGCCCGAGAAGGACAGGCCGACCTCGAACGTGTGCTCATGGACGCTGAGGTCCCAGAATTGGTGCTGCAGGACGATGGTCATGTCCTGCGGGTATTTCTCGCGCAGGGCCTGCGACATCCGCACGCCGGGCGCCTCAGTCCGGAACGAGACGTAGAAGTGATGGTCGCCCATCAGCCCGTCCCGGGCGGCATCGGTCAGCACCTTGCGGACGACGCCGCGGAGGGCGTCCTGCACCAGGAGATCGTAGCGAATCAGGTCGTCTGCCATCTGCGGTCGCGCTCTAGCCCGGTCTGCGCCCGGCGCCCCGCCGCGGATGGCCGGACCGAGGAAATGAGTGACGGCTTCTGGTGCCGGGCGCCTTCATACCCCGCCTCCACGATGCGAACCGCGAGGACTTTAGACCGATCTTGGAAACCGCTTACGCGGCCACCGCCACCGAAGCAAAAGTGTCGTTGGCGACTCTTGCAAAGGCCCGATAACGGCGGAACCATACCGAACGAAAGATCAACCTTTACGCCTTCGTCGAACCTGCTTCGCCCCCGCCTAAGACCAGTCCAACTCCGTCGGCCTTGCGGCCATCGGTCCTGGGCTCAGGTGGAGGCGCCGGGTACCGCCCCCGGGTCCGATCGGTTTATTGCGAAGATCGTTTATCGCCATAGCCGGCCTCGCGACCGGCTCCCAAGATATAGAGGGGATCGGTCCGGTTTTGAAGCCCGATCGTGTCGCGCCACTGTCTCAGGGCGAACCTCTTGACCAGGCTGTTGCCGGAAGTGCGCAGTTGAGCCGTCCCGCGCCCATGCTCGACCGGATCTGGGGGGTGATCTGGCGGCTCGCACTGCTGGTCGGCCTCGTGATCGTCTATCTCGGCGCCGCGAGCCTGCTCTCCCTGGTGACCGTCCGGATCGGGTTCGACCTGTGGGCGGGGATCGATCCGTTCCTGCCGACCGAGCGCCGACCGTTCCTCGGCGCCGTGGAACTCGCCCACCGCGCGTTCGCGGTCGATGCCCTGCGCCAAATCTACCTCGCCGCCCTGGTTCTAGGCGGCGCCTGGTGGCGCGACCCCGCCGGCTGGCGCCGACGCCTCGCCCTCGACCGCGAGCGCCCGAACGGGATGCGGCCGGTCGCGCTGCTGGCGCTCCTCCTGGTCTGGCCGGTGCTGCACATCGCCTGGGTCACAGGCACCGCCGAATTATTCGGCGCGAGCTTCGGCCAGCGGGTGCGACTGTCGCCGTTCATGAGCCAGAGCGCGGTCGCGGCCTGGTTGCTCTATCTCGCGGTGCTGGCGCCCGTTGCCGAGGAGCTGCTGCTGCGCGGGGAGGCCTTCGCCCGCGCCCGGGACGCCCTGGGGCCTTTGGGGGCGGTGCTGATCACGGCCGTGATCTTCGCGGCGGCCCATGTCTCGTCCTGGGGGCTCGCCCGGCCGGTCTCGCTGCTGCCGCTCGCGCTGGTGCTCGGCTGGCTGCGCTGGCGCACCGGCCGGCTCTGGCCGGGCATCGCGCTCCACGGCTGGTCGAACCTCGCTTTGGTGACCTACGTGCTTTGGCCGACCTGAGCGCGTGACAAGGGCGGACCGGGTCCGGCGATGACGGTGGATAGGCGGGCCGCGCGCTTGCCGGCGGCGCCGCACACGCGCAGGAATACGGGATGGACGCCTATCACAACCTGTTGCGGCGCATCCTCGACGAGGGCGTGGCCAAGGACGACCGCACCGGCACCGGGACGATCTCGGTGTTCGGCCACCAGATGCGCTTCGATCTGTCCGCAGGCTTCCCGCTGGTCACCACGAAGCGGCTGCACCTGCGCTCGATCATCCACGAGTTGCTCTGGTTTCTGACCGGCGACACCAACGTGGCCGCCCTGCGGGCCAACGGCGTGACCATATGGGACGAGTGGGCCGACGAGCACGGCGACCTCGGCCCGGTCTACGGCCGGCAATGGCGCTCCTGGGCCAAGCCCGACGGCGGCAGCGTCGACCAGATCGCCTGGGTGCTTGAGGAGATCCGACGCAATCCCGATTCCCGCCGCCTGATCGTCTCGGCTTGGAACCCTGCCGACCTCGACCGGATGGCCTTGGCCCCCTGCCACTGCCTGTTCCAGTTCTACGTGAGCGACGGTCGCCTCTCCTGCCAGCTCTACCAGCGCTCGGCCGACGCCTTCCTGGGCGTGCCGTTCAACATCGCCAGCTACGCGCTCCTGACCCACATGATCGCCCAGGTGACCGGACTCGGGGTCGGCGACTTCGTCCACACCTTCGGCGACGCGCATCTCTACCGGAACCACATGGAGCAGACCCGGATCCTGCTGGACCGGGCGCCACGCCCACTGCCGCAGGTGCGGCTCAACCCGGAGGTCCGCGACCTGTTCGCCTTCCGGTACGAAGACATCGCCATCGAGAACTACGACCCGCACCCGGCCATCTCGGCCCCGGTGGCGGTATGAGCACGACCATCTCGCTGGTCGCCGCGATCGCCCGCAACGGCGTGATCGGCCGCGACAACGGGCTCGCCTGGCAGCTGTCCAGCGACCTGAAGCGGTTCAAGGCCCTGACCATGGGCAAGCCGATGCTGATGGGCCGACGGACCTGGGCCTCGATCGGCCGTCCGCTTCCGGGCCGCCGCACCCTGGTGCTCACCAGGGATCGCAGCTTCCGCGCCGAGGGCACCGAGGTGGTCCACGATTGGGATGCCGCCGCGGAGGCCGCGGCTGCGCCGGAGCTCATGGTCGTGGGCGGGGCGGAGATCTACGCTCTGGCCCTGCCCCACGCCGACACGCTCCACCTGACGGAGGTCGAGGCCGAGCCGGAGGGCGACGTGCGCTTCCCCGCCTTCGATCGCACCGCGTTCCGCGAGACGTTTCGCGAGGCGCACCTGGCCGGCCCGCGCGACGAGCACGCCTTCGCGTACGTCGATTGGGCGCGTATCCGCTGAGGCGCGCCGCCGCGGTTGTGTTCCGGCCTGTGCGTGCCCACCTGCCAGCCTTGACAGCATGGGGCGCACACCCGCAGGTGCCTGTCGGGCGTGCGATCTCATGGGGCTCCGGGCCTCGTGAGAAGAGCCGCCCGCGCAGGCGTTTAGCCAACAAACCGACCTACCCGTCCCACGAACGGGCCGGTGGGCGGGATGAGGTGGGCGAGCGTGGCCGTTCAGGCAGGGAGACGCGGTCCGGGGAGCACGCTCAGTGTGCGGACCGGGTGCGGGCAGGCAGGAGACGACGGCTAGGATGCTTTGGAGCAATCAGAGCGGCGGTGGCGGCGGCGGCCCGTGGGGTCGGCCTGGCGGCAACGGCGGCGGCCCGTGGGGTAACGGCGGCGGCGGCAAGACCCCGCCCAACCTTGAGGACCTGCTCCGGCGCGGGCAGGACCGCCTGCGCGGCCTGATCCCGGGCGGCGGCAACAGCAACAACGGCTATGGCGGCGGAGGCCCGAGCGGCATCGGCGGCGGCCGCAGCGCCGTGGTGATCGCGGGGCTCGCGGTTGCGGTCTGGCTCGCCACCGGCTTCTACACCGTCTACCCGCGCCAGGTCGGCATCGAGACGATCTTCGGCCGCTACGTCGGCACCAAGGGCGAGGGCCTGCGCTACAATTTCCCCTATCCGATCGGCGGCGTGGTCAAGCCGGATGTCGGTTCCCAGAACTCGATCCAGATCGGATTCCGCGCCGGGCCCGGCAGCCAGGGCCGCAACCGCGACGTGCCGGACGAGAGCCTGATCCTCACCGGCGACGAGAACATCGTCGATCTCGACTTCGAGGTGCAGTGGCGGATCAACCCGCTCAAGGCCTCCGACTTCGTGTTCAACCTCCAGAATCCCGAGGGCACCATCAAGGCGATCTCCGAGAGCGCGATGCGTGAGGTGATCGGCCGCCGCAACATCCAGGCGATCCTGACCAACGAGCAGTCGAGCATCGCTCAGGAGGTGAAGGAGATGGTCCAGAAGGCGCTGGACGAGTACGGCGCCGGGGTGCGGATCGAAGTGGTGCAGCTCGTCTCGGTGAACCCGCCGCCGGAAGTCCGGCCGGCCTTCATCGACGTGAACGCCGCCCAGCAGGACGCCGACACGGCACAAAACGAAGCCAAGACCTACGCCAGCCGCGAAGTGCCGCAGGCAAGGGGCCGGGCGTCGCAGATCTTCCAGCAGGCCGAGGCCTACCGGACGAAGGCGACGGCCGACGCAACCGGCCAGGCCGCGCGCTTCAGCGAGGTTTACGCCTCCTACAAGGCCGCCCCGGCCATCAGCCGCGAGCGGCTCTTCCTGGAGACGATGGAGAAGGTCCTGGGCTCCGTGAACAAGGTGATCATCGACCAGAACGGCGCACAGCCGGGCTCGGGCGCCGCGGCAGGCGTCCTGCCGGTGCTGCCCCTCACCGAGTTCGGGGCCCGCGCCCAGTCCCCGGCCACCACGGGAGCCGCCCGATGAAACAGGCTCTCCGCACCGGCCTGATCGCCATCGCGGCGATCGTCGCAATCGGGCTCTATGCCTCGATCTTCACCGTCGGCCAGATGCAGCAGGCCCTCGTCCTGCAATTCGGCCGCGTCCGCGCGGTGCTCAACGCTACCGGCGAGGAAAAGCCCGGCCTCTACTTCAAAGTGCCGTTCGTCGAGAACGTCGTGATCTTCGACAAGCGCGTGCTCGACCTCGACCTGCCGGTGCAGACGGTGCTCACCGCCGACCGGCAGAACCTCGAGGTGGACGCCTTCGCGCGCTACCGCATCCTGGATCCGCTGCGCTTCTACCAGGCGGTGGGCAATATCGGGCTCGCCAACCAGCGGCTCGCCAGCTTCACCAATTCCGGCCTGCGCAACGTGCTCGCTCGCTCGACCCGCGACGCTATCGTCAAGACCGAGCGCGGCCAGCTGATGCACCAGATCCAAGAGGACGTGAATCGGCAGGCCAAGGCGCTGGGCATCGAGATCGTCGACCTGCGCATGACCCGGGTGGACCTGCCCGCGCAGAACTCGGCTGCCGTCTACAAGCGGATGAAGACCGAGCGTGAGCGCGAGGCCGCCGACATCCGCGCCAACGGCGACCAGAGCGCCGCCACGATCCGCGCCAAGGCCGACCGCGAGGTCACCGTGATCCTCGCCGAAGCGACGCAAAAGTCCGAGCAACTGCGCGGCCAGGGCGACGCCGACAAGAACCGGATCCTCGCAGAGGCATTCGGCAAGGACCCGGACTTCTTCAGCTTCTACCGCTCGATGCAGGCCTACGAGACTGGTCTGAAGGGCTCCGACACGCGACTGGTGATCAGCCCCAGCTCGGACTTCTTCCGCTACTTCAGCGACCCGCAGGGCCGGGCGACGGCTTCGGCACCGCGCACGCCGCGCGGGCCCACGGACCCGACCGCTTCGACGGGCGCGACGCGCTGACCGCTGGCGCCCCGGCGCCAGCAGACTACGATGCAAGAAAATGCGCGGGCGGCCGATTCCGGTCGGCGGCCCGCGAAACCGGAAACGCGTTCTTGAAGAGGTCGACTATGCACCCCGTCGTGAGCGCCCCCCGGGCGTCCTTCGGCCGCGCGCAGGCGCAGCCCCGTTCCCGCACCCGCTCGTTCATGGCGGCGATCCTGGTCGGCGCCTCGTTCGCGACGGCGTCCCTTCCGGTCACGGCCTTCGCCAAGGGCCCGGCCTCGCTGGCCGACCTTGCCGATCAGGTCACCGACGCGGTGGTCAACATCTCCGCCTCTACCACGGTCGATGCGCGCAGCAGCCGCACCATGCCGCAGCTGCCGCCGGGCACGCCCTTCGAGGACCTGTTCGAGGAGTTCTTCAACCGCCGCGGCGGCAAGGGCGGTGACAAGGGTGGCGAGCGGGGCGACAACGACTCGCCGCGCCAGCAGCGCAAGTCGAACTCCCTTGGCTCCGGCTTCATCATCGACACGTCCGGCATCGTGGTGACCAACAATCACGTCATCGGCGACGCCAACGACATCCAGGTGATCCTGCACGACGGCACCAAGCTGAAGGCCGAGATCATCGGCAAGGACTCGAAGATCGACCTGGCGGTGCTGCGGGTGAAGCCCACTGCCGAGCGCCCGCTGAAGGCAGTCCCGTTCGGCAAGTCCGACACGATGCGCCCGGGCGACTGGGTAATCGCCATCGGCAACCCGTTCGGCCTCGGCGGCTCGGTCTCGGCCGGCATCGTCTCGGCGCGCGGCCGGAACATCGAGTCCGGTCCCTACGACAACTACATTCAGACTGACGCGGCCATCAACAAGGGCAATTCCGGCGGCCCGCTGTTCAACATGGACGGCGAGGTGATCGGCATCAACACGGCGATCCTGTCGCCCACCGGCGGCTCGGTGGGCATTGGCTTCGCGGTGCCGTCGGATACGGCCAAGCCCGTGATCGACCAGTTGCGCGACTTCGGCGAGGTCCGCCGCGGCTGGCTCGGCGTTCGCATCCAGAATGTCGACGACGCCACCGCGGAGGCGCTCAACCTGAAGGGCGGCGCGCGTGGCGCCCTGGTGGCCGGCGTCGACGAGAAGGGTCCGGCCAAGACCGCTGGAATCGACGTCGGCGACGTCATCCTGAAGTTCAACGGCGCCCCGGTGAAGGCGTCGGCCGACCTGCCCCGGATCGTTGCGTCGACGCCCGTGGGGCAAAAGGTCGACGTGGTCGTGGTCCGCAAGGGCGAGGAGCTGACCAAGCCGGTCACGCTCGGCCGGCTCGAGGACACCGACAAGCCGCAGCTCGCCAACCTGCGCCAGCCCGAAGCCGAGAGCACGACCCGTCAGGCTCTGGGGCTGAACCTCTCCGGCATCACCGATGAGTTGCGCAAGAAGTACTCCATCAAGGACACCGTGAAGGGCGTGGTCGTCACGCGCGTCGATCCGAACTCGACGGCCGCCGACAAGCGTATCCAGCCCGGCGAAGTCATCGTCGAGGTCGGCCAGGAGGCGGTCAGCACGCCCGCCGAGGTGTCCAAGCGGGTCGACGCCTTGAAGAAAGACGGCCGCAAGTCCGTCCTGCTGTTGGTTGCGAGCGCCACCGGCGATGTGCGCTTCGTGGCGATCGGGCTCGAGTAAGCCATATCTGACCGAGTGAGCTTGAAGGCCGTCGCTCCGGAAGGATGCGGCGGCCTTCATTTTTGCGGCTAGGCTCAATGGCTCATGGAGACTCACTCCGCGGCGCTTTCCCGCTCGGTCCCAGGTCGCGTTAGCCTGCGCACTGCGCGAGAAGCGAAGGGGCCACTCGAGTAGGCCAAGCGCTTGGCGGATGCGCGGGTCGATGAAAAGCTCATCACCAAAAGCGACATCCGCGACGTTCAGGCCGGCATCGAGGCTCTCAGCCTCAAGATAAAGTCAGACATCGGTACGACCGAAGGCGCAATCACTTCCGCAAAGAGCGAGATGGTGCGCCGGATTTTGGGTTAGACAGGCCTTCAGGGCCAAGCCCGGCCGTGTGCCATCGTCATGCTCGACGGCATCCGCATTCACGAACCCGTCAAACCACGAACTCGGCCACCGCGAAGCCCTGCAGGTACAGCAGCGCGGTGAGGTCGCCGCGCTCGATCCGGACCCGGGCGGCGGCCGCGACCGCAGGCTTGGCCCGGAAGGCCACACCGAGGCCGGCCTCGTCCAGCATGTCGAGGTCGTTGGCGCCGTCACCGACCGCCAGGGTCTCGGCGGGGCTGAGCCCGAGGCCATCGCGCAACTCGATGAGCGCCGCGCGCTTCTCGGCCTTGCCGACGATCGGATCCACCACCACCCCGGTGAGCCGCTCGTCCGCGACGCCGAGCACGTTGGCCCGGTGCTCCTCGAACCCGATCATCTTGGCGATCGGCCCGGTGAACAGGGTGAAGCCCCCCGAGACCAGGCAGGTCCGGGCACCGTGCGCGCGCATCGTACGCACCAGCGTCGTCCCGCCCGGGGTGAGGCTGAGTTGCTCGGTGATCAGCCCGTCCACCGCGGCGACCGGGATGTTCTTCAGGAGCGCCACGCGCTCGCGCAAAGCCGGCTCGAACGCGATCTCGCCCCGCATCGCCCGCTCGGTGATCGCCGCGACATGATCCTTGAGGCCCAGCGTTCCGGCGAGCTCGTCGATGCATTCCTGCTCGATCATGGTCGAATCCATGTCGGCCAGGAACAGGCGCTTGCGCCGATGCGCATCGGCCGGCAGCACGGCGAGGTCGATCGGCTCGCCGGAGAGCGCGATCCGCAGCCGCTCCGTGAGGGCACCGGCGTCGGTGGGATCGCCCGGCACCAGGATCTCGGCGGCGACATCTCCGTGCAGGATCCGCGGCGGATGCTCCGTCCCGAGCACGGCGCGCGCCTCAGCCAGCACCGCGTCGGTGATGGACGGCCGAGCCGGGTTTGCTATCAGGACCGCGACCAGCATCGTGGAGTTTCGCCTTGCCAGACCGGATGGAGGCCGGGGGGCGCCCGGCGGCGATCCTCATCGCAGGGCCTACCGCGTCGGGCAAGTCAGCGCTGGCCGCCCGGCTGGCGCAGCGCCACGGCGGCGTCGTGATCAACACCGATTCCATGCAGGTCTACGGCGACCTGCGCCGGCTCACCGCCCGGCCCGCCCCCGACGAGGAGGCGCGGGTGCCCCACCGGCTCTACGGCCATGTCGACGGGGCCGTGAACTACTCGGCGGGGCAGTTCTCCCGGGATGCCGCCGCCCTCCTGGCGACGCTCGACGGCCGGCTGCCGATCTTCGTCGGCGGCACCGGCCTGTATTTTCGGGCCCTGGAACAGGGGTTTTCGGAGTTGCCACCGGTGCCGGAGGCGGTACGCATGCAGGTGCGCAGCGAGGCCGAGGGCCGCCCGACCGAGGCCCTGCACGCCGATCTCGCCCGTCATGACCCCGACGGCGCGATGCGCCTGCGCCCGAGCGACCGGATGCGGGTGATGCGTGCCCTGGAGATCTTTTTGGCCACCGGCCGCCCAATCGCCAGTTTTTACGGCGACCCCGTGCCTGGGCCGCTGGCCGGCCAAAGCCTCGAGAGGCTTTTTCTGGCGCCTGACCGCACGGTCCTGCGCACCCGTATCGACGCCCGCTTCCGCACGATGGTCGCCGAAGGAGCCCTGGACGAGGTTTCTCGCCTGCGCGCCCGCAAGCTCGATCCCATGCTTCCGGTGATGCGCGCTCACGGTGTGCCGGGACTGATCGCCCATCTCGACGGGGCATTGGATCTTGAGGCCGCGATCGCCCGGGGCCAGGCCGACACGCGGGCCTACGCCAAGCGGCAGGTCACATGGTTCCGTCACCAGATGGGGACTGGATGGCGCTGGCTGGACCCGGATGCGGCAGCTGAACTGTGACGAATACGATGCGCTGCGCTCCCGCGTCCTGACGGGCTCGGATGTCCGGGGATCCGTCCTCGATCAGTGACATGCACGCGCCTTTCCCGCACGCCCTTCCCATCCCGCGAAAAATCGGGAACGATCCCGTCGCTTTCCCATCCATGGACCGGTGCCTGTGAGCTTGGACGACCCATCGCCGCTCGCCCGTACCGCACCGGAGGGCGTCTGGCCGATCAATCCGGACCCGCGTCTCACGAGCCTCCCCGGTCGCCAGCTCTGGCGCTTCACGGGCGGCCGGCCGGTGGCGGCCGAGGTCGCGGGGGTCACACTCGCCGCCGGGGATGCCCGGATCGCCCATCTCGGCATCCGCCGGGATGGGGAGGGTTGGCCGTTCCCGGCCGCGTTCGCGTACGCTCCCGGGACCGGCGCGGCCCTGGGGCCGCCGGTTCCGGTGCCGGCCCCGGAGATCCTCGACGTCGCGGCTGAGAGCGTCTTTGAGGTGCCGCTGCCGAGCGGCGTACCCCTTCTGATCCGGGCCGGGCATCCGGCCGCGCTCTACCTGTTTCAGGAGAATCTGGGCGCGTTCGAGGGCTGGGACGGAAGCAGGTTCGTCGGCCTCGGACGGCTGCCCCCGGCACCGGTGGGGTCGGGCCTGACGGCGGGCCGCCGGGGTATCGCCTATGCCACCGCCGATGCGCTGGTCGGCGTGCGACTGCCGCAGCTCGGGCCCCACTCCGACCATGCCGAGGCCCGGATGCCGGGCCTGCGCTTCCGATCCGCGCCGTGCTGGCGGGGCGGGGACATCCTCGCCCTGGGCGAGCGGCATGGACGTCTCGTTCTGTGCCGCATAGCGGCCGCATCGAACGTCCTCGTGCTGCACGACCTCGACGCCCCCGCGCCGGATGCGGACTTCGCTGGCCCCTGGATGAACCGGCTCGGCGATTCGTTCTGGACGGGTCCGGATGGGTTTGTCGCCTGCCGGACGCTCGATGACGACACCCGGGTCACGCCCTGGCCGGACGGCTTCGCGCCGGTGGTCGCCCAAGCCCCCTGGCGCGACCGGGCCGATTTGCACCATCAACTCGGCATGGTCGCGGGCCGCTACCACGTCGCCGCCCTGGCACCGGATCCAGGTCTCCACGGTCTCGACGGGCCGCATCTCGCGGCGGGACCTTGCACCTATGCCGGCGCGGAGCGGTTCGATGTGCCCTGGCAGGCCTCCGAGGAAACGCTCAACCTTGGCGCCCATGCCGGCAACTTGCTGGTGCCGCGGCTGGCGATGACCCGCGACACGATCCTGCTCGCCCTCGACATTCCCGGCCCGCGCGGGGGCTTCTTGCGCGGCGAGAGCCTACCGGCGCCCGTGGCCGGGCACGTGCTCCACCACGCCCACGGGGCCGGCCTGCGCCGGCTGCCGGTGGGTCTGGCGGTGTCGCGGATCGGCGATGCGCGGGCGCTGCTGCACGATGGCATGCTGTACCTGTGGAGCCGGTCGGAATGCCGCTGCCACGCCCTGCGGCTGCGCGCATCATGAGCCGGGCGCCCCTGCGGGCCTTGCTGATGCTCGCTCTCTTGCTCGGTGGACGCGCCCTGGCCGATGCGCCGGTGCGGCAGGTCTTCCTGGTGCAGGATTCCGGTTGGATGGAGCCGTTCCTGACCGCCGAGGGCTCTCAGTTCCGGCCCCTCGTCGAAGCCCTTGTGGCATCCGCGGCCCGGGTCCCGGGGGCCGACGTGGCGGTGGCGACCTTCGACCAGGACGGACAGGTGCCTGGACGGCCCTCGCCGCGGATCCTGTATGAGGGGGCCTACAATTCCGCCCGGGTCCGGGCTGCTGTCGCGGCGATCGAACTGCCGCGCAAGGCCGGTGGCGGCGCCTATGCCGATGCCGACTTCAACGGCGCGCTGCTCGGCGCGATCCGCATCGGCCTGCGCGGCCGGGACGGGGTGATCTGGATGGTCACCAACAACAAGAACTCCCCGGGCAACAGCGCTGAGATCGAGCGCAACACCGCCGCTTTCTACGCGGCGCTGCGCGGGTCCGACGCGATCAGCCGGATCGTCGCCTACCCGGTTCGGATGCCCCTGAAGGGTCGCAACTTCTCGGACGGCGGCTTCGTCATCTACGGCATCGGCTACGGCGCGGCCGGGGGCCGGGCGCTCGAGGCCGCCTTGGCCACACCCGGACTGAAGGCCCTGTTCAATCATCCGCCGGTGAGCTTGAAGCCGGTGCTGGCCGGCGGCCTGACGCTGCGCTTCGACCGCCTCGACGCCGGAGGGTTGCAGGCTGGGCTGGAGAACGGCGTGCTGGTAGTGCGCGGGGCCGACGCGGCGGCGGGGACGGTCCTGCGGCTCACCGCCCACCTGGGGAACGGCCTCTATCCGCAGCGGGTCGCGGCCGCCCGGCTGGCGCTGCGCTGGAACGAAGAGGGGGCCGGGACTGGGCTGGCCCAGGCGGCGGTCTCGCCGTCCGACATCACCGACCTGGCGCCCCAGGCCGAGAGCGGGCCGCTCGCGGTGGTCCTGACCCTGCCGCCGATCCCGCGTCCGGTCGGCCTCGCCGGTCTGGTGTCCGACGGCCGCACCGTGGATGGCACCCTGACTCTGCGGCTGGCGGACTTGCGCCTGGCGCTGGATCCGGCCTTCCTGGAACGGGTGCGGCCGATCTTCGGCAGCGGATTGTTGTCCGGAGACCAGATGGGCGGGCCGGTTGGGGATGCGAGCGTCGTGGAGGGCCGGCTGCCCGGCCTGTTCCGCGACTATCGCGGAGTCTCGGAAGCCTCGGTGAGTCTGCCGGTGCGGATCGAGGCGGCGTTCTCGCCCTGGCCGCTCATCGCTGCCGCCGCGGCTGCCCTGGGACTCGCTGCCGCTGCCGGCCTCGGGGCGGTGGCCGCTACCCGGGCAAGGCAGCACACCGTGACGCTCGGCACCGTCCAGAAGCGGGTGAGCCTCAGGCCGTACCGGGCCCAGACCGTCCGTGCCCCGGACGGCAGCCGCTGGCAGGTGCGGGCGGGCCTGTGGGGGCCGGCCCGAGCAACCCGTCTCCAGGAGCCCGGAACCGGCGCATGATGTTTTTGTATCGCGATGGCGTTGGGCCATCCGGGATCGTCCGCGTCCAGGCCCGGACGGGCCAGGATTTCACCATTCCCGCCCCGCAGAACCCGGCCCCGCAAGCCGATCCGCTCCAGACCGTGCCGCCGCCGGCCCAATCCAGCACCGCGGCGAACCCGTTCAGCGGGCTCGAACGGGGGCCGACCACCACAGAACTCGCGCTCGGCGCCGCCGCGCTGGTGGTGCTGGCGCTGCTGTTCCTGTTCGTCCGCCAGGGCGTGCGCGCCCACCTGATCAACCGCCGCGCGACGCTGGACGCCGCCAACGGCGCGAGCTGGATGCTGTTCTCGGCGCTGATGCTCACCGCGTCGATCCTGGTGAGCGCCACGGTCGGCCGGCTGTGGCAGGCCTGGGCGGGGCTGGCGGGCGGCTTCGCGCTCTGCATCGTGCTGTTCGGCGCCGCCCTGGTGCTGTTCCTGCGCGCACCCGACCGGAGGCGCTGAGACCATGGCTGATGCCCGGCCCGCCGCCGAGACCGAAACGCTTCTGAAGGTCCGCCCGACCGTGTTCGTGGCGCTTGGCGGCACCGGCATGGAGGTGCTGCTGCGCCTGCGTCGCCGGATCCTCCAGGCCGACTGGAACGGGACGCGGATCAGCGCCCTCGACCAGTTTCCGGCGGCGTCCTTCCTGTATTTCGACACCGACACCCTGGAGGCCCGCGAGGCCGGCCGGGCGGCGGCCACCGACACGCTCTCGGCCAAGGTCGCGTTCCGCGAGGGCGAGACCCTGCAGAAGGCCGTCAACCTCGCTCGCTACCAGGCCGAGCGGCGCAGCTATCCGCACATCGATTCCTGGCTTCCCGCTCGGGACCTGTCGCGCATCGACGCCTCGAAGGGTGCGGGCCAGATCCGCGCCATCGCGCGGCTGCTGTTCTTCGACGAGGTCCGCAATTTCACCGGCCGGCTCACCGCCAAGGCCGGCGCGGTGCTCGCCAACGTCTCGAACGAGGCGCAGTTGCGCGCGCTGGGCCTCGACACCTCAACCGACCTGCGCGTCGTCGTGGTGGCGTCGGTTGCCGGCGGCACCGGCTCGGGGGCGGTGATCGATGCCGGCTACGCGATCTCCTCGCTGGAGACGCCCAAGCGCCCGGACGCGGTCGACCTCTTCCTGGTCCTGCCCTCGGGCTATGTCGGGGCCAACAAGGACCGGGTCTTCGCCAACGGCGTGGCCACCCTGTCCGAACTCGAATACGCCATGCGGGGCAATCCGGAGCCGCCCTATGTCGAGAGCTGGGGCGACCACGCTCGGGTCTCCCGGGGGGTCGAGCGGCCGTTCAGCGACGTCTACCTGTTCGACACCCAGAACCTCGCCGATCAGCGCACAGGCGCGATCGGCGACCTCTACGACATGATGGCGGACGTGCTGTTCGAGGATTTCGGCAATTCCGAATTCTCCGGCCGCAAGCGCTCCACCGGGGTCAACCAGACCCAGCACAAGATGCGCAAATGGGCGCCGCCGAGCCCGGACCGCGCCGGCCGTGCCGCCCTGTTCTCGCTGAACTACTCGGCCCTGGGCCAGGCGGTTCTCGCCACCCGCGGCAGCCTCGAGTTCGAGGAGCACGCCGCCAGGGCGGGCCTCGGCATGGTGGAGGCGTTCTTCGGCGTCGCCCGCGGGCAAGGGGAGCGTTCGGCGGAGCGCAACATCCCCACCGTGGAGGAGCGCGACCGCTTCGCCGCCGACCGGCTCGCCCTGCGCTTCTCCGCCTTCGAAGCGTTTCCGAGGGTGCTCCAGCCGGCGCCGCCCGGCATCCCCGAATACGACCTCGTCGGCACGCTGCTGCAGCGGGCGGACGGCTCGTCGATCCAGGAATCGGTGGCGCTCGGCGTCGAGGAGGCGGTGGACGCGATCAAGGCCGAGATCGCCAGCCCCAGGGACTGGGCGCCGAACCTGCGCAAGGCAGCCGAGCGCCTGCGCGACGACATCCTGGGCCGCACCGGCTCGGGCGCCGCCTACGGTCCCCGCGGCGCCGAGGTGCTGGACGTGCGCGCCAAGCTCGAGGCGGCCTGGCTCTCCGACCGGGACGGCGCTCTGCCGGCCGCGTTCTATCGCCTCCTCGACGACCAGGAGCGTGGCGGCCTCGACTACGCGCGGGCGTTGATCGAGGGCGTCAAGGACCTGATCGAGGCCGATGGCGGCGCGCTCGCCCGGCTCACCGCCGCCGCCGACACCTACGCTCGCCTCGCCGACGAGATGCTGGCCGAGCACTTCTCCGCCTCGCTGAGCCGGCTCGATCAGGTCCGCCCAGGCTTGATCTTCTCGCACCGGCGCGACGCCGAGCGCTACCTGGAACAGGCCCGGGAGGATCTGCGGGGCTCCTGCGTCCTGCGCATCCGCGCCGTGGCCGCCCGGGAGGGGGCCGAGCTGCTGCGCCGGGTCTCGGCCAGCCTCGGCGCCCGGACCGGGCGCGACCCGGAGACCGGCGCCGCCCGCTACGACGGCCTGCTCGGCGCCCTGAACCAGGGCCACGAGGATGTGGGTCGACTGATGCGCGAGCTGCGCCTCGACATCGCCGAGATCCGCAACGCCATCGAGCGCCCCTCGGGCGGTACCTTCCTGGTCCTGCCCTCCGGCGACCTACCGGACAAGATCGCGGTCGCCCCGGCCGAGCAGCTCGCCTGGGCCCGCGAGGCATTCCGCGCCTATGGCGGGTCACGCGCGATCTTCGCGCTGCTGCGCGAGGAGGAGCCCCGGGCCGACCTGCTCAACGCCGTGCGCGAGATGGCCCGGTGCCGACTCGGGCCGCACCGCGCCCGCATCCCGTCGGCGCTCGACGCCCTGCGCGAATTGCCGCCCGCAAAGCAGCGCGAGACGCTGGAGCTGATGCTGCTGCGCTGCATGCCGTGGATCTACGCGCGGTTCGACGCCTTCAGCCCGGGCGGCGACCAGTTCAAGACGATCCTGGCGGTGGAAGGCTCGCGTGCCTTCCAGGCGGAATTCGGCCCGATCCTGCGGGCGAGCCTGCCGCCGGTGCTGGGCGCCGGAGAGATCGGCTTTCTCGAATCGAGCCAGCGGGGCCGCATCGTCTGCTACTGCGAGCTGTCGGGCGTACCGCTCGACGTGCTCGGTCCCCTACGCCGCGATTGGCGGACCGCCTACGCGCAGGAGCTGGACCGCCTCGACGCGATTCCGCTCCACAATCACAAGGACTATCTTCGCTTCCCGGACCCGGTTGCCCCCTCGGCCGAAGAATCGGATGCCCTGCGCGAGACCCTGTCGCTGTTCCTTCGCGCCGTCTGCCTCGGCCTGCTCCAGCGGGCGCCGGAGACGGGGCTGTGGCGCTTCGCGTTCGAGCCCGGCGACTGGCGCAGCGTCGGGTCCGAGCGGACCCTCAGGCGCAAGCTGTTCGACAGGGTCCAGCGCGCAGCGATCGAGGCCCAGCTCGCCGAGGCCGAGGCGGCCCTGTCTCCGGTCCAGAACCTCGCGATGGCGGCCCTGTTCGCCTGGACCGCCAAACGGGCCTACGCACCGCGGCGGGAGACAGTGAACTTCGACGCCGAGGCCAGGGTCGGCGGCGTCGGCAATGCCGTCGCGGCGTCGCTTGCCCTACGCTGGCGACAGGCCGCCGTTGAGGCCGGCGGCCTGCCGGTGGATCCGGACCGGTTGTTCGACACGCTGCTCGCCCGGGTCGAGGACTGGACCAAACCGATCTCGGGGAGCCTCTCCGACGTGTCGGCCGAAGAGGCCAACCGCGACCCGTCCGATCCGCCGGCCCTGCGGGCCGTGGACAAGCGGGTGATCGAGCCGGCCGCCTTCACGACCGAGGCCCTGCTGCGCCTCGCGAGCCCGGCCGCGCCCGCCCCGCCGCCACCGCCGATCAATCTCTTCTACGTCTACCGAGACACGGTCGAAGGCCCGTTCCCGCTGGCCGAACTCGTCGCGCAGGCGCGCACAGGCACCCTGAGCGCTACCACCCAGATCCACCCGCAGGGAGGCGCCTGGATCGCCGCCGGGGACCACCCGGCGCTCGCCCCGCTCCTGGCTCCGCCCCCGCCTCCACCTCCGGTCCGCTGAAAGGACTTTCGATTTGTGCGGGTGGCTGGCCGAAGGAGTGACATGGCCACACGGACCTTGCGCGCGCAGCCAAGCAACTCAGTGATGCGCCACGTCTTAAAATCGCGCGCGGCCTTAAGTAGCTTTCCTCCACCCGCAATGAGGGCCGTGGCGCTCAGCTACGCATCGCTACAACCTGCGCCCACGCCGCCCGGATCGCCGATCGGGCGAAACGGCTATTCGCCGAAACGGGATCGGGTTCGCCGCCGGCCAGCACCGTCCGCCGAAGCGCGGTGAGCGCCGGGTCGCCCCAGGCGTCGAGCAGGCTTCCGAACGCGGCATGGCGGGCGGCGTCAAAGCCGGCCCGGCGGCCCGTCGCGTCCTTGGCCGGGTGCGCCGGATGCAGCGCCGCGCAGGGCACGAGACCGGACGGGATCGGTGCGGTGGCCGCGTGCGTCCGGCCGAGCCGCAGGAGCTGGGGCAGGATATGCGTGTGCGGCCCCGATGCGCTTGCGCCGCCGGCCGGCGGGATCGGCGTATAGACCTCGACCCGGCCGAAGCGGGCCGAGAAAACCCGATGCGGGCTCGCCTCCATCAGGAGGGCCCCGATCGCAGTGCCGGGCGCGAGGATCGGTCGTCCGCACGCGGCTCTCAGACGGTCGATCAGGTCGGGAGCGGCCACCCGCACGCAGGCATCGACCGCCCGGAGCCCGAGGCCGAGATCGAACAGGATCGCCCCGCGATCCTGCGACCGTAGCGCGGCCTCGTCCGGCCCGAGCTCCGTCAGCACGACGCGGCGGCCCATGGTACAGGCTTGAGCGGGCAGGCACAGGGCGACCGCTTGGCTCCACCCGCCGGTGAAGCCGGTCTCGTAGGCGAACGGCACCAGATCCGGACTCGCGGTGAGGGCGATCGCCCCCCGCGGCGTCGCGAGCCCGATCCGGCCACCCTCGCAGAACGCGGCGGACTCGGCCGGATCCCGCGCGAAGGCCGCCACCGCCCCGTAGGCACCGAGGCTCCAGGCGCAGGCCGGGTCGGCAAGGTGATCGCGCAGCAGGAACTCAACCGCGACGGGGGGCATCGGCTCTCCTTGAACCGGCTTTTTCTTGCCAGATCGTTTTGGCCAAACCCGTTACGGGCAAGACTGACCCTGGAAAACAACGGCGAAGACCGCCGGTCGGCCGGCGGCCCGCAACCGACACGCCTTGACACGGCCGGCGAATGACCGGAAGTCGCGCTTCGATCATCGAGGTTGATCTCGGCGCAGCCGGCGCGATGCCCGGGACGTCCGAAACGGAGAGGTCCGCGGGGCTGCCCGGCAGCATCGGCGGTGAGGGGCGCGCTGGCATGGACGTGTTCGAGACCGAAATCCCGGACGTGAAGCGCATCAAGCCGAAGCGCTTCGGCGATGCGCGCGGCTGGTTCTCCGAGACGTTCCGTGCCGACGCGATGGCCCGGGCCGGGATCACCGCCCCGTTCCTGCAGGACAACCAGTCGTTCTCGGCCCCGCAGGGCACGATCCGCGGCCTGCACTTCCAGATCGCCCCGCAGGCCCAGGCCAAGCTGATCCGGGTGCTCCAGGGCGCGATCCTCGACGTCGCGGTGGATATCCGCAGCGAATCACCAACCTTCGGCAAGTACGTTGCCGTGACGCTGGACGCCGAGAGCGGCGAGCAGCTCTACATCCCGCACGGTTTCGCCCACGGCTTCTGCACACTCAGCCCGGACGTCATGGTCGCCTACAAGGTCGATGCCTATTACAGCCCGGAGCACGACCGGGCGCTGGCCTGGGACGATCCCGAGATCGGGATCCCGTGGCCGGTCGCGGGCGAGGCCGCGATCCTGTCCGACAAGGACCGCCGCGCACCCCGGCTCGCCGATCTCGGCCGGGTTTTCTGAACCCGCGTTTCCGGCCGCCGCACGGTCGGGCCGTATTTTCGTCACGCCGGGCGGTCTTTAGCTCCCGGCAGCTCATTTCCGCACGCGAACGATCCGAAGGGGACCCACCATGCGCATTCTCGTGACCGGAGGCTGCGGCTTCATCGGCTCGGCGCTGGTGCTGCACCTCGTCAACGATCTCGGCCACGAGGTGTGCACCCTCGATGCGATGACCTACGCGGCCAACCCGATCTCCCTCGCGCCGCTTGCCGACAACCCGCGCCACCGGCTGGTCGAGGCCGACATCTGCGACCGCGCCGCCGTGCAGGCCGCCATGACCGAGTTCAAGCCGCAGGGGGTGATGCATCTGGCCGCCGAGAGCCATGTCGACCGCTCGATCACCGATCCGGGCGCGTTCGTGCGTACCAACGTCATCGGCACCCAGACCATGCTGGACGCCGCCCGGGACTATTACGAAGCCCTGCCGGACGCCGAAAAGAAGACCTTCCGGTTCCTCCACGTCTCCACCGACGAGGTCTACGGCTCACTGCCCCCGGGCGCGTTCTTCACCGAGGACAGCCGCTACGACCCACGCTCGCCCTACTCGGCCTCGAAGGCGGCGTCCGATCACCTGGCCCGCGCCTGGCACGAGACCTACGGGCTGCCGGTGCTGGTGACCAACTGCTCGAACAATTACGGGCCACGGCACTTCCCGGAGAAGCTGATCCCGCTGATGATCCTCAACGCCCTCGAGGGCAAGAAGCTGCCGGTCTACGGCGACGGCCTGAACGAGCGCGACTGGATCCATGTCGAGGACCACGCCAAGGGTCTGGTCGCGGTGCTGGAGCGTGGCCGGATCGGCAACACCTACCTGCTCGGCGGCCGGGCAGTGCGCAACAACCTCGCGGTGGTGAAGGCGCTCTGCGCGGCGTTCGACCGGCTGCGGCCGGAGCAGGGCCCCCATGAGCAGCTGATCAGCTTCGTCGCCGACCGGCCGGGCCATGACCGGCGCTACGCCATCGACTGCACCAAGGCCGAGACCGAACTCGGCTGGAAGCCGCAGAAGACCTTCGAGCAGGCGTTGGAAGAGACCGTGGCCTGGTATCTCGACAACGAGAGCTGGTGGCGCCCGATCCGCGAGGGCCGCTACACGGGCGAGCGCCTCGGGCTGACCGGCTGATGGATATCCTGGTCCTCGGCGGCGCCGGCCAGGTCGGCACCGAGTTGCAGGCCCTGGCTTGGCCGGCCGGCGTTTCGGTGCACGCGCCGACCCGGGCGGAGCTCGACATCACCGATTCGGGCGCAATCGCCGGCGCTCTGGCCGCGCGCGATTACCGGGCGGTGATCAACGCCGCCGCCTACACCGCCGTCGACAAGGCCGAGTCCGACGTGGTCGAGGCCTGGCGCCTCAACGCGCTCGCCCCGGCGATCCTGGCGGCCGCGACGGCCGCCAAGACGATCCCGCTCGTACACGTCTCGACCGACTACGTCTTCGCCGGGACGAAACCCGACGGCGCTTACGCGCCGGACGCGCCGATCGACCCGCAGAGCGTCTACGGCGCCAGCAAGGCCGCGGGCGAACTCGCCGTGCGCAGTGCCAACCCGCGCCACGCGATCGTGCGTACCGCCTGGGTGGTGAGCCCGCACCGCGGCAACTTCGTCAAGACGATGCTGCGGCTCGCCAGCGAGCGCGACGCCCTGACGGTGGTCAACGACCAGCACGGCTGCCCGACCTCCGCGTCCGACCTCGCCGCCGCCCTGGCGACGATCGCCCGGCGCCTGGCCGAGGATTCGGACACGCCCACCGGGACGTTCCATTATGTGAATGCCGGCGCCACCACGTGGCACGGCTTCGCCGAGGCGATCGTGGCAGGGTCCGCCCGGCGCGGCGGCCGGTCGATCCCGGTCACTGGCATCCCGACCTCCGCCTATCCGACACCGGCCCGGCGGCCGGCCAATTCGCGCTTGTCCCCCGACAGCCTAACGGACGCCTACGCCATCGCGCCGCGGCCCTGGCAGGCGGCGCTCGACGACATCCTGGACCGGCTCGTGGGGCCGGTTCGAGAGGGAGCTTCCAAGCCATGAAGGGCATCGTCCTGGCCGGCGGATCCGGCACGCGCCTGCATCCGGCCACGCTGTCGATCAACAAGCAGCTGCTGCCGGTCTACGACAAGCCGATGATCTACTACCCGATCTCGGTTCTGATGCTGGCTGGCATCCGCGAGATCCTGATCATCTCGTCGCCGGAGCACCTCGACAACTACAAGCGCCTGTTCGGCACCGGCGAGCAGTTCGGCCTGCAATTCACCTACGCGGTGCAGCCGCGGCCAGAGGGCCTGGCCCAGGCCTTCGTGATCGGACGCGACTTCGTCGGCACCGACGACGTGGCGCTGATCCTTGGCGACAACCTGTTCTTCGGCGCCGGCATGAGGGAGCTGCTGCACCAAGCGCGGTCACGCAAGGACGGCGCGACGGTGTTCGCCTACCACGTCGACAATCCGCAGGCCTACGGCGTGGTCAATCTCGACAAGACCGGGCGCCCGACCAAGATCGTCGAGAAGCCGCAGAATCCGGAATCCACCTGGGCAGTGACCGGCCTGTACTTCTACGACAACCAAGTGCTCGACATCGCCGCCGCCGTGAAGCCGTCGGCCCGGGGCGAGCTGGAGATCACCAGCGTCAACGAGGCCTATCTCGAGCGCGGTCAGCTCTTCGTCGAGCGGATGTCGCGCGGCTATGCCTGGCTCGACACCGGAACGCACGACAGCCTGCTGGAAGCCAGCGAGTTCGTCCGCACCCTGCAGAACCGCCAGGGCCTCCAGGTAGCTTGCCTGGAGGAAATTGCCTTCCTCCAGAAATTTATCACCCGCGAACAGTTGATCGCCCGCGGCGAGATGTTCGCCAAGACCAATTACGGCCAGAACCTGCTCCGCCTCGCCCGCGAGAGCGAGGACGAGTTGGCTCTGCGGTAACGCGCGCCGTAAGATTCCGGGGCCGGATGGCCCCGGAGCGCCGTGAGGCGCGGAAAAACCTACTTCGGCGCACAGCCGATGCAGATGCCCTGCGAGATTTTGTCGTCCTCGATCTGCTGGCGGGTGCGGTCGCGGCGGTCGTTGACCGTTGCGGCGCCCGCGCCGGAGGCGGGCGGCATCGTCTGGCCGACCGACGAGGTGTGCGGCGCCGTGATCGTAGAGGTCGGTCCCCCGCCGGTTCCGGTCTGAGCCTGTGCCGAGGCGGCCGAGGCGGCCAGCACCGGCAGCAGGGCCGATAGGCCGAGGATCGTGATCGTGCGGGTCATCGTGACGGGTCTCCTTGCCCGGACCTAACGCGAGCGTGACCGCCCGGTTCGCATGCACCCGCGAACTCACCCTTTGTTCGCCTTTGCAGAGTCGGTCCGGCGCCGTATCAGGGGCCGCCGACCCCCGATCCCGTGCCGAAACCCCGGAGCCGCCGCGACGATGCGCGACCCCAACGCGATCGACTTCTGGCGCGGCTTCGCCCTGGTGACGATTTTCATCAACCACGTCCCGGGCAACACCTTCGAGCGCTACACCTTCTCGCAATACGGCATCTCGGACGCCGCCGAGCTGTTCGTGTTCCTGGCGGGCTGGTCGATCGGCATCGCCACGCGCGGACGCGACGGCAAGCCGGAGGCCGCGGGCAAGAGCGTGGTGCGGCTGCTCGCCCGCACCGTGGAGGTCTACCGGGCGCAGCTCACCGTCATGCTGCTCGCGCTGGCGCTCATCGCCGGCGCGGCGCTGCTGCTCGACAACCCCCTGATCCTCGAATGGCACAATGCCGGCGGGTTCTTCGCGGACCCGATCCAGTCGGTCTGCGGCATGGCGCTGATGACCTACCAGCTCGGGTTCTTCAACATCCTGCCGCTCTACGTGGTGCTCATCGGCATCGCGCCGATCTTCGTGCTGGTCGGCCGACTCAGCCTGCTGGCGACGCTGGCGCTGTCCGGGGGCGTCTACCTCGCGAGCCTCGTGTTCGAGTGGAACGTGCCGTCCTGGCCCGGGGAGGGCGATTGGTTCTTCGATCCGTTCTGCTGGCAGGTGCTGCTAGTGCTGGGGTTCGTGCTTCAGGGCTGGAGCCTGCGCTCAGACACCCTCCGCCGGTGGTCGCGGCGCCTGATCCCGGCCGGCTTTGCCATCGTCCTCGTGGGCGTCGTGCTCGCCGTGACCGGTCTCCGGCCGGATCCGCTGATGGTGCCCGAGCCGCGGCTGCTGTTCACGTTCGAGAAAACCTACCTGACACCGGCGCGGCTTCTTCATTTCCTGGGGGTATTGCTCGCCTTCGCGCCGCTTTACGCAGTTCTAGCTCCCCGAATCGGGGTCGTCGGGCGCTATCTGAGTCAGCTGGGCCGGAACTCCCTGGCGGTCTTCTCGATGGGGTCGATCCTGAGCCTGTTCGGGCAGCTCGTGCGTTTCCAGACCGGCGGAGGCGTGCTGGTCGATATGCTGGTCGCCGGAAGCGGCCTGGTGGGTCTGGGGTTCACCGCATGGTTCGTCGAATGGCGCACCCGCAGCAAGTCGTCCCGGCCCCGGCCGTGAGGCGCACGCGCGTCTCCGGGATTCGCCGGGTGCTGACCGGCCTGATCCTTGGTCTCGCGGCGCCGATGGCGGCAGCGGCGGAGCAACCGGCCGATCCGGGTCCGGGCGATCAGCCCAGCCTGTCGCAGGAATGCCGGGTGCCGGGCGCGCAGCTCTACACCATGGCCAAGCTCAGCGCGGTCCGGACCGCGCTGAGCGAGAATCGCGCCCTCAAGATCCTGGCGATCGGCGGCAGCTCAGCACCGGGCGCCTCGGCCTCGTATCCGGCCAAGCTCGAAGCCGCCCTGGAACGGGCCTTGCCCAAGATCGACGTGACCATCGACCACCGCGGCCTACCGGGGGAGATCGCGTCAGGCGCCTCCGAGCGCCTGCGTACCATGGTGGCGGAGGCGGAGCCCGACCTCGTCGTCTGGCAGGTCGGAACCCACGACGCCATCGCCCGGGTCGATGCCGACGCGTTCGCCAGTTCGCTGAGCGAGGCCGTCACCTGGATCCGCTCGCACGGGATCGACGTGGTTCTGGTCGATCCGATCTACACCGCCAGCATGGCGGCGGATGTCGACTACAACCGGATTGTCGACGCGGTCCGTACGGTGGCGAACCAGCAGCAGGTGCCGTTAGTCCGGCGCTACGAGGCCCTGCACTACCTCTCGAGCCGCACCGACAAGGGCGAGAGCCACATGCTCGGCCGGCAGTTCCGGCTGAACGATCTCGGCCTGCGCTGCATGGCCGAGCACGTGGCGTTGACCATCGCCACCTCGCTTGCCCGGACCGAAGCCGCCCCGGAACCGGCAACCGCACCCGGCCCCGCGCCCTTAACCGAGCCGCAACGCGCACCGGGCTAGACACCTCATCCCGAGACCGTTCTTCGGCGGTTACTGGAACAACGTTCTGGATACAGGATCCGAAGATCCCGCATCCGAGGATATCAGGTTCCTGGCGCCGCCTTCACGGGATCGATGGGCATCATCCGGCTTTGAAGGCCGACCCCGCTTTCGGGATGATGCGCGAGAATAGCCCGGTGCGGAGCGCGTAGTGTCAGCCACGGCCGTCCCAGCCCGCCCCCTGCTCGCCGCCGCCGCTCGGCGCCTCGACGCCCTGCGGGCCGGGCCAGGGCGGGCGGCGCTCACGGTCTTCGCAATCCGGGTCGGCGCCGCCGGTTTCGCCTACGCGGCACAGGTGCTCGCCGCCCGGTTGATGGGCTGGGACGCCTACGGGGTCTTCGCGTCGGTGTGGGTCTGGACCGCGATGCTGGGCCACACGCTCACCCTCGGTCTGTCGCAGGGCGCCTGCCGGTTCGTTCCGGGCGACCAGGCTCGGGGCGATCTCGACCTGGCCCGCGGCTATATCCGGGCCGGTGCCCTGGTGACCGGCGGGGCGGCCGTCAGCGTGGCCGGTCTAGGCGCGGCCCTGCTGTGGCTGGAGCCGAGCTTGTTCGCATCGGCATACCGCGCGCCAATCGCGGTGGCTTTGTGCGTGATGCCGCTCTTCGCCCTCCAGGATTACCTCGAAGGGGTGGCGCGAAGCCAGAACTGGGTCGGGCTCGCGATCGCGCCGCCCTACCTGCTGCGCCAGAGCCTGATGATGGCCTGCATGGTCGGCGCCGTCCTGCTCGGAGCCCCGCCCCGGGCCGAAGTCGCGATGGCCTGCATGCTGGTCGCGGCCGCGATCGCCACCGCGCTTCAGGCCGCCCTGCTCGTGGCGCGCCTGCGGGCGGACCTGCCGGCCGGGCCGCATCGCTATCATTGGCGGACTTGGCTCGGCACGAGCCTGCCGATCGCCGGGATCGACCTGGCCAATGCCGGCTTCACCTTCGTCGACGTGATCGTGCTCGGCGCCCTGGTAAGCCCGGCCGAGCTCGGCCTTTACTTCGCGGCGACCCGGATCCAGCAATTCGTAGTGTTCGTGCACTTCGCCGCCAGCGCGGCGACGCTTCAGCGCTACAGTGCCGCCCATGCCCAGGCCGACCGCCCGCTGCTCGCCGACCTCGTCCGCCGCCAGGGCCGGCTGACCGCCGCCGCCACCCTGCTGGTCGGGGCCGGGATCGTGGTCGCAAGCCCCCTCCTACTGGCGATGTTCGGCCCCGGCCTCGGCTCCAGCGTCCCGATCCTGGCCGTGCTGGTGGCCGGGAGCGTCGCCGCCAGCTTGTTCGGCCCCGGCGAGGACCTGCTGACCATGCTGGGCGGGGAGCGCCTCTGTGCCGGCATCACCGCCGCCATGCTGGTTGCCGCCGCGCTCCTGTGCTTGGCCCTGATTCCGCCCTTTGGAACCCTGGGCGCCGCGCTCGCAGTGGCGCTGGCGACGATCGCCCGCGCCATGCTGCTGGCCGCCGCCGCGGGACGCCTGCACGGGCTGCCGACCCCGATCTGGTCCACAGGAGCGACGCGATGATTGTCCACGCGGCCGCCGCGCGTGTGAGAGCGTCCGACCTGTCGGTCTCGGTCGGCGCGGCACCGGAGCCAGAGGCGTGGGACGCGCTGTTCGCCGCGAGCGCCACGCCCCACCCGCATTACGCACGCCAAACGATCGCCGCGCACCAAGCCGCCGGGATGCTTCCGGCGGCTGTGAGCTTCGTCACGGTTCACCGCGGGGATCGCCTGTCCGCGCTCCTGCCGTTCGCGTTCCGGCGCGACCTCACCGGCCTCGGTGGCCGGGTCGCACGGCCGTTCCTGTCACCGCTGGTGACGGCCACGACGCCCCTGGTGATCGACGGACCCGAGCGCGCCGCGACCGTCGCGGCCCTGGTCACCGGCCTGGATCAGGCGTCCGGCGGCCGGGCCTGGCGCTGGCCGCTCCTGCCGGTGCAGGACGGAGTGATCCCGGAGATGCTCGCGGCCATGCGCGCGCGCGGTTGGGCCATCGGCACGGTGGCGGCGTTCGAGCGCCCGGTGATGGAGTGCCGGGAGGACCACACCGCCTTCCTGGCCGGGCACCCGAACCGCTCTCGGTTCAAGGATCTGCGTCGCCGCGCCCGTCGGCTCGGCGAGATCGGTAGCCTCGCGCATGTGAGCGCCACGCATGGCCCGGATCTCGCCGCGTTGGTCGCGGCGTTCCTCGCCCTCGAACGCCGGGGCTGGAAGGGCGAGGCCGGGACCGCCATGGCCTGCCGGCCCGAGACCGAGACGCTCGCCCGCGCCCTGTTCACCGATGTGTCCGGCCCGGTCGCGGTCCGGGCGGATGCGTTGACGCTCGATGGCCGGCCGATCGCGGTCAGCCTCGCCTTGGTCTCCGGTGGCACCGCGACGCTGCTCAAGACAGCCTACGACGAGGATCTGCGCAACCATGCCCCCGGCCTGCTGCTGGAGGCAGACATCGTGCGCGTCTGCCACGAGACCGGCTTCGCCGACAGGCTCGACTCGGCGACGCTCGATGGCTCGGCCCTCGAAGACCTCTACCGCGAGCGCACGCAGGTGGCCGAACTCATCGCCCTGCCGCCGGGGGATCGGACCCTATCCCTTGAGCGGCGCCTGCGGCTGGCCCGGTTCGAGCACGAGGCGCGCGCCGCAGCCAAGAGAGCGTTGCGGCGGCGCTGACGTTCACGCCATATGCGGCGTCATCTATCGGACGCCGGGCGCTTCGGGACGATGCCCTACCGGCTGCGGTATGGACCCTCACCCTGGACCTGGTCGTAGACGCCGTGCCCGGTTCGGGCTCGATAGGCCCGTCCCGCGATCTGACCGGGCGTTGGCGGCGTGCCGGGCTGGGCGAAGCTGGTCTCGGGCCGGTAGGCCGGCCCCCAACCGATCTCCTCGTCGCCGGCCGGGTCCTTACCCGGAAAGCCGGTGGCGTAGCCGACGCTCTGGGCCAGAGCCGGCGCAGTCGCCAGACCGAGCAGGGCGGAGAGGATGAGGCGAAGCGTAGTCCTTGAACGCATCGTTGATGGCTCCCGAAGTTCGATCCGGAAAGCGGATCCTTTGCGAGGGAAACGCCGGATCGCGACACGCGTTCTGTGGGGGCGATTCCGTGTCGCGGGCGAGCCCCGGGCCCACCGGCCGGCGACCGACGACGGTTCGCCGCATAGGTTCGGGTCGGCACGGAGAAGTCGCCATGGAGGATTGGAAGGCGGAGTTCCGGGCCGAGCTGCGCCATCGAGATCGCCACCGCCGACGCGGCCTCGGCGCTGCTGCCGGACCTGCTGCGACGCCTGCGCCGTCACGAGGCCGGACTCGGCGGATGGGGATACCTCTCGCCCTATCGCCGCTGGCGGATCCGACGCCTCACACGCGCCGTGGCCGATGCCCGCTGGCAGGTCGAGCAGGGTCGGCTGGCGCGGATGGGCGGCCTCGACACGAGCCGGTGACGCGCCGGCCGGCTCAGGCAGCGGCCGACTTGCGACCGTCATTCCGGGGTGCGGCGACAGCGCGGCCGAGGCGGTCCGTCTGCTCGGGGGCCGGGGCTGGCAGGCGCACCAGGACGACAGTGCCGACCGTCTCCTCGGAGCGGATCCGCAGGGAGCCGCCGTGCAGCTCGACCATGGAGCGGGTGATCGCCAGCCCCAGCCCCGAGCCCTTGTGGCTGCGGGTCATCTGCGCCTCGACCTGGGTGAATGGCCGGCCGAGGCGGGCGAGGTCGGCGCGCGGGATCCCGATGCCGCTATCCTCGACGAACAGGTGAGTGCTGGCCCCCGCGCGGCGGACGCGCACCGCAATGCGGCCCCCGGCCGGTGTGAACTTCACGGCGTTCTGCACGAGGTTGGCCAGGATCTGCTGCATCGCACTCGGATCGGCCAGCAGCTCGATCCCGGGCTGCACGTCGATGCCGACCGCGATCCCCTTTTCCCGGGCGGCCGCCTCGACGAGGCCGAGAACCGATGCGACGGCGGCATCGGCGGGAATCGTCCGCGGGTTCAGCCGCACCCGCCGCGCCTCGAGCCGGGCCATGTTGAGGATGTCGTCGATCATCGAAAGCAGGTGCGAGCCGCTCTCGCGGATGTCGCGGCAATACTCGGTGTAGCGAGGGGTGCCGAGAGGTCCGAGAACCGCGTTCTCCATAACGTCGGCGAAGCCGATGATCGCGTTGAGCGGGGTGCGCAGCTCGTGGCTCATGTTGGCCAGGAACTCGGACTTGGCCTGGCTGGCGGCCTCGGCCGCGGCCTTCTGGTCGAGGTAGCGCTCGGCCAGATCGGCGAGCTGCTGGGTCTGGAGTTCGAGGGTACGGCGGGAGCGTTTGAGGTCCTTGACGGTCTCGATCAGTTCGCGCTCCGAGGCCTGAAGCTGCTCCTGATGGCGCTTCAGGCTGGTGATGTCGGTGCCGACCGAGACATAGCCGCCGTCCTTGGTCCGGCGTTCGCTGATCTGCAGCCAGCGGCCGTCGGTCAGCTCGGCCTCGAAGGTCCGGGCCGCTAGCCCGGTAAGCGCCAGGTTGGACTCGGGGGATTCGCGTCGGACCTGGGGCAGCACACCCCGGCCCATCACATCGATGTAGCTCCGGCCCGATTGCGCGTCCTCGGGGCTGAGGGCGTGGAGGTGGCGGAACTTCGAATTGCACAGGACGAGGCGGTTGCCGGTATCCCAGAGCACGAAGGCTTCCGAGATCGCCTCGACGGCGTCACGCAGGCGCATGTCGGAGGCCGCGTTGGTCTCCTCCAACGCCCGCTGCTCGGTGATGTCGGTGGCGATGCCGACGAGGTGGCGGCCACCATCAGTGGCATCCGGCATCACTTCGGCCCGGGCGCGCAGCCAGACATAGGCGCCGTCGGCCCCGCGCATCCGGAAGGCATGATCGACGCAGGTCTGGTTGGCGGCGAGGCCACGGGCCAGGCTGTAGAGGTCGCCGTCGTCGGGATGGACCAGGGCGTTCACGGCCCCGAAGGAGAGATATTCGTGCTGCCGCTGGTAGCCGAGCAGGGCGTACATGGAATCCGACCAGTAGATCCGGCCCCGGGCGATGTCCCAGTCCCACAGCCCGCAGGCGCCGCGGCGCAGGGCGGTCTCCAGGCGGCCGCGGATCTGTTCGCGGGCACGGTCGGCGCGGGTCGCCTGCCGGCTCTGCAACCCATAGGCGAGGCCCACACCGACGATCACCAGGATCGCGGCGGCGACCAGGACGATCTGGTCCCGGGCCCGGGCGCTCCAGCCGCGCATCAGCGGCTCGATCGGCTGAAGTACGGCGACCTGACCGGCCCCGTCGGGCAGGCTGTGGATGGCCGCCAGCACGCTCTCGCCGCCGGGTAGGTCGAGGGCCATGGCACCGGCGCGCTCGCCCAGGCCCGAGAGCGGCTCGCTCTCACCGAGCACCTCGGCCAGGGTCGTCGAGCTGGCGGGCAGCGGCGGGTGGGCGGCGGCGATGCGGGCATCGGGCCGAAGCAGCAGCAGGCGGCGCCCCGGGTGCCGCTCGCTCTCCGGCAACAGCGCACGCAGATCGCCCGCCCGGCCACCGGCCGACGTGATCGCCCGGGCGGCCAGCCGAGCGAAACCCTCGACCTCGGCCTTGGCGCCGGCCAGGATCTCGGCCTTCTGGCCCTGGATGTGGAGTGCCGCAAGGCCGATCAGGCAAGCGAGGAACACCGCCAGGATGCCCGGCACGGCGTAGCGCAGCCACCGCTCGACCAGACCGAGCCGCGGATCCTGGACGCGCATCGGCCAGGAAACGGCAAGACTCGATTCCGCACGCGCGGAGAAGGAAGCGGAAGCCGCCTCCGGCATGGCCGAACCTCACCCTTGGGAACTGCGATCCGTCCGCGGCGTCTCGCGCGCCCCGAATCTGATTGAATACAACCATCTTCGAGGGGCGCTTGTCCACGGATTTTTTACCATTCGGCCTTGACGCACCCCCTGGGTTCGGACTCGGCCAGAGAATCGTTTTCTACCGCAAGTTCAGTATCTTAGCCGCCTCCGAGGGTGCGCGCGACGATGTCCGCGGAGTCCCGCGAGAGGCCCGGGATGGCCTTGATCCGATTAAGCATTTCGCCGGCTTTGGCAGCCCGCGATTTTTCCAGCCGACGCCAGGATCCGAAGGCCGTCAGGAGCCGCGCAGCAACCTGTGGGTTGGCCGAATCGAGGGCCGCGACCGTATCGGCGACGAGCGAAAAACCGGCGCCATCGGCCCGAGCGAACTGAGTCGGGTTGCCGAAGGCGAAGCTTCCCACCACGGCACGCACCCGATTCGGGTTGATCATGGTGAAGGCCGGATGGGACTTCAGCCGGGCGATTCGTTCCAAGGTCCCGGATTCGGGGATCTGAGCCTGGATGGCGAACCACTTATCGAGGACGAGCGGCTCGTCGGCGAAGCGCTCCGCGAAGCCCGCCAGCGCGCCCTCCCGGGCCTGACCGGGGATCAGCGCCAGGATCCCGAGCGCTGCCAACCGGTCGGTCATGTTGGTGGCGCGCGCCAGACGGTCCGCGGCGCGCGATGCCCCGGTCTCGGGGTCGCCCGCCGCGATCAGGTCGAGGGCGGCGTTGCGCAGGGACCGGCGCCCGGCCGACGCTGCGTCCGGGCTGTACGCCGCGTCGTCGGCTGCCGCGAGGGCGGCGTCGAGCCGCTCCAGGCGCGGTCGCAGAACTTGGCCGAGATGCGCCCGCAGCGAGAACCGGGCCCCGTGGATCGCATCGGGATCGACGTCCGACAGCAGCGCGTCCGCGGCCTCGCCCTCGCTCGGCAGGGCCAGAACCAGGGCTGCGAAAGCAGGGTCGGACAGCGCCTCGCCGTCCAGGAAGCGCCCGAGCGCCTCCGCGAACGCGTCGGCCCGGGCAGGATCGGGGTTGAGGATGAGTCGGAGGGCGACGTCCTGCGCCGCCTGCCAGCGGTTGAACGGATCGTTGTCCTGCGCGAGCAGGCGCAAGCGCTGGGCGTCGGTCAGCGCGAAATCCAGGCGCACCGGGGCCGAGAAGTCGCGCATCAGCGACGGCACGGGTTCCTCGGTGACCCCGTCGAACACGATCTCGGCCTCTGTCTCGTCGAGGACGAAGATGCCGTCTCGCACATCCGGGCAGGTCGCGCCCGAAAGCGGTCCCGCGGCGCCGACCAGCCCGAGCGCCACCGGGATCACCAGCGGCGGCGTGTCCCGGCCGCCCTCGCCGGGCAGGCTCTGGGTGAACCGCAGGGTGCAGCGGGACGCAGCCGGATCGTACGCCATGGTCGCCGTCAGGCGCGGCGTTCCCGGCCGCTCGTACCAGCGGGCGAAGGCCGAGAGGTCGCGGCCCGTCACGGCCGCGAAGGCGGCCAAGAAGTCCTCGACGGTGGCGGCGCGGCCGTCATTATCGGCAAAGTAGCGGTCCATGCCGGCCCGGAACGCGTCTGCGCCGATCAGCGTGCGCAGCATCCGGACGATCTCGGCGCCCTTGTCGTAGACGGTCGCCGTGTAGAAGTTGTTGATCTCGGCATAGGCGCGCGGCCGCACGGGGTGGCGGAGGGGGCCGGCATCCTCGGGGAACTGCCGCGCCCGCAGGGACCGGACCTCGGCGATCCGGTGGACCGGCCGGGAGCGCATGTCGGAGGAGAATTCCTGGTCGCGGAAGACCGTCAGCCCCTCCTTGAGGCAGAGCTGGAACCAGTCCCGGCACGTGACCCGGTTGCCCGACCAATTGTGGAAATACTCGTGGGCGATGATCGCCTCGATCGCCGCGTAATCCCCGTCGGTGGCGGTCTCCGGACTCGCTAGAACGTACTTGTCGTTGAAGATGTTGAGGCCCTTGTTCTCCATGGCGCCCATGTTGAAGTCGGACACCGCGACGACGTTGAACACGTCGAGGTCGTAGGGACGGCCGAAGGCGGTCTCGTCCCAGCGCATCGAGCGGACCACCGCGTCGAGGGCGTAGCCGGCGCGGTCCTCCTTGCCGGGCTCGACGTAGACCGCGCAGGTGACGGCGCGCCCCTCCATCGTGGTGAAGCGCGTCTCGACCTGGCCGAGCCGGCCGCCGACCAGGGCGAACAGGTAGGCGGGCTTCGGGTGCGGGTCGTGCCAGATCGCAAAATGCCGATCGGTCCCGGCGGAACCGGATTCGACGAGGTTGCCGTTGCCGAGCAGAACCGGAGCCTCGGCCCGGTCCGCCTCGATCCGAGTGGTGTAGACCGCCATGACGTCGGGGCGGTCGAGGAAGTATGTGATCCGCCGGAAGCCGTCGGCCTCGCACTGGGTGCAGTAGACCCCGTTCGACCGGTAGAGGCCCATCAGCTTGGTGTTGGCGGTCGGGTCGATCTCGGTGACGAGGCGTAAGGTAAATGGCTGCCCGGGCGGTGCGTGCAGGCCGAAGCCCGATGGCGTGGCCGTGTAGGCATCCCCTGCGAGCGCCGTACCGTCGAGGGTGACCGAGACCAGCCGGAGGTCGTCACCGTCGAGATGAAGCGGCGCGCCCGCGCGGCCGCCGGGGTTCGGACGCAGGGCCAGGGTCGCGTCGATCCGCGTGGCGTGCGGATCGAGACGGATATCGAGGTCGACGCGGTCGATCAGATAGTCGCTCGGCCGGTATTCCTCCAGGCGGATCAGCGGCGGCGTCTCGGTGCGCATTCGGCTCTCTCCGGATCGGGGGCTGGCCCGTTCTGGTCCCTCGCGCGGCCCGGCGCAACGCGGTCGGGGCGTGAGGGCCCATGATCGGAAACCTCAGCGCGTCGTGCCGCACCCGGGACGATTCTGAGCCGCGCCCTTCAGCCGCCACAGCCCGCCGATCAGGCCGAGGTTGATGGCGGCGAGCAGCGCCAGCAGGCCCCACAGGGCGTCGGGCCCGATCCGCTCCAGCAGGAAGGCGCCGAGCGGCGGCGCAATAGCTTGAGCCACCAGCGCGGGCCGGGCCAGCCGGCCGACGAGCCCGGCATACTGGTCGGGCCCGAACAGCACGAGGGGTACGGTACCGCGCGCGATCGAGTAGACGCCGTTGCCGGCCCCATAGATCATCAGGGCGAGGCCGATCACCGGCTCGTGCGACGCCAGCAGCAGCAGCCCGCAGGCGACCAGCGCGAAGGCGGCGGTCAGCGTCCAGAGCGGGTGATGCCGGCCCCGGTTGGCGATCTCGATCAGCCGCGCGGCGACCTGCGACGGCCCGATCAGGCCGCCATACGCGACGGCGGTGGCGAGGGTGACGCCCCGGGCCTGCAGCAGGGTCAGCAGGTGCACCGAGACCAGCGCCATGATGGTGCCGCCGAGCACCAGCACGCCGGCCATCAGCAGGAAGGCCCGGACTTGCCGCGGCGTCAGCGGTACGACGGGCGCCCCTTGCCCGGTCGTCACCACCGCCGGGGGAGGGGCCGGCGGGATCAGCGCGAGGACCAGCGGCAGCGTCACCGTCATGTGCAGGCCGGCATAGGCGAAGCAGGTCCCCCGCCAGCCGACCTGCGCGACCAGGAACGCCGTGAGCGGCCAGCACACGGTGCTGGCGAAGCCGCCCACCAGCGTCAGAGCCGTGATCGCGGACCGCGCCTCGGCGCGGTACAGGCGTCCCAAGGTGGCGTAGGCAGGATCGTACAGGCCACAGCCCATGCCGACGCCGAGGATCAGCCAACCGGCCAGGAAGACCGGCAGGGTCGGGGACAGGCCCAGCACCGTGAGGCCCGCCGCCAGCAGCAGGGCCGCCAGAGCCAGGACCGGCCGCCCCCCGCGCGCCTGGATGACGCTCCCGACGCGCGGCGACACCACCGCCGCAACCAGCAGGCCGAGGGACAGGCCGCCGACGATCCAGGCCAGCGGCCATCCGGTATCCCGGGCGATCGGCTCGGCCATCACGGCCGGGAGGTAGTAGGTCGAGCCCCAGGCGACGATCTGCACGACGCCCAGCGCGGAGATCACCGGCCAGCGGCGGGTCCGATCTGCCACCGGATCATCCCGTCCCGAGCAGGGGCAGCCACAGGGCCAGGGCCAGCAGGGCGACGAGCAGCACCGGCACGGTAATGACCAGGCCAATCCGCATGTACTGGCCCCAGCCGATCCGCTGTCCCTTGCTCGCCAGAACGTGCAGCCACAGCAGCGTGGCGAGGCTGCCGATCGGGGTGAATTTCGGGCCGAGGTCGCAGCCGATCACGTTGGCGTAAATCATCAGTTCGCGCATCAGCGGCGACAGGTCGGGCGCCTGCTGGATCGCCAGCGCACCGATGAGCACGCTCGGCATGTTGTTCATGACCGAGGACAGGATCGCGGCACCGAAGCCCGCCCCGAGCGTCGCCGCAAGCGGCCCGTAACCGGCGAGCCAAACCAGGCCGCCGGCCAGCGCATCGGTCAGCCCGGCATTCCGGAGCCCGTAGACCACCAGGTACATGCCGAGGCTGAACAGCACGATCTGCCACGGCGCGCCGGCCAGCACCTTGCGGATCGGGATGCGGCCGCCCGTCCGGGCGAGGAGCAGGAGCATGGCCGCGCCCGCGCAGGTGACCACCGAGACCGGCACCCCGAACGGCGCCGTGACGAAGTAGGCCCCGAGCAGCAGGCCGAGCAGCGGGAACGCCGCCCGGAACAGCAGCGGGTCGCGGATCGCGTCGCGGGGCGATTCCAGCTCGTCGACCGGGTAGGTGACCGGCAGCGCGGACCGAAAATACAGCCCCAAAACCAGCAGCGTGGCGGCGAGCGACACCAGATCGACCGGCACCATCACGGCGGCGTAACGCCCGAAGGTGATGGCGAAGAAGTTCGCCGAGACGATGTTGACCAGGTTGGAGATCACCAGCGGCAGGCTGGTGGAATCCGCCACGAATCCGCAGGCGACGATGAAGGCCAGGGCGGCCTGCGGCTTGAACGCGAGCTTCAACAGGATCGCCAGCACGATCGGCGTCAGCAGCAGCGCCGCCCCGTCATTGGCGAACACGGCCGCGATGGCGGCGCCCAGTACCACCACCAGGGGAAACAGACACCGGCCCCGCCCGCCGCCCCATCGGGCGACGTGCAACGCCGCCCAGTGGAAGAAGCCGGCCTCGTCCAGCAGCAGCGAGATGATGATCAGGGCCACGAAGGTGAAGGTCGCGTCCCAGACGATGTGCCAGACCACCGGCACGTCGGCCGGCTGGATCACCCCCGTGGCGAGGGCCACGCCCGCACCGATCAGGGCACTCCAGCCGATCCCGAATCCCCCCGGCTGCCAGATGACGAAAATCAGGGTGACGACGAAGATGACGAGCGCGAGCATGCGGACGGGGATCTTTCCGGCGCCGGGTCAGGCGAGACCGACGCGGCGGCCGACTTCGTCCACCACCGGCTCGCCGCTTTCCTTGACGACCGCGCCCTGCTGCTGCGGCAGCAGCTCGAGCACCCGCTCGGACGGCCGGCACAGCCGGACACCCTTCGGGCTGACCACGAGCGGCCGGTTGAGCAGGATCGGGTGCGCCTGGATGGCATCCAGCAGCTGCGCGTCGGTCAGGGCCGGGTCGGCGAGGCCGAGTTCGGCATAGGGCGTGCCCTTCTCGCGCAGCGCATCCCGAACCGAGAGGCCGGCGCGGGCAAGGAGTTGCTCGAGCAGTGCCCTGGCTGGCGGTGTCTTGAGGTACTCGACGACGTGCGGCTCGATGCCGGCGTTGCGGATCATCGCCAGGGTGTTGCGCGCGGTGCCGCAATCCGGGTTGTGGTAGATCACCACGTCGAAGGCGCAATCAGGCATGGTCCACCTCGTTGGTTCCGGGGCCGCAGGCGGCGAGCGCGGGCGCGCAGATCTCCGGGTGTCCCTGGCAGCAATCCGTCATGAGGAATGCGACCAAACTGGCGAGAACCGGATAGGCGACACTATAAATGATCGAGCGCCCGGCACGGCGCGATCCGATCAGTCCAGCCTGCTGCAGCTCCTTCAGGTGGAAGGAGATGGTCGAGGCGGACACGCCGATGGCGCCGGCCAGCGCCCCGGAGGCCATGCCGTCCGGGCCGGCCTTCACCAGCGCCCGCAGCGCCCGCAATCGGTGCTCCTGACCAAGCGCCATGAAGGCCGCGAGGGCTTGCGGTTCGTCCATTTTCGTTTCTACAATCAGACGATCGTACGAACATACGAGAATGCCTGACCGTGGACAAGCCCGCCCAGCCCTTCGACGACAGCCTCCCGAATCTCAGCCGCCCCCATTTCGCGGTGCCGAGCGCGGCGCAGCTTGCAATTGCGCTTCCCTATGCGCACGCGCCGCGCTTCCTGATCCTGTACGGCTCGCTGCGCGAGCGCTCGTTCAGCCGGTTCCTGGCCCAGGAAGCGGCGCGCCTGCTCGAAGCCATGGGAGGCGAGGTCCGGATCTACGATGCGCACGGCCTGCCGCTGCCCGACGATGCCACGGCCGACCACCCGAAGGTGCAGGAACTGCGCGCGCTGTCGCTGTGGTCGGAGGGGCAGGTCTGGGTCTCGCCGGAGCGCCACGGCAATCTCACCGGCGTGATGAAGAGCCAGATCGACTGGCTACCGCTCAGCGAAGGCTCGGTGCGGCCGACGCAGGGGCGCACCTTGGCGGTGATGCAGGTCTCGGGCGGCTCGCAGAGCTTCAACGCGGTGAACAGCCTGCGCCTGCTCGGGCGGTGGATGCGGATGATCACCATCCCCAACCAATCCTCCGTGCCCATGGCCTACCGGGAGTTCGACGCGGCCGGCCGGATGAAGGCGGGGCCGCTGTACGAGCGCGTGGTCGATGTCTGCGAGGAGTTGATGAAGTTCACGCTGCTGACCCGCGAGCGGGCCGACTATCTCGTCGACCGCTACAGCGAGCGTAAGGAGCGGGAGCCGGAGCGGCTGCGGGCGGTGGCAGACGATATCGGCATCGGCAAGCCATGACCGGCCCGGGTGGCCTACTCGGCCGGGGACGCGCGCTCTAGCTAGGACGGAGGCCGGCCCCGCCGGTCATGTTCGTTTCCGCTGAGGGCGTCGTGACGGCCCTCGCTCCGAAAGAGGGATAGCCGCCAGATGGAATACCTGCACACCATGGTCCGGGTGGCCGATCTCGACCGGGCGCTCGCCTTCTACGTCGGCGCGTTCGGGCTTAAGGAAGTCCGCCGCGTCGAGAACGAGAAGGGCCGCTTCACCCTGGTCTTCCTGGCCGCCCCAGGCGATGTCGAGCGGGCACAGGCGACCAAGTCGCCGCTGGTCGAGCTGACCTACAACTGGGACCCGGAGACCTATTCGGGCGGCCGCAACTTCGGGCACCTCGCCTACCAGGTCGACGACATCTACGCCTTCTGCACCCAGCTCCAGGACAAGGGCGTGACCATCAATCGCCCGCCCCGCGACGGCTACATGGCCTTCGTGAAGTCGCCGGACGGCATCTCGATCGAGATCCTGCAGAAGGGCGCCGCCAAGGAGCCGCAGGAGCCCTGGACGTCGATGGAGAACACCGGCAGCTGGTAATCCATCTGCGACTCTTGACCCGGACGGCGGCGCGGGCGCATCTGCCCGCGGATCAGCCGGCCGGGCGGCCGCTCCGGGTGCGTCAGCGTCCGGGGAGGAAAGTCCGGGCTCCATGGAGAGACGGTGCCGGATAACGTCCGGCGGGGGCGACCCCAGGGACAGTGCCACAGAGAGCAGACCGCCCCGGACGCGTTCGGGGTCAGGGTGAAAGGGTGCGGTAAGAGCGCACCGCGGACGCGGCAACGCGGACGGCACGGCAAACCCCACCGGGAGCAAGACCGAATAGGGGCGGCGCGCCCTTCGCGAGAAGGGCAGGCCCGCTCTCCAGGCCAGTCGCCCGGGTTGGTTGCTCGAGGCGGTCGGCAACGACCGTCCCAGAGGAATGGCCGCCACGTCGGCGCGCGCGAGCGTTCCGGCCTTACAGAACCCGGCTTATAGGCCGGCTGATCCAACCACCCCCGGACCCCTCCGGCGCGGCGATCGCGGACGAGCTCTACAAGCTCCGCGAGGCGCCAGATTCGCGCCCGGTAAAAACCTTCGGTTAACCGTACCGGGGTCAGATCGGTCGGCTCGCCAGCGCCAGGCTCGCGCGTTGACGATCCTCCGAGGCCCATGATACCCGGCATCCTCCCGTCAACGGCGTGTATCGGATCGCCGGACGTAACCTGCACAGTTGCAGGTCCCGTCCGTGCGCGGCGTTTCGCGCGCTCCGCATCCGGTGCCGTTCCCGTCACGCGCGCCGCGCTCGCGCGGCCCGGCACAGGGCACCATGAGACGCACGAGCCGCATCCGCGCCGGAATCCCCGGATCGCGCCGAACCCCCGATTGTCCCCGCACCGGCCCGGCGAGGCGCGCATGATTCGGCGCCGCCCCCCGGCCGAGACGGCGTCCGCGCACCGCGACGGGCCTGCCGCATCCGCCCAGCCTCACGTGCCGGTTCTGCTTGGCGAAGTCGTCGAGTCGCTCAAGCTCGAGGGCGGCCTCGCCGTCGACGGCACCTTCGGAGCCGGCGGATACACCCGCGCGCTGCTGGCGGCCGATCCGACGCTCAAGGTGATCGGCATCGACCGCGACCCGCTGGCGATCGCCGGCGGGCAGGCCCTGGTCTGCGAGGCCGGCGGGCGCCTGCGCCTCGTGCCGGGCCGGTTCGGGGATCTCGACGCGTTGCTCACCGAGGCCGGCGAAAGCCACGTCGACCAAGTCGTGCTCGATATCGGCGTCTCGTCGATGCAGCTCGACGTCCCGGAGCGGGGCTTCTCGTTCCGCAACGACGGCCCCCTCGACATGCGGATGGGCAATGACGGCCCTAGCGCCGCGGACCTCGTGAACGAGGCCGACGAGACCGTGCTGGCCGACATCATCTATCATTACGGTGAGGAGCGGCGCTCGCGGGCCGTGGCCCGGACCATCCACGAGGCCCGCCGCCGCGGCCGGATCGAGACCACCGCCCAGCTCGCCGAGTTGGTCGCCAGCGTGGTGTGGGTCGAGCCCGGCAGCCACATCCATCCCGCGACCCGGACCTTCCAGGGCCTCCGGATCGCCGTGAACGACGAACTCGGCGAGTTGGTGCGGGCGCTCCACGCCGCCGAGCGGGTCCTGGCCCCGGGCGGACGGCTCGCGGTGGTGACGTTCCATTCCCTCGAGGATCGGATCGTCAAGCAGTTCTTCGCCGCCCGCAGCGGCCGGGCCGCCCAAGGCTCGCGGCACCTGCCGGTCGGCCAAGCGGAGACGATCCGCAGCTTCCGCCTCGTCACCAAGGGTCCGGTCCTGCCGGGCGAGGCCGAGATCGCCCGCAACCCGCGCGCCCGCTCGGCCAAGCTCCGGGCCGCGGAGCGCACCGAATCCGATCTGCCCGAACCGCTCGCGGCGCTCCACGCGCTCGCGAGCCTGCCAGACGCCGCCCGCGGGGGCCATCGCCGATGATCCGCCTGCTGAACCTCCTGGCGGTCGCCGGCCTCGTGGCCTCGGCGATCTACGCCTACTCGATCAAGTACGACACGCTCTACCAGGGCGGTCAGGTCTCGAAGCTGCAGACCGCCCTGCACAAGGAGCGGCAGGCGATCGCGGTCCTGCGCGCCGAGTGGCAGCTCCTGACCCGGCCGGACCGGCTGCAGGCCGCGGTGGACAAGCACCTTGCGCTGGAGCCGATCGGGACCAGCCACCTGGCGCGCCTGTCGGACCTGCCCGCCCGCCCGGAGCGCGGCGACGAGATCGGCCGGCTGCTCGCCGCGACCGCGACACCCAAGGACAAGGGCGGGATCGAGCCGCGCACCACCGGCTCGATCACCCGCACCGTCACCACGACTCGCACCCCGAATACCGCTTCGAGGTAATCACCCGTGTCCGAAGACGCCGACCAGATCAGAGACGCGGCTGCCGAGGTGCAGATCTCGGAGCACGCTGTGCGGGAGACCGACGCACCGGCCCACGAGGCGGCGCACTACGCCGTGTCGGAGCAGGATGCGTCGGCGCTCGAGGCCGCCGCCCGGGCGCTGCACCCGGACATGCGTGCCGTCCGCGCCAAGGCGTTCGTGCGGAGCATGTTCCGGCTCGCCATCGAGCGCTCGCACATGCGCGTCGCTTTAGTCGGGCTGGTGTTCGTCGGGGTGTTCGGGACGATTTCGGCCAAGCTGCTGATGATGGCCGTGTTCGGCGATCCGCCGAGCCAGGAGCACCGGGTCGCGGCCGCGTCCTCGACGGCGTTCCGGCCCGACATCGTCGACCGCAACGGCGAGATCCTGGCCACCGACATCCGCACCGTCTCGGTCTTCGCCGAGCCCGGAAACATCTACGACAAGGACGAGGCGGTGGAGCTGCTGACCGCGGTCCTGCCGGAACTCAACGCCTCCGAGCTGCGCGCCAAGCTGTCCTCGCGCAAGGACAAGAAGGGCGCGGGCTTCGTCTGGGTGAAGCGCGAGCTCACTCCGAAGCAACAAGCCGAGGTCCACCGCCTGGGCATCCCCGGCATCGGCTTTCTGCCGGACCACAAGCGGGTCTACCCGAACGGTGTCGCCGCCGCCCACATCCTGGGCGCGACCAATCTCGACGGCGTCGGCATCGCCGGCATGGAGAAGTACATCGACTCGACCGGCCTCCAGGCGCTCAACAGCTTCGGGCTGGTCAGCAAGCAGGCCGACCTGAAGCCGGTGCAGCTGTCCATCGATCTGCGCGCCCAGTTCGCCGTGCGCGACGAGCTGGCCTGGGGCATCGACCACTTCAAGGCCAAGGCCGGCGCTTCGATGATCCTCGACGTCAAGACCGGCGAGGTCATCGCGTTGGTCTCGATGCCGGACTTTGACCCGAACGACCCGAAGGACGCGCTCTCGCCCGACCGCATCAACCGCATGAATGTCGGCGTCTACGAGATGGGCTCGACCTTCAAGGCGATGACGCTGGCCATGGCCCTCGATTCCGGCAAGTACAACGTCAACTCGACCTTCGACACCCGCGGCGGCGTGCTGAACTGGGGCCGGCAGAAGATCCACGAGTATCACGGCACCAACCGCGTCATCACCATGCCGGAGGTGTTCACGCACTCGTCGAACATCGGCTCGGCCAAGATGGCGCTCGGCGTCGGCGTGCCCGGCCACAAGGCCTTCCTGAAGAAGATGGGCCTGCTCGACCGGCTGCGCACCGAGCTGCCCGAGAGCGCCGCCCCGATCGTCCCATCCCGCTGGACCGAGATCAACACGATCACGATCGCATTCGGCCACGGCATCGCGGTGGCACCGATCCAGGCCGCGGCCGCCGTCGCCGCCATCGCCAACGGTGGCGACCTGATCACCCCGACCTTCCTGAAGGCGGCGCCCGAAGACAAGGCCCGCGCCACGCACGTCCTCTCCGGCCAGACCTCCGAGGCGATGCGCTACATCATGCGCCTCAACGCGGCCGAGGGCTCTGCCAAGAAGGCGGCGGTCCCGTACTACTTCGTCGGCGGCAAGACCGGCACGGCCGAGAAGGTGATCGGCGGGCGGTACATCCACAACCGCCTCTTCACCACCTTCATGGCGGCGGCGCCGATGAACGACCCGAAATACCTCTTCATCACCATCATGGACGAGCCGCAGGGCCTGCCGGAATCGGGCGGCTACGCCACCGCGGCGTGGAACTCGGGCGTCGTCACCGGCAAGGTGATCGAGCGGGTCGCCCCGATCCTGGGGTTGCCGCCGCAATTCGAGCCGCCGGTGCGACCGTTCCCTCAGATGGTCAAGCTCAATGCCTACCACATCAACCAGTTGGGCGGCCCATGATGGTGCGGCTATGATCGCCCGGCTTGCGGACCTTTTCCCGGAGATCGCCGGCCCATCCGCCGACCAGACCGTGTCGGCGTTGACCGCCGACAGCCGGCAGGTCGCGCCGGGCGTCGTGTTCGTCGCGGTGCCCGGCACGAAGGCCGACGGCCGCCTGTTCGCCGCGCAGGCCGCCGCACGCGGCGCCGTCGCGGTGGCCGGGGAGGGGGACCGCCCCGCGGACCTGCCCGAGGCGGTCGCCTGGATCGCCGTGGCGGATGCCCGCCGCGCGCTGGCGCTCGCCGCCGCGCGACTTGCGGGTGCACAGCCCGCCACCGTCCTGGCGGTCACCGGCACCGCGGGGAAAAGTTCGGTTGCCGACTTCGTCCGTCAGATCCTGTCCCGGCTCGGCCGCGACGCCGCGAGCCTCGGCACCGTCGGGATCGTCACCGATCGCGGTGCGGAATACGGCTCGCTGACGACCCCTGACCCGGTGACGCTGCACCAGACCCTGGCCAGGCTCGCTCGCGAGGGCGTCACGGACCTCGCCATGGAAGCGTCCTCCCATGGGATCGAGCAACGCCGCCTCGACGGCGTGCGTCTCGCGGCAGCCGGCTTCACCAATCTCGGCCGCGACCACCTCGATTATCACGCCAGCATCGAGGAGTACCTGGCGGCCAAGCTGCACCTGTTCACCGACTTGCTGCCGCAAGGCTGCCCGGCGATCGTCAACGCCGACGGCGCCTATGCCGAGCGGGTGATCGCGGCGGCTGAGGGCGCAGGGCGGTCGGTCCGCACGGTCGGACGGGCGGGAACGGATATCCGCCTCGTCTCAACGGGGACCGACGGCTTCACCCAGGCGATCACGCTTCTGCATGAGGGTGTGACCCGCACGGTGCGCCTTCCTCTCGTCGGCGACTTCCAAGTCGAGAACGCCCTGGTGGCGGCCGGCCTGGCCCTCGCGACCCCGGCCGGCGCCGCCGACCCGGACGGCGTGTTCGCGGCCCTCAGCCACCTCACCGGCGTACCCGGCCGGATGGAGCGGATCGGCGAGGCGGGGGGCGGCCTGTGCCTGGTCGACTATGCCCACAAGCCCGAGGCACTAGAGAGCGTGCTGACCGCGTTGCGGCCGTTCGCGTCCGGCCGGCTCATGGTGGTGTTCGGCTGCGGCGGCGACCGCGACCGGGGCAAGCGCCCGCTGATGGGGGCGATCGCAGAGCGCCTGGCGGATGTCGTGATCGTCACCGACGACAATCCCCGCACGGAGGAACCCCACGCGATCCGGCGGGCGATCCTGGCGGCGGCGCCCAATGCGGACGAAATCGGCGACCGGGCCGAGGCGATTGGCTCGGCCGTGCGGCGGCTCGGACCCGGCGACGTGCTGGTCGTCGCCGGCAAAGGCCATGAAACCGGCCAGATCGTGGGAGATCGGACGCTGCCGTTCTCGGACCACGAGGTCCTGCGCGCCGCCATCGCCGAGGCCGCACGCTGATGGCGCGGCCAGATGGTGACCGGGGGCTGACATGACTGCACTCTGGACCCGCGACGAACTCGAAACCGCCACAGGCGGGCGCTTGCTCGGCGAAGGGCGCCCGATCGGCGGCGCGTCGATCGACACCCGCACGCTGCAGCCGGGCGACCTGTTCTTCGCCATCAGAGGCGAAGCGCGCGACGGCCACGACTTCGTCGCGAGCGCCCTCGGGCGCGGCGCCGGCGCCGCCGTGGTCAGCGAGGCCCGCGCCACGGATCTGACCGCCCACGGCCCGGTGCTGGCGGTCCCGGAATCGGGGGCGGACCCGGTCCTGACCGCCATGACCCGTCTGGGCGAAGCCGCCCGGGCGCGCACCGACGCAAAGGTCGTGGCGGTGACCGGCTCAGTCGGCAAGACCGGGACCAAGGAGGCCCTTCGCCACGTGCTGGCGGGGCAGGGCGAGACCCACGCCTCGGCAGCCTCCTACAACAACCATTGGGGCGTGCCCCTTACGCTCGCCCGGATGCCGCGTGCCACCCGCTACGGCGTGTTCGAGATCGGCATGAACCACCCGGCCGAGATCGTGCCGCTGACCGCCCAGGTCCGGCCCGACATCGCGCTGATCACCACGGTCGAGCCGGTGCATATCGAGCATTTCGCCTCGGTCGCAGCCATCGCGGACGCCAAGGGCGAGATCTTCTCCGGCATCGAACCCGGCGGCGTGGCGATCATCAATCGCGACGGCGAGCATTACGACCGCTTGATCGCCCATGCGCGGGCGTCGCGCGCGGGCCGGGTCGTCAGCTTCGGCGAGCATCCGGACGCGGACGTGCGCGCCCAGACCATCGTGCTGCGCCCCGACCTGTCGGTGGTCGACGCCGTCGTGATGGGGCAGCCCGTCACCTACAAGCTCGGAACCGCCGGGCGGCATGCGGCGCTGAACTCGCTGGGCGTGATGGCGGTGGTCCACGCGCTCGGCGCCGATCTCGCAGAGGCGGCCCTGGCGCTCGCCGGGTTGAGTCCGCCAGTTGGGCGCGGCGAGCGCACCGCCCTCGAGATCGACGGCGGCACCGCCTACCTGGTCGATGAGAGCTACAACGCCAACCCGGCTTCGGTCCGAGCCGCGATCGCGACGCTCGCCGGCATCGAGACCGGCCCGCGCGGCCGCCGCATCGCGGTGCTGGGCGACATGCTGGAACTCGGCGCGACCTCCCACGACCTGCATCGCGGCCTAGCCGATGCGATCGAGGCCGCCCGGATCGACCTGGTCTTCGCCTCCGGGCCGCTGATGCGCCACCTGTTCGAAGCGCTGCCGGTGAGCCGCCGCGGCGGCGTCGCCGACACCGCAGCCGACTTGATCGAGCCGCTGACCCGCAACCTCCGGTCCGGCGATGCCGTGATGGTCAAGGGATCGAACGGCAGCCGCATGGGGCGGATTGTCGATGTGCTGAAAGCCCGCTACGCGGTCGACCCGGCGCGGCGCGGAATGGCCGCCGCCCCGTGATCCGTCCGTGATCCGCCCCATGATCGACACGCCCGAGCGTTCGCGACGATCGGTGCCGCTCCCCGAAACCCGCGCCTGAACAAAGGGGCCGAGCGCCCGGATGCTGTACCTTCTCTCGGAACTGAGCGGCACGTTCTCGCCGCTCAACGTCTTCCGCTACATCACTTTCCGCACCGGCGGCGCGCTGTTCACGGCGGGCCTGTTCGTGTTCTGGTTCGGGCCGTGGATCATCTCCCTTCTGCGCCTGCGCCAGGGCAAGGGCCAGCCGATCCGGGAGGACGGGCCGCAGACGCACCTGCTGACCAAGCGCGGCACGCCGACCATGGGCGGGCTGATGATCCTGGCTGGCGCCGTCGTGGCGATCCTGCTCTGGGCCAACCCGCGCAATCACTACGTGTGGGTGACCCTGACCGTCACCCTCGGCTTCGGGGCGATCGGCTTCTATGACGACTACCTCAAGGTGACGAAGCAGTCGCACAAGGGCTTTTCCGGCAAGTTCCGGCTGTCGCTGGAAGCGATGATCGCCATCGCGGCGTGCACGATCGTCTCCGTCTATTCGCCGGCCGCCCTGCAGAACCAGCTCGCCTTTCCCGTGTTCAAGGACGCGCTGCTGAATCTCGGCTGGTTCTACGCCCTGTTCGGCGCCTTCGTGATCGTCGGCGCCGGCAACGCCGTGAACATGACCGATGGCCTCGACGGCCTGGCGATCGTGCCGGTGATGATTGCGTGCGGCACCTTCGGAATCATCGCGTATCTCGTCGGCAACTCGTTCACCGCGAGCTATCTCCAGGTGAACTATGTCCGCGACAGCGGCGAACTCGCAGTCGTCTGCGGCGCGGTGATCGGCGCCGGCCTCGGCTTCCTCTGGTTCAACGCGCCGCCCGCCCAGATCTTCATGGGCGACACCGGCTCGCTGGCGCTGGGCGGCCTCCTCGGCACCATCGCGGTGGCGACCAAGCACGAGATCGTCCTGGCCATCGTCGGCGGCGTGTTCGTCCTAGAAATGATGTCGGTGATCATCCAGGTCGCGTCGTTCAAGCTCACCGGCAAGCGCGTCTTCCGGATGGCGCCGATCCACCACCATTTCGAGCAGAAGGGCTGGAAAGAGCCGCAGGTCGTGATCCGGTTCTGGATCATCGCGGTCATCCTGGCGCTCGCGGGCCTCGCGACCCTGAAGCTGCGCTGAGAAACTGTGCTAGACTATGTACCACTACGGCCGATCCCAATCGGGCCCTCATCCTGAGGTGCGGCCGCAAAGCGGACGCCTCGAAGGAGCCCTCCAGCCGGCCGCGTGACCCCTGGAGGACTCCTTCGAGGCCCGCTGGCGCAGGCACCTCAGGATGAGGGGGTTGGGTGGGATCGGCGATGTTCCCACGTTGAATTGAGTTTCCCATGACACCCGTCACCGTCTTCGCGGGCCAGAAGGTCGCCCTGTTCGGGCTCGGCGGCTCGGGGCTGGCCACGGCCAACGCGCTGAAGGCCGGCGGCGCCGAGGTGATCGCCTGGGACGACAACGCCGACAGCGTGGCGCGCGCGCAGGATGCGGGCCTGGGCACACAGGATCTGCGCGAGGCCGACTGGTCCGGCTTCATGGCCCTGGTGCTCAGCCCCGGCGTGCCGCTGACCCATCCGGAGCCACACTGGACCGTCCGGCTCGCCCGCGAGACCGGGGTCGAGATCATCGGTGATATCGAGCTGTTCTGCCGGGAGCGCCGGGCGCAGTCGCCCGAGGCGCCGTTGGTGGCGATTACCGGCACCAACGGCAAGTCGACCACCACGGCGCTGATCGCCCACGTGCTCGCGCAAGCCGGGCGCGACGTGCAGATGGGCGGCAACATCGGCACCGCGATCCTGTCGCTGGCGCCGCCGGATGCCGGCCGCGTCCACGTGATCGAGATGTCGTCGTTCCAGATCGACCTGACCCCGGGTCTCGACCCCACGGTCGGGGTGCTGATGAACATCACGCCGGACCATCTCGACCGCCACGGTACCATGGAGCAGTACGCCGCCATCAAAGAGCGCCTGATCGCCGGCGCCGGGCTGGCGGTGGTCGGGATCGACGACGGCCCGAGCCGGGCGATCGCCGAGCGGCGCGCCGGTGACCTCGTGCGCGTCCACGTACCCGCCGGCGACGCGCTCTGCGCCGACGCCGTGACGGTGCGCGACGGCATCGTCCGCGATCCCGACGGGACGGCTTTGGCCGACGTCAACGGCATCGGCTCGCTGCGCGGCGCCCACAACTGGCAGAACGCGGCGGTGGCAGTGGCGGTGGCCCGCGCGCTCGGGCTGACGCCCGAGGCGATCCAGGCCGGCCTGTCCTCGTTTCCGGGACTGCCGCACCGGATGGAGGAGGTCGGGCGGCGCGGCGCCGTGCTGTTCGTCAACGATTCCAAGGCGACCAACGCGGATTCCACCGAGAAGGCGCTGACCGCTTTCCGGGACATCCACTGGATCCTCGGCGGCAAGGCCAAGGAGGGCGGCATCTTCCCGCTGGTGCCGTATTTCCAGCGGGTCGCCCATGCTTACCTGATCGGCGCGGCCTCGGACGCCTTCGCGGCCACCCTGGAAGGGGTCGTGCCCTACACGCGCTGCGAGACCCTCGACGTCGCGGTCCCCAGGGCCGCCGAGAACGCCGCCGCCTCGGGCGCGCCGGAGCCGGTGGTGCTGCTCTCGCCGGCCTGCGCCTCCTACGACCAATTCCGCAACTTCGAGATCCGCGGTGACAGGTTCCGGGCGTTGGTGCAGGCGCTGCCCTGAGGGCATCGATCGGCAGGGTTTCGAAAGGTCGGGTACCGTTTGCGAGTGCGGAGCCCCACCGAAGGGATGAGCCCTTTGGAAACCCGGTCCGGGTCGGTCAGCGCGCCAGCACCCTGGCGGCGTCCCGCGTGGTCGCCACCGCCTCGGAGACGTCGGCCACGGCTTGCGCGATCGCCCCGATATTGCCGGTTATCGCCGTGACCGCGCCGGCGGCACTCTGCATGCTCTCGGCGAGGTCGCGGGTTACCGCGCTCTGCTCTTCAATGGCCGCTGCGGTGGACACCACGGTCTCGCGCATCACCGAGACCGAGGCCCCGATCGAGCCGAGCGCGACGACGACCTCCTGCGAGACCTGCTGGACGCTGGCAATCTCACTGTTGATCTGCCCGGTGGCGCGGGCCGCCTGGTCGGCGAGCGCCTTCACCTCGCTTGCCACCACCGCGAAGCCGCGGCCGGCCTCGCCGGCCCGCGCCGCCTCGATGGTGGCGTTGAGCGCCAGCAGGTTGATCTGGCCGGCGATGCTCTGGATCAGGCCGACGATGCTGGACATCGCAGTCGCGCTGTCGGCGAGCCTCTTGGTGTGGCCGTCCGCCTCGCGCACGCAGGTATAGGCGGTATCGGTGGCGCCCTGAGAGCGCACGATGCTCTGGGACATCTCGGCGACGGAGGCGGCGAGTTCCTCGGCCGCCGCCGCCACGGTCTGGACATTGCCGGAGGTCGAGTCCGCCGCCGAGGAGGCCAGGCGGGCGGCATCCGTGGAATGCAGGACCGCGTGCTCGATTGCGCCGAAATTGGTGTCGATCAGCCTGCGGAGGTCGGCCAGCAGGCGGACCTGATCGGTGATGTCGGTGGCGAACTTCACCACCTTGTAGGGTCGGCCCCCGGCGTCGAGGATCGGGTTGTAGGACGCCTGAATCCAGATCTCCCGACCGTCCTTGCCGAGGCGGCGGAACTGCGCGGCCTGATAGGTACCGTTGCGCAAAGCCGCCCAGAACGCCCGGTAGGCCTCGCTGTCCCGGTAGCCCGCCTCGACGAACAGGCTGTGGTGCTGCCCGACCACCTCGTCGCGGCCGTAGCCCATCGCGGTAAGGAAGTTGTCGTTGGCTTCGAGAACCATGCCATCGAGGTCGAAGGCGATCACCGCCTGGACCTTGTGGATCGCGGCGATCTGACCGGCGCGGTCGGCCTCCTCGGTGCGCTGCCGGGTGATGTCGGTGGCGAACTTCACCACCTTGTAGGGCCGGCCACGGGCGTCGAGCATCGGGTTGTAGGACGCCTGGATCCAGATCGGCCGCCCGCCGCGGCCGACCCGACGGAACTGGCCGGATTCGAACCCGCCGCCGCGCAGGCGCTCCCAGAACGCCCGGTAATCCGCCGAATCACGATATTCCGGGTCCACGAACAGGCTGTGATGCTGCCCGACCACCTCCGGCAGGGTGTAGCCGACCGCGTCGAGGAAATTGCCGTTCGCCGACAGGATGCGGCCGTCGAGATCGAACTCGATGAGCCCCTGGACGCGGTCGAGGGCCGCCAGCTTGGCCTGCGCTTCACGGACCTTCAGAGCAGCGAACATCTCGAACCGACTTCTGCTGTGCGGATCGGGCCTGGCAAAGCGGCGCATGCAACACGCCGGTCTCCGATCCTGGTGGGGATACACCTCCAAGTTGCACAACGAGAATTAACATTCGATGACATCGTCCACAGTATACCTCGGACGAATACGGTACTTCTTCCGCGCTGGGGATCCCGGGCCGCGCCAGGCTCAGCCGGCCATAAGGCTCTGTTTACCATTCCCCCACAGGATCGACTCGACCGACGCGGACCGGCCTCCGCGCGGCCTGGAGTCGTTGCCCGGCATGATCTCACGCGCGGAACGCACACCCCTCACCGACTGGTGGTGGACGGTGGACCGCGGGCTGCTCGCGGCGCTGTTCGCGCTGATGGTGGCCGGCCTAGTCTTCCTGATGGGCGGCGGCCCACCGGTCGCCGAGCGCATCGGCCTGCCGACCTTCTACTTCCTCAACCGGCAGGCGCTATACCTTGCGCCGACCATCCTGCTAATCTGCGCCGTGTCATTCCTGTCCCTGCGCGGGGTCCGGCGGTTGGCGCTGGTCACCTGGATCTGCGGCGTCGCGCTCTGCCTGCTTGCCGGCAAGTTCGGCCCGGAGATCAAGGGCGCGCATCGCTGGATCCAGTTCGGACCGATCGGCCTGCAGCCGTCGGAATTCGTCAAGCCGGCCTTCGTGGTCGTGGCGGCCTGGGCCTTCTCGGAGGGCGCGCAACGCCGCGACATGCCGGGCGGCTTCCTGGCGATGCTGCTCCTGCCGATCACCATCGTGCCGCTGCTGCTGCAGCCCGATTTCGGCCAGACCATGCTGATCACCATGGTGTGGTGCGCGCTGTTCTTCGTCGCCGGCCTGCACCTGATCTGGGTCGCGCTGCTCGGCGTGCTCGGGCTCGGCGGCGTGTTCGCGGCCTACCTGTTCTTCCATCACGTCCGCGAGCGCTTCAACAAGTTCCTCGACCGCGATTCCGGCGGCGGCTTCCAGGATTTCTGGTCGCGGGAATCGTTCCGCTCGGGCGGCTGGTTCGGCACCGGCCCGGGGGAGGGGGTGGCCAAGCGGCACCTACCGGACGCACATACCGACTTCATCTTCTCCGTAACGGGCGAGGAATTCGGCGTGATCGTCTGCCTGTGCCTCGTCGGCCTGTTCGCTTTCATCGTGCTGCGCGGCCTCAAGCTCGCCCGGCGCACAGACGACACCTTCTCGCGCCTTGCGATCACCGGGCTGACCACCCTGTTCGGGCTCCAGGCCTGCATCAACATGGCGGTGAACACCCAGCTGATGCCGGCCAAGGGCATGACCCTGCCGTTCGTCTCCTTCGGCGGCTCGTCGATGATCTCCCTGGCGCTCGGCACGGGCTTTCTGGTTGCGCTGACCCGCAAACGCCCACGCACCGTCCTGCTCAGCCAGAAGCCACCCGGCACCGCCTCGGCCACCGTCGCCGGAGTGATGCGATGACGGTCTTCACACCCACGATCCTGCTCTGCGCGGGCGGCACCGGCGGCCACCTGTTCCCGGCCGAGAGCCTCGCCCACGCCCTGCGCGCCCGCGGCATCCGAGTGGCGCTCGCCACAGACGCCCGGGTCGACGCGATCTCGGGCGAGTTCCCGGCCTCGGAGGTGATCACGATCGCCTCGGCGACGCCCTCGGGCCGCTCGCCCCTGAAGCGGGCCGGTGCCGTGCTGACGCTCGGCCGCGGCTTCGGCGTCGCCGCCCGGGAGATCCGGCGGATCAACCCGGCCGCAATCGTCGGCTTCGGCGGCTACCCGACCGTACCGCCGGTCCTCGCCGGCCAGATCCTGCGGGTGCCGACGGTGCTGCACGAGCAGAACGCCGTGATGGGCCGGGCCAACGCCTTCCTGGCGCGGGGCGCGCGGACCATCGCCACCGGCTTCGAGGATGTCCGCGGCGTGCCCGACAAGGCGCGCGCGCGGCGCATCCACACCGGCAACCCGCTCCGCCCGGCGGTGATCGAGGCGGCCAAGGTTCCATACCCGCCGCTCGGCGACCGCGATGCCCTCCGGCTCCTGGTGTTCGGCGGCAGCCAGGGCGCCCGGGTCATGGGCGAGGTCGTGCCCGAGGCGATCGAGCGCCTGCCCGCCGACCTGCGCGGCCGCCTGCACCTCGTCCAGCAGGTCCGGCCAGAGGACCTGACCGCGGTGCAGAACCGCTACCTCGCCCTCGGACTCGCTGGGCTCGAGGCCGCTCCGTTCTTCAAGGATCTGCCGGCCCGGATGGCGGCGAGCCACCTCGTGGTCTCGCGATCGGGCGCCTCCACCGTGTCGGAACTCGCGGCGATCGGCCGGCCCTCGATCCTGGTGCCGCTGCCCGGCTCCCTCGATCAGGACCAGGCCGCCAACGCCGCGACCCTCGACGCGATCGGCGCGGCGCTCGCCCTGAAGCAGACCGCGTTCACACCGGATCGCCTCGCGGCCGAGCTGGTCGCCTGCTTCGAGACGCCGGCAAAATTGACCGCGGCGGCCGATGCGGCCAGAAGCGCCGGCATTCACGATGCCGCCGAGCGGTTGGCCGAGGTCGTCATCGAGACGGCCACCCGTGGGTAGCAATGGGGTTTCCGAAGGGCTCAGCCCTCTGGCGGGGGATCGGGGCGAAGCCCGACGGCAGGGCTCCACCCTGCACCCGCAAAAGGTCCCAGACCTTTTGAAACCATGACGTTACGGAAGGCACGAAACAGATGAAGCTGCCCGACAAGCTCGGCCCCATCCACTTCATCGGCATCGGCGGCATCGGCATGTCCGGCATCGCCGAGGTGATGAGCAACCTCGGCTACACGGTCCAGGGCTCCGACGCCTCGGACAACGCCAACGTCCGCCGGCTGGCCGAGAAGGGAATCCGCACCTTCGTCGGCCACCAGGCCGAGAACGTGGACGCGGCCGCCCTGGTGGTGGTCTCGACCGCGATCCGCCGGGACAACCCGGAGCTGCAGGCCGCCCGCGAGCGCCGGCTGCCCGTGGTCCGGCGCGCCGAGATGCTGGCCGAGCTGATGCGCTTCAAGTCCTGCGTCGCCATCGCGGGCACCCACGGCAAGACCACCACGACCTCGCTGGTCGCGACTCTGCTCGACGCCGGCAGCCTGGACCCGACCGTGATCAACGGCGGCATCATCAACGCCTACGGGACCAACGCCCGCATGGGCGAGGGCGACTGGATGGTGGTGGAGGCCGACGAGTCCGACGGGACCTTCCTCAAGCTGCCCGCCGATGTCGCCATCGTCACCAACATCGACCCTGAGCATCTCGACCATTTCGGCTCGTTCGAGGCGGTGAAGGACGCCTTCCGGCGCTTCATCGACAACATCCCGTTCTACGGCTTCGCGGTGATGTGCACCGACCATCCGGTGGTGCAGGACATGGTCGGCCATATCGAGGACCGGCGCATCATCACGTACGGCGAGAATCCCCAGGCCGACGTGCGCCTGCTGGATGTGGATCTGAAGGGCGGCCAGAGCCGCTTCCGCGTGATGATCCGAGACCGGCGTCCGGGCTTCCGCATGGAGATGGAAGATCTCGTCCTGCCGATGCCGGGCAAGCACAACGCGCTGAACGCCACCGCGGCGCTCGCCGTCGCCAACGAGCTCGGCGTCTCGCACGACGCCATCCGTCGGGCGCTGGCGGGCTTCGGCGGGGTCAAGCGTCGCTTCACCCGCACCGGCGAGTGGAACGGCGCCACGATCTTCGACGATTACGGGCACCATCCGGTGGAGATCAAGGCGGTGCTCAAGGCGGCCCGTGCCTCAACCGACGGCAACGTCATCGCGGTGGTGCAGCCGCACCGCTACACCCGCCTCGCCTCGCTGTTCGACGATTTCTGCACCTGCTTCAACGACGCCGACACCGTGATCGTCGCCCCGGTCTACACGGCCGGCGAGTCGCCGATCGAAGGCGCCGACCGGGACGCGCTCGTCGCGGGCCTGCGCTCCCGCGGCCACCGCGACGCCCGCCCCCTGGAGCGGCCCGAGGAGCTGGCCGGCATCGTGGCCGAACTCGCCAAGCCCACCGACTACGTCGTGTGCCTCGGCGCCGGCACCATCACGCAATGGGCCTACGCGCTGCCGGGCGAACTCGCCGCGCGGGGGAAGTGAGCGGGATGGGCGTCGATCAGGCTGAGTCCGGCATGAGGTCTTCGACATCGATGTCGAGCGCCCGTGCCAGCCGTTCGTAGACGGCAGGATCGGCCGTGCCCGCGCCAGTTTCGAGATCGATGAGTTTCACCTCGGGCACCGACCCGTCGCGCGACAGCACCGCAATCGTCATGCCCCGCCGGGCACGCCAGAACGCCAGGGGACACGGTGCCGCGCGCAGGGCTTCGAGATCGGCCTCGTCCAGAAGCTCGTTCTCGCCGCCGTCCAGGCGCCGCTGCGACTCGTCGATGACGCGTGCGTCGAGGGTGTCTTCCGCCAGCTCGCGCAACCGCTCGAGTCTCGCCTCCGGCAGGATCACGATGGCTTCTCCGGAGGGCGTCCGGGTTCTGACGATGGTCACGGGCAGCATCCTAGCCCTCGATCGAGCCGCGCGGGCCGACGGCGTGGACAATGATCCGATCCGCCTCGGTCGTGAAGACCGCACGCCAATCCCCGACTCGCAATCGGTACCGCTCTCCTGCGCCTTTCAGTGCCTCCACGTTGGTGGCGAGGCTGTCGGGATCCTGCGCATAGAGTTGAAGCTTCTGCCGGGTCAGGTCTTCGGTCGGCTTCGGCATCCGATTGAGGCTACGGGCGGCCGCACGGGTGAAGCTCAGGCTTCTGCCGGTATCGTTCGCCATCCCGCCCCGATTCCCTCAAGCGAGCCGGTTGATCCGGTCCAAAGCTTAGCATGACCGCATCGCTCCACGATCGAATCCGCGCCGCCGCGCCGGCCCTGCGCGGGCGCCTGCTGGCCGACCAGCCGCTGGCCGACCTCACCTGGTTCCGCGTCGGTGGCCCGGCGGAGGTGCTGTTCACCCCGGCGGACGAGGAGGATCTCGCGCACCTCCTCGCAGCCCTGGAGCCCGACGTGCCGGTCACGGTGATCGGCCTCGGCTCCAACCTGATCGTCCGCGACGGCGGGGTGCCGGGCGTGGTCATCCGGCTCGGCGGCAAGGCGTTCGGCGGGATCGCGATCGACGGCGACGCCCTGCAGGTCGGTACCGCCGTTCCGGACATGCGCCTCGCGAAGGCGGCGGCCGAGGCCGGGCTCGACGGGCTCGCGTTCTACCGGGGCATTCCGGGCTCGATCGGGGGCGCCCTGCGGATGAATGCGGGTGCCCATGGCGGCGAGACCACGGACGTCCTGGTCGAGGCGCACGGCGTCGACAGGAGCGGAGCGCTACGCCGCTTCAGCCACGCCGAGATGGGTTTTTCCTACCGGCATTCCGACGCGCCCGAGGACGTCGTTTTTACTCGTGCGTTGTTGCGCGGAACACCCGGGGACCGCACCGCGATCGAGGCCGAGATGGAGCGGGTCACCGCGGCCCGCGAGGCCGCGCAACCGATCCGCGAGCGCACCGGCGGCTCGACCTTCGCCAATCCGGAGGGCGGCAAGGATCCGACGATGAAGGCCTGGCAACTCGTCGATGCCGCCGGCTGCCGCGGCCTGACGCGGGGCGGTGCCCAGGTCTCGCCGATGCATTGCAACTTCCTGATCAACACCGGTGGCGCCACCGCTGCCGATATCGAGGGGCTGGGCGAGGAGGTCCGGCGTCGGGTGCGGGAGACCAGCGGTGTCGCTCTGCGCTGGGAGATCCGGCGGATCGGCGTGGCCTCTGAGCCGGTAAGCCAGTAAGCTGTAAGTCGCGGCGAGGAACCGATGCGATGCCGGACACGAGCGCCCGCACCGCCTACTCGAAGATGTCGGTGACGAGTCAGACCGTGCTGCCCGCAGAGGTGCGCGAGCGCCTCGCCCTCGGACCCGGTGATCGCGTGCGCTACCGGATCACGCCGGAGGGTATCCAGATCGACAAGGCTCCCCCGGCGGGCGAGGATCCGTTCGTGGCGTTCACACAATGGGGCGGCGCCATCGACGACGAAGATTATGCCGACCGCTAACGCCTTGGATTTCCCCGCCGGCTCGGTCGTGGTTGTCCCGTTACCCTCTTCGGACCGGCTGGCCGAGAAGCGGCACCCCGCCGTCGTCGTCTCTGGAGCCGCGGTGGCGCGGGCCGGTTATGTTTGGATCGCGATGATCACGAGCGCCCGAAACGCCGGCATGGCCGGCGACATCCCGATCGCGGATCTCGGTGCGGCCGGGCTCGGCGTCGCCTCCACGGTCCGCCTCTTCAAGATCGCCTGCATCGAACCCGGCCGCGTCCTTCGCGGCATCGGCGCTCTGCCACCGGTCACCGCGAAGGCGGTCTTTGCCGCGATCCATGACTGGGTCGGCCCAGCGTGACTCGATCCTCGACCCAGACTTCCCCGGAGCCCACCATGTCCAAGCACGTCGCCGTCCTCCTGGGCGGCACCTCCGCCGAGCGCGAGGTCTCGCTCAGCTCCGGCGCGGCCTGCGCCACAGCGCTCGAAGGGGAGGGGTACCGGGTCACCCGGGTCGATGTCGGGCCGGACATCGCTTCGGTGCTCACCGAGTTGCGGCCGGACGTGGCCTTCAACGCCCTGCACGGCCCAGACGGGGAGGACGGCACGATCCAGGGCCTGCTGGAGATCCTGAAGATTCCGTACACCCATTCGGGCGTGCTCGCCTCGGCGCTCGCCATGAACAAGGAGCGGGCAAAGACGGTGCTGCACGCCGCCGGCGTGGACGTGCCGGCGGGTCGGATCGTTAACCGCTTCGAGGCCGCGAAAAGCCACCCCCTGCCGCCGCCCTACGTGGTCAAGCCGATCGCGGAGGGCTCGTCCGTGGGGGTCATCATCGTCCGCGACGGCCGGTCGCACCCGCCTCAGATCCTCGCCTCCGAGGACTGGACCTTCGGCGAGCAAGTCCTTGCAGAACCTTACATAGCGGGTCGCGAACTCACCTGCGGGGTGATGGGCGACAAGGCACTCGGGGTGATCGAGGTGAAGGCCGCCACGGGGGACTGGTACGACTACGACGCGAAGTACGCTCCGGGGGGCTCGGTGCACGTGCTGCCGGCCGAACTTAAACCAAATGTTTACCAGCGTGTCCAAGAGTTGTCGTTAACGGCGCATCAAGCACTGGGCTGCCGGGGCGTCAGCCGTGCCGACCTTCGCTACGACGACACACCGGGTGGAACCGGTTTGCTCGTCGTGCTGGAGGTCAACACGCAACCCGGCATGACCCAGACGAGCCTTGTGCCGGAGATGGCGGCCCATGCGGGTCTTGGTTTCGGTGAGCTCGTCCGATGGATGGTGGAGGACGCTTCTCTGAATCGCTGAGCGGCGGTGACGCGGCCGGTCGAAGCCTTCCCGCGCGCCTCGTCGGCGCCGCGTTGGACCGGCTCACCGGACGCGCTCCCAACCGCTCTCTCTCGGTGCGCCGGTCCCGCAAGGGCCAGCTCCTGAGTGAGCGCTTGCCCCGCGGCGTCGGTACCGTGGGCGTCTCCGTGTCCCTCGCTGCCGTGGCCTTCGCCGGCTTCGTGGCGAGCGGGCGCTACGAGTCCTTCGTTGCCGAGCAGGGCCGCCCCCTGGACATCGCCGCACGGGTCCTCGGCTTCGGCGTCGAGCGCGTGACCATCTCGGGCATCTCCCGGATGTACGAGCGCGAGGTGCTATCGGCGGCCGGCATCGACTGGCGCTCCTCGGTCCCGTTCCTGGACGTCGTGGCGGTGCGCGAGAAGCTGCTCGCCGTGCCGCTGATCGCCCAGGCTTCGGTCCGCAAGATCTATCCGAACGAGATCGCGATCACCCAGGTCGAGCGCGAGCCCGCTGCCCTCTGGCAGAAGAACGGCGAGATCAACGTGATCGCCGCCGACGGGACCGTGATCGACGCGATGCGGGACGACCGCTACGCCAGCCTGCCGCTCGTGGTCGGCGACGACGCCAACAACAAGCTGCCCGAATATCTCGCCCTCATCGCCGCCGCCGGTCCGCTCTCCGAGCGGATCAAGGCCGGGACCTACGTCTCGGGCCGGCGCTGGACTCTCAAGCTCGACGGCGTGGACGTGCGCCTGCCCGAGATCGATCCGGCCGCGGCGCTCGCCCGCCTCGTCCGGTTCGAGCGCGAGGCCGGCCTGCTCGAAAAGGACATCATCGCGGTGGATCTGCGCATGCCCGACCGCCTGGTGGTGCGCCTGACCGAGGAGGCCGCCGCCGCCCGTGCGGAAGCCCAGAAGGCGAAGAAGAAGGGCGCAGCCAGCTGATGCCCTCAACCGCGATCCCCGCCCGTCCCGCCTTCTGCGTCCGGTAGTGTCAATGCACAGCCAACACGGCCTCACGCCGCGCCTGAAGCCGCTCTCCGCCCGGCGCTCGACCACCCTGTCGGTGCTCGATATCGGCACCAGCAAGGTCGTCTGCCTCATCGCCGAGCTGCAGCCGGCCGAGGCGCTCTCGACCCTGCGCGGCCGGACGCACCTCGCCCGCATCATCGGCATCGGCCACCAGCGCTCGCTGGGGCTGAAGGGTGGGGCGATCGTCGATCTCGCCGCCGCCGAGGGTGCGATCCGCCAGGCGGTCCACGCCGCCGAGCGGATGGCCAAAGTCGAGGTCCAGTCGGTCATCGTCAACATGTCGGGCGGCCGGCTCGCCTCGCAGCATTTCCAGGCCCGGGTGAACACCCGCTCCGGCACCGTCACCGGCAGCGATGTCGAGCGGGTGCTGGAGACGGCGAGCGCCCACGGCGTCAGCCCCGGCCGGGCCGTGCTTCATGCGCTGCCCACCGGCTACGCACTGGACGGGCAGGGCGCAGTGATCGATCCGTCGGGCATGATCGGGGAGGCCCTCGGGGTCGACCTGCATGTCGTGACGAGCGAGCTCGCCGCCGCCCGCAACGTCATGCTGGCGGTCGAGCATTGCCATCTCGGGGTCGAGGCGGTGATCGCGACGCCCTACGCCGCCGGGCTCTCGGCCCTGGTGGACGACGAGGCGGAGATGGGCGTGTGCGTCGTCGACATGGGCGGCGGCACGACCAGCGTCGGAGTGTTCTCGGGCGGCCACCTCGTCCACGTGGACGCGGTGGCGGTCGGCGGGCACCACGTCACCATGGATATCGCCCGGGGGCTCTCCACCCGCATGGCCGCGGCCGAGCGGCTGAAGACCCTCTACGGCTCGGCCCTCTCCACCCCGTCCGACGATCGCGACATGATCGCCGTGCACGGGGTCGGCGAGGACGAGGGCGAGGCCCCGGCCCACATCCCGCGCTCGCAGCTGGTGCGGATCATCAAGCCGCGGGTCGAGGAGGTGGTCGAACTGGTCCGCGACCGCCTGCGGGATGCCGGCTTTGCGGCCCAGGCCGGACGCCGGGTGGTGCTGACGGGGGGCGCCAGCCAGCTCGTCGGCCTGCCGGAGGTCGCCCGGCGCGTCCTCCAGGGTCAGGTCCGCATCGGCCGGCCGCTGGGGATCCGCGGCCTGCCCGAGGCGGCCAAGGGACCGGCCTTCTCGGCCGCCGTCGGCCTGCTGGTCTACCCGCAGGTGGCGCACGCCGAGCACTTCGAGCCGCGGGGGCACGGCGCCTTCGCGGCCACGGGATCGGACCGGTACATCAGCCGGGTCGGGCGCTGGCTCCGAGAGAGCTTCTAGAGTTTCACCGCCGCCTTCACGGGCGGGGGATCGAAAAAATATCGGCGCCGCAGCGCCGCACGGAAAGCAGAGTAAGCGAGAGGCTCGACACCATGGCCATTACCCTCCAGGCGCCGGACATCCGGGAACTCAAGCCCCGCATCACCGTCTTCGGTGTCGGCGGCGCAGGCGGCAACGCAGTCAACAACATGATCGAGTCGGGGCTGCTCGGCTGCGAGTTCGTGGTCGCCAACACCGACGCGCAGGCGCTCACCTCCTCGAAGGCGGAGCGGGTGATCCAGATGGGCCTGGGCGTGACCCAGGGCCTCGGCGCCGGCTCACACCCGGAGGTCGGCTCGGCCGCCGCCGACGAGGTGATCGACGAGATCCGGGACCAGCTCTCGGGCGCCCACATGTGCTTCATCACCGCCGGCATGGGCGGCGGCACCGGAACCGGCGCCGCGCCGGTCATCGCGCGGACTGCCCGCGACATGGGCATCCTCACGGTCGGCGTTGTCACCAAGCCGTTCCAGTTCGAGGGGGTGCGCCGCATGCGCACCGCGGAGAGCGGCATCCAGGAGTTGCAGGCCGCGGTCGACACCCTGATCGTGATCCCGAACCAGAACCTGTTCCGGGTCGCCAACGAGAAGACCACCTTCGCCGACGCCTTCGCGATGGCCGACCAGGTGCTCTACTCGGGCGTCGCCTGCATCACCGACCTGATGGTCAAGGAAGGCCTGATCAACCTCGACTTCGCCGACGTCCGGGCGATCATGCGCGGCATGGGCAAGGCCATGATGGGCACCGGCGAGGCGTCGGGCGAGAAGCGCGCCAACCGCGCCGCCGAGGCAGCTATCGCCAACCCGCTCCTCGACGACGTCTCCATGAAGGGCGCCCGCGGCCTGCTGATCTCGATCACCGGCGGCTCCGACCTGACCCTGTACGAGCTCGACGAGGCCGCCACCCGCATCCGCGAGGAGGTCGATCAGGACGCCAACATCATCCTGGGCGCCACCTTCGACGAGAGCCTCGACGGCATTATTCGGGTGTCTGTCGTCGCCACCGGCATCGAGCCGCTGCTGATCTCGGCCAACTCGCCGAACAACCCGGCGATCGCCGAGACCGAGCAGCGTATCGCCGAAGTCGCCGAGCGCCTGCGGGCCGAGGCCCGTGCCCGCGCGACCTCGCCGATTCCGAGCATCCGCACGGACTCGATCGCCCAGGCCCCCGTACAGCATCAGGCGCCGGCCGCCCCGCAGCCGGCTCCCGAGATGCGCGCCGAGACCCGCTTCGAGGCTCCCGCTCCGGTCGCCCGCGACGAGGTCGTCCTCGCCCCCCGTCCCAGCCGCGGGCCGCCGCGCCGTTCGTCCCGCCCCCGCCCAGCAGCAGGCCGAGCCGGCTCCGCAGTTCCAGGCCGGCCCGTTCGTCCCGCCGCGTCCGGCCGCCCCCGCGGCCGCGCCGCTCGCCCGCGCCCGCGCATGCCGCAGATCCACGAGCTGCCGCCGATCGCCCAGAACCAGATCCTGGCGAACCGGGCCGCCGAGGAAGCCGCACCGGAATCCAAGCGGACCTCGCTGCTGCGCCGCCTCGCCACCGTCGGCTTCGGCGGACGGCGCGAAGACATGGACGGCGTGCCTGCTCCCCGGGCCGCCGGCCCGGTGGCGCCGCAGCCCCACCAGGGTCAGCAGCATATGGCCCAGCCCCAGCTGGCGCAGCCCCAGCTGAACCAGCCCCAGCTGAACCAGCCCCACGTGCCGGCGGCCCCGCGCGCTCCGCTTCCGGCGGCGCCGCAATACCGGCCGGCCCAGGGCGGCCTCGATGCCCAGGGACGCGTTGCGCCCCAGTCCCGGATGATGGACGACGATCAGCTCGAGATCCCGGCCTTCCTCCGCCGTCAGGCGAACTGAACGCGCGAGGCGCGCGATGACGAAAGAGGGGCCGGCGGGAAACCGCTGGCCCTTCGCGCTGCAGCGAAGCAACCCTTGGTTGCGAAGAACAAGGACTGGGGTCTCCGCGGGGTTAACGATTGAGTCGCTATCCCCAGGTGCGTGATGCATACACGCCACAGAACGGCCACCGGTTAGCCACGCATTAACCAAGCTTTAAGCCTTTGTGCCATCAGCTTTTTAACCGCTCCCAACAGCAAGCGTGTCTGTAACAGAGCGTAAGAATCCGTGATTTGGCTGCCCTGTGCGGTGCAGCTATAGACACTTCCAGACCAATGAGACGCGCTCCGGGACACAACCTGATAGCGCGGGTAGGGGCTTCAAGCAGCGGACGGATCGGACAGTTTCCTCACCATCCCTGGTCGGGATGGCGGACCTGATCGCGGCCGGGGGCTAATGAATGCGAACGCATAAACAGACGACCCTGAAGGGGCCGGTAACGCTCTCGGGAGTCGGGGTCCATTCCGGGAACCCGGCCGAGATCACCATCCGCCCAGCTCCGGCCAATCACGGCATCGCGTTTCTTCGGACCAGCACCACCCACGGCAACGACCGCCTGATCAAGGCCCATCACGCCCTGGTCTCCGCCACCGAACTCTGCACCGTCATCGGTGACGTCGAGACCGGTGCCGTCGCCACCATCGAGCATCTGATGTCGGCCCTCTACGGACTGGGTGTCGACAACGCCCTGGTAGAGATCGACGGGCCGGAGATGCCGATCCTAGACGGTTCAGCCCTCCAATTCGTACAGGCCATCGACACGGCTGGGATCGCCTCCTGCGGCACCCCGCGCCGCTGGCTGAAGATCCTGCGCCACGTCCGCATCGAGACCGGCCGTGCCTTCGCCGAGCTGCGCCCGATCGACCGGGGCTTCCGCCTCGATGTGGAGATCGATTTCGACAGCCCGGTGATCGGCCGCTCGCGCAAGGCGATGGACCTGTCTCCCGCCACCTACCGCCGGGAGATCGCCGGCGCCCGCACCTTCGGGATGATGAAGGATGTGGAGCGCTACTGGAAGGCCGGGTTCGCGCTGGGCGCGTCGCTGGAGAACACCGTCGCGGTCGGCGAGACGGCGGTTGTCAATCCCGAGGGTCTGCGCTTTCCGGACGAGTTCGTCCGCCACAAGATCCTCGATGCGGTCGGCGACCTCGCGCTGGCCGGCCTGCCGATCCAGGGGGCCTACCGTTCCTATTGCGGCGGCCACCGGATGAATGTCGGGGTGCTCTCTGCCCTCTTCGCCGACCGGTCCAACTACGCCATCATCGAGGCGCAGGGCTCGCGCCGCGAAGCCGTCCTGTCGGAACTCGGCGTCGGCCTCGGCATCGCCGCCTTCGCGGGCGATCTCTGACCCCAAGTCTGTGACCTGCGGGACACAGCTGGCAACCGATACGGTCTGCCGCGGCCTTGCCGCTTTCGTGCCCGAATCAAGCGTCAGGGTTTAACGGTCCGTGAACGACGGGCACGGCCCGGTCGGGCCGGATCCATTCACGCGATGGCACGACGGCGCGGGAAGTGCGCCGGTCCCGGGAAAGAGCGCCAGATGCCTGTCACCATTCGTCATCGCCGGGCGGCTGCCTTCATGGCGCCCTTCGTGGCCGTTCTCGGCCTGGGCCTCGGCGGCTGCGACTTCGACCCGACCAACCTCTTCGCCGAAAAGTACAAGCCCGAAGTCGTGCCGGATGTCCCCGCGGACAAGCTCTACAGCGAAGGCTTGGCCAAGCTGGAGGACAGCGACTACGAGGGCGCGGTCAAGAAATTCGACAGTCTCGACAAGCAGTACCAGTATTCCGAGTGGTCCCGGAAGGCGCTGCTCATGACGGCCTACGCCAATTACGAGGGCCAGAAGTACGACGACGCGATCAGCGCGGCGAAGCGGTACCTGCAGCGCCACCCGGCCAGTAAGGATGCTGCCTACGCGCAGTATCTGATGGCGATGTCGAACTACAAGCAGATCCCGGACGTGACCCGCGACCAGGACCGCTCCGAGAAGGCGCTGGTCGCCCTGCAGGAGCTGGTCCAGAAGTACCCGACGTCCGAGTACTCGACCGATGCGCGCTCGAAGATCCAGATCACCCGCGACCAGCTCGCCGGCAAGGAGATGGAGGTCGGCCGTTATTACCTGGAGCGGCGCAACTTCCCGGCCGCGATCAACCGGTTCCGCGACGTCGTTGCCAAGTACCAGACCACCCGCCATGCGGAAGAGGCGCTGGAGCGCCTGACCGAGGCGTACTGGGCGCTCGGGATTACCCAGGAGGCGCAGAACTCCGCGGCGGTGCTGGGGCACAACTTCCCGGACAGCCCCTGGTACAAGGATGCGCACGCGCTCCTGGCCAAGGGCGGCCTCGAGCCCCGCGAGGAGAAGACCTCGTTCCTGTCCAAGATCTACCGGACCGTGACGGGCAAGACCGCCTCGGCCGAGTGACCGATCCGGCAGGCTTCGGCCTGCCGCCGGCGGGCTTCGGCTTGCCTCAAGACGCCCCAGGGCCCGGAGCCGCCGCTCCGGGCCTTTCTCGTCGGCGCGGCCCCGCGGCATCGCAATTGGGGCGCGACGCATTTTTGGGGTGAATCCGCGCCGCGGCGGCCTTATGTCTGCGGTCCCGCCCTCAGGAATCCCCGCCGCCGCATGCTGGCGCAGCTCGCGATCCGCGACATCGTTCTGATCGACAGGCTCGAACTGAATTTCCGGACAGGCCTCAGCGTCCTGACCGGGGAGACGGGTGCGGGCAAATCGATCCTGCTCGATGCCTTCGCCCTGGCCCTCGGCGGCCGCGGCGAAGGTCGACTCGTGCGCCATGGGGAGCCGCAGGGCGGCGTCACCGCGGTGTTCGATCTCCCCCTTGATCATCCGGCCCGCCGGATCGCGGCCGAGGCCGAGATCGACACCGAGGGCGACCTGATCCTGCGCCGGACCCAGATGGCCGACGGCCGTACCCGTGCCTTCGTCAACGACCAGCCGGTGGGCGTGCAGGTTCTACGGGCGATCGGCGCTGCGCTCGTGGAAATCCACGGCCAGCACGACGACCGCGCGCTGGCCGACCCGGCCTCCCACCGGGCGATCCTCGATGCCTTCGGGGGCCTCCAATCCCAGCTTGGCAAGGTTGCGACGGCCGCCAAGGCCGTGCGCACGGCGCGCTCGGAACTTGCCGAGCACCGGGCTCGCATCGAGGCGGCCCGCAAGGAGGCCGACTTCCTGCGCCACGCCGTGGAGGAACTCGCCACGTTGGCGCCCCAGCACGGCGAGGAGGCCCAGCTCGCCGAACGCCGCAGCGTCATGCAGCAATCGGAGAAGGTCGCCCGCGAGCTGAACGAGGCGCTCGACGCCGTCGGCGGACCGCATTCCGGCGTGCCGCACATATCGGCCGCCCTGCGCAAGCTGGAGCGCCGGGCCGGACAGCTCCCGGCCCTGATCGATCCCTGCGTCAACGCCCTAGACGCCGCCATGGTCGCCCTCGACGAGGCACGCGCGGTCCTGGACGCCGCTGTCACGGAAACCGAGTTCGACCCGCGCGACCTGGAGCGAGCGGAGGAGCGGCTCTTTGCGCTGCGTGCCGCCTCTCGGAAATACGACGTTCCAGCCGACGACCTCGCCGCCCTGGCGGAGCGCTACGCCGGCGAGGTTGCGAGCCTCGATGCCGGTGAGGCGGCCCTGGAGGGCCTGGAGCAAGCAAGGGCGAAGGCCGAATCGCAATACGCGGAGGCGGCCGAGAAGCTCAGTGCCGGGCGCCGCAAGGCGGCCAAGCACTTGGATGCGGCCGTGAAGGCCGAGTTGCCGCCGCTGAAGCTGGAACGCGCCCGGTTCATCACCGAGATCGTCACCGACCCGGAGGCGCGCGATCCCGCCGGCATCGACCGGGTCGAGTTCTGGGCGCAGACCAACCCCGGCACGAAACCCGGCCCGATGATGAAGGTCGCCTCCGGCGGCGAGTTGTCGCGTTTCATGCTCGCCCTGAAAGTCGTGCTCGCCGACAAGGGCTCCGCCCCGACCCTGATCTTCGACGAGATCGACACCGGGGTCGGGGGCGCGGTGGCCGACGCGATCGGCCTGCGCCTCGCCCGGCTCGCCGCCACCGTCCAGGTGGTGGCCGTGACCCACGCCCCCCAGGTCGCGGCCCGCGCGAGCACACATTTCCTGATCGCCAAGGCCCCCGTGAAGGGCGCCGGCCGGGTCGCGACCCGGGTGGCGAGCCTACCGGTGGCGGAGCGCCGCGAGGAGATCGCGCGGATGCTGGCCGGCGCCACGGTGACCGACGAGGCCCGTGCTGCGGCGGCCAAGCTTCTGCAAGGCGCGGATGCATGAACGCGCAACAACCTTAACCGTTAGTTGCGCGTAACGTTTTGTTAACCATTCCTGGCGAGACTGATCCCATCCCGGGACCGTGGTTCAGGAGCACGCGGTTGAAGGGCGGGAGGAAAACATGAAGCCGTCCATCGTCGCGTCCGAGGGGCGCGGGCATTCGGGTCGGGCCCTCAAGCAGGCGATCGACACGCACCAGCTCGGGCTGACGCTCCGCACGGTCTATGAAGGCAGCGTCGACACGCAGCCGATCACCGACACGCACGTGGAACTGCTCCTGCGCTTGCGTCAGAAGGAGCGGGAGCTGCGCCGGGTCGGCTGAAGCCGCGCCCCGACCGGACCCGTATTAGCCCGAACCAAGATTGCTTTCGCCCGGCGCTACCAGCGCCGCGAGCCGGGCCGCCGACGGTACTCCGCCGCCCGGATCTGCGTCAGAATCCTGTCGAGATCCACCAGAAGTTCGACCTCCTCGTGGCGCGCCTGAGCGATCGCCTCGGCGTCGGTGCCGTAGCGCTGACGGGCCTGAGCCAGGGTCAGCGCGCGCTCTACGGCCTCGCGGTCGGCGTGCAGGGCAAGCCATGCCGCATCGGGACCTTCCTGTGCGTCGGTCCCCTGATCATCCACGATCCGACTGCCTTCCTGGTCTCACGGGCAGCACCGCCGAGATGCCGCCACCGGGCTTGAACGCGCCAGCGCGCCAAACCGTGCCTTCGTCTCTGCGGCGCGATGTCATGCCGATGTCATCTCCCTGTCGTAACGCCCGGCCCATCGGGCGGCCGGCGCCGGGTCTCTTGGAAGACCGGCCGCACAGCTCTGCCGCGGGCATGGGCTTGCCGGCGGAGAGGCGCAGGCTCTCGCCCGACGGCAATGGAGATACCCTTGAGACCCTTTGCTTACGCGCTCGCCGTCGGCCTCGCCACGGTTCAGCTGGCGTCCGCGGCACTCGCTGCCGACATCACGGGAGCCGGTGCCACCTTCCCGTTCCCGGTCTACTCGAAGTGGGCCGAAGCCTACCGCAAGGAGACCGGCTCCGGACTGAATTACCAGTCCATCGGCTCCGGCGGCGGCATCAAGCAGATTCAGGCCAAGACCGTTGATTTCGGCGCCACCGACGCGCCACTCAAGGGCGAGCAGCTGGCCAAGGATGGCCTCGTCCAGTTCCCCACCGTGATGGGCGGTGTCGTGCCGGTGGTGAACATCGCCGGCCTCGAGCCCGGGAAGCTGAAGCTCACCGGCGACATCCTGGCGGACATCTACGCCGGCAAGATCTCCAAGTGGAGCGACCCGCGGATCGCGAAGCTCAACGACGGCGTGAAGCTCCCGGACGCCACCATCACCCCGGTCTACCGGTCGGACGCCTCGGGCACGACCAACATCTTCACCACCTACCTGTCCCAGGCGTCCGAGACCTGGAAGAAGGAATACGGCGCGGCCACGACGATCTCCTGGCCGGTCGGGCAGGGCGGCAAGGGCAACGAGGGCGTGACCGCCACCGTCAAGCAGGTGCCGAACGCCATCGGCTACGTCGAATCCGCCTACGCCAAGCAGAACAAGCTCGCTTACGCCCTGCTGCAGAACAAGGCCGGCAAGTATCCGCAGCCGGACGACAAGGCGTTCCAGGCCGCCGCCGCCAGCGCCGATTGGAAGTCGGCCCCGGGCTTCGGTATCTCGCTGACCAACCAGCCGGGCGACGATGCGTGGCCGATCACGGCGGCGACCTTCATCCTGGTCCACAAGGAATCGGCCGATGCAGCCAAGGCCGCAGATACGCTGAAGTTCTTCGATTGGGCCTATAAGAACGGCGATAAGCTCGCCTCAGACCTCGATTACGTGCCGCTGCCGGATAACGTCGTCGCTCTGATCCACGAAGAGTGGAAAACCGTGAAGGGCAAGGACGGTAAGCCCGTCTTCAACATGTGAGTGAGATGGGGAGGGGGTCGCGGCCCCCTCCCTCGCATCGCGGCCCGCACCGCGCTACCACGCCTCCCTTCGCAGAGAATCGCGGATGTCCGCTTTGACCGAGACGATTGCCCTCGCCCGACCTCGCGCCGCCGCCGCGCGCAAGGGACCGAGCCGGAACCTCGACACCCTGTTCCGGGTCTGCTCCTACGGCGCGGCCCTGTTCGTGCTCGTGGTGCTCGCCGGAATCCTGGGCTCGATCCTCTACGGCGGCTGGCCCGCCTTCCGGGAATTCGGGTTCGCCTTCCTGACCTCCAGCGCCTGGAACGTCGGGACGGAGCAGTACGGCTCCCTGGTCGCCGTCATCGGGACCGTGGCCTCCGCCACGCTGGCACTCCTGATCGGCGTCCCGGTCTCCCTGGGGATCGCCGTCTACCTTACGCAGCTCTGCCCAGGCTGGGCCCGCAAGCCAGTGGCGATGACCATCGAGCTGCTCGCCGCGGTGCCGAGCATCATCTACGGCATGTGGGGCCTGTTCGTGTTCGCGCCGCTCTTCGCGCGCTTCGTCCAGATCCCGGTATCGAACATCGTCGAGGGCCTGCCGATCGTCGGCACGCTGTTCTACGCCCGGGTCCCGTCCGGGGTCGGCGTGTTCACCGCCGGCATCATCCTGGCGATCATGATCGTGCCGTTCATCGCCTCGATCGCCCGCGACATGCTCGACCAGATCCCGACCGTTCTGCGCGAGAGCGCCTACGGCATCGGCTGCACGACCTGGGAGGTGGTCCGCCACGTGCTGGTGCCGCAGGCTTCCGTCTCGATCATCGGCGCGATCATGCTCGGCCTCGGCCGCGCCCTCGGCGAGACCATGGCGGTGACTTTCGTGATCGGCAACGCCAACCGCCTCTCGGCCTCGATCTTCGACCCGAGCTCGACCATCGCATCGCGCATCGCCAACGAGTTCAACGAGGCCGACGGTCTCCAGCTCAACGCCCTGATGGCCCTGGGCTGCATCCTCTTCATCATCACCTTCGTGGTGCTCATCATCGCCCGGCTGCTGACGCGCCGCGTCAAAGCTGCCTGAGGAGGGCTCTCGATGGACGCGTCCAACCCCATGGCCTTCAACACCGCCGCGCCGCGCCGCTCCGGACGGGTCCGCCCCAGCCGGCGGATCGCCGACCGCGTGCTGCGCACCGCCTGCCTGGTCGCCACGATCGTGGGCGCCGTGGTGCTCGGCTCGATCCTGCTGATGCTGATCATCCAGGGCGTGCAGGGCTTCACGCCCGCCATGTTCATGCACCCGACCCCGGGCCCCGGCTCCGAGGGCGGCGGCATCGCCAACGCGATCCTGGGTAGCCTGGTGCTCACCGGGATCGGGATCACGATCGCGACGCCGGTCGGCGTCATGGCCGGGACCTACCTGGCCGAGTACGGCCGGTTCTCGAAGATCGCCGGGCTGATCCGCTTCCTCAACGACATCCTGCTCTCGGCGCCGTCGATCCTGATCGGCCTGTTCGTCTACACCCTGATGGTGCGGCCGATGGGGACCTATTCGGGCTGGGCCGGCGGCGTGGCGCTCGCCATCATCGCCGTGCCGGTGATCGTACGCACCACCGAGGACATGATGCGCCTGGTGCCCGGCACCCTGCGCGAGGCCGGGGCCGCTCTCGGGGCCCCGCCCTCGACGGTGATCATCAGCGTCACCTGGCGGGCGGCCTCGGCCGGCATCGTCACGGGGATCATCCTGGCGCTGGCCCGCATCGCCGGCGAGACCGCGCCGCTCCTGTTCACCGCGCTCAACAACAATTCGTGGTTCTCGCCCGACCTCATGGGCGGCGTCGCGAACCTTCCGGTCATGATCTACCAGTTCGCCCTCTCACCCTATCCGAACTGGCAGAGCCTCGCCTGGGCCGGGGCGCTCCTCATCACCGCGACGATCCTGGTGCTGTCGATCATCGCCCGTCTCGTCATCAAGCCGCAGATGTCGCGCTAAGACCCTTCTCGAGGACACGACGATGAACGCCGCTTCCGCGATCCCCACGGTCGATCTCACCCGCAACCACGCCAACGAGGGCGGTGCGGTCCGGATCGCCGTGAAGGGTCTGAACTTCTACTACGGCAGCTTCCACGGGCTGAAGAACGTGGACATCAACTTCCACGACCGCCAGGTCACGGCCCTGATCGGGCCGTCCGGCTGCGGCAAGTCCACGCTGCTGCGCTGCTTCAACCGGATCTACAGCCTCTACCCGGAGCAGCGGGCCGAAGGTCAGATCATGCTCGACGGCGAGAACATCCTCGACCCGTCCGTCGACCTGAACGACCTGCGCTCGCGGATCGGCATGGTTTTCCAGAAGCCCACCCCGTTCCCGATGTCGATCTACGACAACGTGGCCTTCGGGCTGCGCCTCTACGAGAAGCTGCCGAAATCCGAACTCGACGGGCGGGTGGAGCAGTCCCTGCGCAAGGCCGCCCTCTGGGACGAGGTGAAGGACAAGCTGCGCCAGGCGGGCACCGGGCTCTCCGGCGGCCAGCAGCAGCGCCTGTGCATCGCCCGCACCGTGGCCCAGAGCCCGGAGGTGATCCTGTTCGACGAGCCGACCTCGGCGCTCGACCCGATCTCCACGGGCCGCATCGAGGAACTGATCGAGCAGCTGCGCGACGAGTTCACCATCGTGATCGTCACGCACAACATGCAGCAGGCTGCGCGCATCTCGCAGTTCACCGCCTTCATGTACCTGGGTGAATTGATCGAGTTCGGCCCCACCAACCGCATGTTCATGAACCCTGTGGAGCAGCGGACCCAGGATTACATCACCGGGCGGTTCGGTTAAGCCAATCGCGGAAGTTTCGCGGAAGAGTTGATGACCGGATCGGCACATGTTTGCGCGTCGATCTCAAGACGCGGAGCCGCGCCCGATCGGAATTCGACCGGGCGCTACTCCGAGGCATGTTGCGTTGACCTGGGAACATCGGCCTATTCCGGTTGTTTTTGTCGCGTTCCGAAATCTGCTCCGCTCCGCATCATGACGTGAACTATCCAAGGGACTGGGTACCGGGAAACGTACAACGGTATCCGTGATCGCAGCGGCGGGTTTCCGCCAGACCTCGCGGATCAAGGTTTGCGGGACGCCATCGAAGGATCCACCATGCCCGGCCATATCGTCAGTTCCTACGACACCGACCTGGATGACCTGCGTCGCTCGATTTCCGAGATGGGCGGCGTCGCCGAGAAGATGGCCGCCGAGGCGACCGATGCCCTCGTCCGCCGGGACGATACGCTCGCCCAGGCGGTGATCCTCGCCGACAAGCGCCTCGATGCGCTCCAGCGTGACATCGAAGAGCGGGCAGTGCTGCTCATCGCCCGGCGTCAGCCGCTGGCGATCGACCTGCGCGAGACCATCTCGGCAATCCGCGTGTCCGGCGATCTGGAGCGGATCGGCGACCTCGCCAAGAACGTCGCCAAGCGGGTCGTCGCGATCTCCGATCAGGCGCCTGCGCAGAAGATCGTGCTCGGCGTGCGCCACATGAGCGACCTCGCGGAAGCTCAGCTCAAGGATATCCTCGACGCCTATGCCAGCCGCGACATCAAGGCGGCCTACGATGTCTGGGAGCGGGATGGCGAGATCGATGCCCTGTACAATTCGCTGTTCCGCGAGCTCCTCACCTACATGATGGAGGATCCGCGCAACATCTCGTTCTGCACGCATCTGCTCTTCTGCGCGAAGAACGTCGAACGCATCGGCGACCACACCACCAATATCGCCGAGACGATCCATTACCTCGCCACCGGTGAGACGCTGGCGGGCGAGCGGCCGAAGAACGACGCGTCGAACTACGCGACGGTCGGGCCTGCCGCCACGGCCCCGTGACATGCGGTTCGCGGTTCCTCCGCAGCGCGCACTCCCACCTGCGGGACAAAGCCCCGGTGGGAGTGCGCGTGGGTTGAGGAATCGCGGCCCCTGCCGCACCATCGGCGCGTCCGGGCCCTCCGGCGCGGTTGATTCGATGCGTGCCGAATTCGGAACAGGTTATCGAACGTGAGCATGCAAGTCCTGATCGTCGAGGACGAGGAGGCGCTGACTACCCTGCTGCGCTACAACCTGGAGGCCGAAGGATTCCTGGTGGATTCGGCCAGTCGCGGTGACGACGCCGAACTGCTCCTGGCCGAGCGCACGCCCGATCTGGTCCTGCTCGACTGGATGCTGCCCGGCCTCTCGGGCATCGAGTTGTGCCGCCGCATCCGGGCCCGACGCGAGACCGAGCGTCTGCCGGTGATCATGCTCACCGCGCGCGGCGAGGAAGGCGACCGGGTCCGCGGGCTCGGAACCGGCGCCGACGACTACATCGTCAAGCCGTTCTCGGTGCCGGAACTGCTGGCCCGCGTTCGGGCGCTGCTGCGTCGGGCCAAGCCGGCCCACGTCGCCGACCGTCTGGCGGCGGGCGACATTGAGCTCGACCGCTCCGGCCACCGGGTCCGGCGCGCCGGCGAGGAACTCCATCTCGGGCCAACCGAATTCAGGCTGCTCGAATTCCTGATGCTGGCGCCGGGCCGGGTTTTTTCCCGTGAACAGCTCCTCGACGGGGTCTGGGGCCACGACGTCTACATCGACGAGCGCACCGTGGACGTGCATGTCGGGCGGCTGCGCAAGGCGCTCAACGCCCCCCGGCAGGCCGACCCGATCCGCACCGTGCGGGGCTCGGGATACGCCTTCGACGAGACGTTTTCCCTCGAAGCCTGAAGACCTCCAGCCCGTCGGGGCGGAACGGCGCGCCTGCCTCCTCGGTCAGCGTGCCAGCGCTGCGCTCTTACCGGAGGCGGCCGGTACCGCCTGCAAGGCCGCCAGCACCGTTCCCTCGGTGAGGATCTGCGGCAGCACCTTTGCCTCCCCAGTGCCCGTGTAGAGCAGGTACAGCGGGACGCCGCTGCGCCCATGCGCCTCCAGCAGGCGGGTGATCTCGGGGTTCTGGTTGGTCCAGTCGCCCTTCAGGTAGGTCACACCCCGATCATTCATGGCGGCCCGCACGGCCTTCGTGGACAACGAGGTCGTCTCGTTGACCGCGCATGTGATGCACCAAGCGGCGGTCATGTTCACGAAGACCGGCCGCCGCGCGTTCACCAAGGCGTCGAGACGCGCCTGCGTGAAGGGCTCGACGCCCTCTGCGGCGGCACGGGCGACGGGCACGGCCCGGTCGCGATCGAGGGTCAGGGTCAATGCCCCGACGGCGACGACCGTCAGCAGCGCGACGCCCTGGACGCCGGGTCCGACCCGCGAAGCGGCGGCGCGCCCGTGCTCCCAGGCCCAAGCCGCGAAGCCCACCAGCACGAGGCCGATCAGCCCCACCAGAAGCCCCTGCGGGCCGACCTGCTGGGCCAGGACCCAGATCAACCACGCCACCGTTGCGTAGACCGGGAAAGCCAGAACCTGCTTCAGGGTTTCCATCCAGGCGCCCGGCCGCGGCAGCGCCCGCAGCGCCGGCGGCCACAGGGTCAGCGCCAGGAAGGGCAGGGCGAGGCCCAAGCCCATGCTGGCGAACACCGCGAGCGCGACGCCGGCGCTCTGGGTCAGCGCGAAGCCCACGGCCGAGCCCATGAACGGTGCCGTGCAGGGGGTTGCCACCAGGGTCGCGAGAACGCCCGTAAAGAATGAGCCGCTGAGACCCGAGCGCCGGGCGAGCCCGTCTCCGATGGCGGTGAGCCGACCGCCGACATGGACAACCCCCGAAAGGCTCAGGCCCATGGCGAGCAGCAGATAGGCGAGCCCGGCCACCACGGCCGGCGATTGCAGCTGGAAGCCCCAGCCGATCGCGGCCCCGCCGCCCTTGAGGGCGAGCAGCAAGCCTGCAAGGCCTAGGAAGCTTGCCATCACCCCAGCCGTGTAGGCGAGGCCGTGCAGGCGCACGCGCGCCGCGCTCTCGCCGGCATGCCGGACGAGGCCGAGCACTTTGATCGACAGGACGGGAAAGACGCAGGGCATCAGGTTGAGGATCAGCCCGCCCAGAAAGGCCAGGCCCGCCGCGGTCGCCAGGGTCAGCGCGTCGAAGGCCGGGGCGACCGGTTGGGCTGCGGCGGAAGCCTCGGGTGCAGCCACTGGGACCGGTGCAACCGGCTCGTCCCCGTACGCGAAGGCCAGGCGATGCGTTTCGGCGCCGGTCGTCTCCTCCACGGTGAGCACGCCCGGCAGGGCGGCCGGTGCCGGGTCCGTCGGGGTGCTCCGCGCGAGGGTGAGGTGCAGGCCGGATGCGTCGACGCGCATCACCTGGACGGCGGCGTTGTCGATGGCGGTCTCGGAATAGGGGAAGAACGATGCAGCCTTGATAGACTCGGGCTTTAGGCCGGCCGCGGCGAAGTCGAGTTGCAGCGTGTCGCCCTGACTCGAGAGTTGCAGCGGCCAGAGCGCAGGGGCGGGCAATGCGGTGCGAGCCCGCTCGAACATGGCAGCCTGCCCGGCATCTGGCCGGGGCTCGCCCACCGGCAGGGTCAAGGCGAGGTCGGCGGAGCCCGGGACGCATTCGGTCTCGCAGACCAGGTAGGTCAGCTTGGCCTGGATCCGCACCGGATCGGCCGGGTCGAGGCTCGGCGGCGGCGTGACCGGCACGAGCAGGGTGACCTCGCCCTCGTAGCCGTAGTTCATCAGCGTCGCGATCGCGATGCGCTCGGGGGCGGGCCACCGGATCGCGCCGGCGTTGAAGCCCGCCGGCAAGGTCCAGGTCACTTCGGGGGGCAGACCGGAATCGCCCGGGTTGCGCCAGTAGACGTGCCAGCCCGGCTTCACCTGCATCCGCACCGCCAGGGTGAACGGCTGCGCCCCGGCCACCGCGATCGGCTCGGCCACGAGGCTCGACCGCACCAAGTCGGGTGGCGTGCGGAAGCCTTGCGCCGACGCGGCCGACAGGCTTGCGGTAAGGGCCAGGACAAGGAATGCGAGGCGGCGGATCATGCTGTCCCTTCGCGCGCGGGTCGGCCGCGGTTTCACCCGCGTCATCTCCGAGACGCAGGCGGGTCGTCTCGTGACGGGCCTTATAGCGCGCCGGTTCGGGCCCTGTCCTGCGCTCCAGCCCATGAGCCATCGGCCACGACGCCGCTGAGGCGCTCAGCGGGGCTCGAACAGGATGAGGGAGAGGGCGACCCTTCACTGAGTTCGTGGAGCTCGCGCTGTTCGCCGTGCTCGGCGATGACGCGCAGCGTTTCGCCGGCCGTCTAAAGAGCTTTGCGTATCGCCAAGCCGACGTCGCAAAGCTTGTCACCGTCGAGCGGGTCGGTGGCGTCGTCGCAGACGATCAGCTGGACCCGCCGGACATCGTCACCATCCGATCCTTGCGTGTGGCCGAGGCGCACGTTCTGCACCGGGGCGCACTCGAAGGCGCCCGGATCAGAGCGCCAGAGGCGCAGTGGCGCGGTCCAACCAGCCGCGGGTTCCGGCATCGACGAGCGGCGCCAGTGTGTCGCGCACCCGGGTGTGGTAGGCGTCGATCCAGGCCCGCTCTTCCGGCTCGAGCAGGTCCGGGCGGATCAGCCGCCGATCGTAGGGTGCGAGCGTCAGGGTCTCGAAGCCGAGCATCGGGCGTTCGCCTTCAGGGATCTCACGGGGCTCGACGAGGACGAGGTTTTCGATCCGGATGCCGTAGGCGCCCGGGGCGTAGTAGCCCGGCTCGTTCGACAGGATCATGCCGGGCTCCAGCGCCACGGTCCCGGTCTTAGCGATGCGCTGCGGACCCTCATGCACCGACAGGAAGGCGCCGACGCCATGACCGGTGCCGTGGTCGAAATCGAGCCCGGCCTGCCACAGCGGAGCGCGGGCGAATGCGTCGATCTGGGCGCCGGTCGTGCCCTTTGGGAACACCGCCCGGGCGATGGCGATATGTCCCTTCAGCACCCGGGTGAAGCGGTCGCGCATCGCATCCGTCGGCGCGCCGACCGCGACCGTCCGGGTGATGTCGGTGGTGCCGTCCGGGTATTGAGCCCCGGAATCGATCATGAACAGCTCGCCGGCCCGCACGGTCCGGTCGCTTGTGCGCGTAACCCGGTAATGCACGATCGCCCCGTTCGGGCCGGAGCCCGAGATTGTCGGGAACGACACGTCGCGCAGGTCGCCGCCGGCCGCGCGGAAATCCTCCAGGGCCTCCACGGCGGCGATCTCGCTCAAGCCCCCCGTGGCGGCGGCGCCGTCGAGCCAAGCCAGGAAGCGCACGACGCTGGCGCCGTCGCGGGTGTGGGCGGCGCGCGCGCCAGCGATCTCGGCGGCGTTCTTGACCGCCTTCATGCCGGTGATCGGGTCCTTGCCGATATCGGCGGTCCCGCCCGCGGCTTCGATCTTCTCCTTCAGGGCCACGGCGCCCGTCGCCGCATCGACCCGCACGCGCACACCGCTGAGCGAGCCGAGCCCGTCATCGAGGTCGGCTCGCGACAGGATCTCGGCGACCGGCGCCAGCGCCGTGCGCAGGGCCGGATCGACCTTGGGCGAGACCAGGAACAGCCGCGCCCGCCCTTCGCGTGGCAGGATCGCGTAGCCCAGCGCCAGCGGCGTATGGCCGACATCGGAGCCGCGCAGGTTGAACGCCCAGGCGAGATTGTGCGGGTCGGAGATCACCAGGGCATCGCAGCCGCCCTCAGCCAGGGCCGTGCGCACACGGGTGAGCTTGTCGGCGACCGACTCACCCGCGAACGCCTCGGGATGGGGAACCACCGGCCCGGCCGGCGGCTTCGGACGGCCGGCCCAGACGGCGTCGACGAGGTTCGGCACGGGCCGTAGCGATCCGCCGGCCTTGACGGCGGCCCGTTCCAGGCGAGCGACGCCGTCCGGCGTGTGCAGCCAGGGATCGTAGCCGAGAACCTGATCGCGCTTGAGGTTGTCGGCGATCCAGGCCTCCGCGGTCGATTCGGCCAGCGGCACCACGGTGACGACCCCGGTATCGACCTGTTCGGGTGCCTGCAGGGTGTAGCGCCCATCGACGACCAGGGCGGCCGACTCGATCAGGATCAGGGCGGTTCCGGCCGAGCCCGTGAAGCCGGTGAGCCACGCCAGCCGTTCCGCGTCGGCCGGCACGTATTCCGACTGATGCTCGTCGGCCCGGGGCACCACGAACCCGTCGACGGCGGTCTCGCGCAGGGCCGCGCGCAAGGCCTCGATGCGCTCCACGCCCTTGCGATGGCTCGGATCGTCGAAGGTCTGGAACCGGTGGCGGGGCGGACTTGGCTCTGTCATGCGCGGACCCTATCGCCGGGCGGTCCCTCGTCGCAACCGGGCGGAATCGACGCGTGGATCGTGCGCAGCGCGGTTTTTCGAGCCGTCCACCCACCTTTCGGATGATGCTCGCGGGCGTAACCTATGGTTTAGAGTCGCGCGCAATCTTATCACGCCAGATCTTTGCCCTATCTCCCAGGTCATGCCACGCCGCGTCTTCTACCGAATCAGCGACAGAGCCGACGGTCTCTTCGACGCCATCACCACGATCGAGCCGGATACGGTGATCCGGCGCGACGGCTTCGCTTCGCTTGCGGAGGCGGAGGAGTGGGTCGAGGGTCTGCGCGTCCTGATGGCTGCGCTCGGCGCCCCGGTCGCACACGCGGACGATGCGGAAAGCCCGGTCGTCGAGGCGTTGCCAGAAGGATCGACGGGGCCTGGACGGCTCCGGACCGCGCGTTAGTGCACGGACGGTTTGGGATTCCCGGCGGTACGACGGAATCAGGCGTCGGCGATCGGCAGATCCGGGGCTTTGCCGGATGGCACGCCATCATAACCCTCGAGCCAGGCGATGCGGTCGGGTGAGTCGGCCGGATAGGGACAGGAATCCTTGGGACGGCCCCGGGCCCGGGCCTGCGCGCCCTCGGTGATGGGATCGGACGGCGGATTGGGGCGCGGCGTCTGGCTCATGCCCGGGCAATGCGCGGCCCGGGTCCCGGTTCAGCGCCGGGGCCGCTTCGCCGCACCGCCGCGGGCCAGCACCAAGGCGACCCAGCCCTCTATCAGGCCGCTTCTCACGAGATGGAAGCCCTGGTGGCGGTAGGCTGAGAGCACACCCGCCACGTCACGCTCGATCAGGCCTGACAGGACCAGCACGCCCGCAGGCGCGACCACGCGCGACAGGGTCGGAGCGAGGCGGCGCAGGGGCCGCGCGAGGATGTTGGCGAAGACGAGGTCGAAGTGCCGCGTCCGGTCCGCGAGCCGGTGGCGTACGCCGGGACCCTCGTAGAGTTTGAGATAGGGCCCAAGGCCGTTAAGGCGGGCGTTCTCCCGGGCGGTCCGGACCGCCTCGCCGTCGAGGTCGCCCGCCACAACCGCCTGCCGCAAAACCTTGGCGGCCGCGAAGGCCAGGATCCCGGTTCCGGTGCCCACATCCAGCACATGCGCCGGACGCCGTCGCTTCAACTCCGAGACCAGCGCCCGCAGGCAGCCGAGGGTCGTACCGTGATGGCCCGTGCCGAACGCCAGGGCCGCCTCGATCTCGATCGGCAGATCGTTGCCGCGCACCGCGTCGCGGTCATGTGCGCCGTGCACGAGGAAGCGGCCGGCCCGGACCGGCTTCAGCCCCTCCAGGGAGGTGCGGACCCAATCCTGCTGCTCGATGGTGCGGAACTCGGCGACGTCGGCCTCGTCCCCGATCACCGGGCGGATCAGGTCGCGGACGTACGCCTCGTCCGGCGCGTCGGCGAAGTAGGCCTCGAGCCGCCAGGTGAAGCCATCCGCATCCTCGAACGCCGCCACGGCGGTCTCGGTGGGATCGAACATCTCGCCCAGCAGATCCGTCATGGCCCGGGCCGACCGCTCATCGGTCGTCAGGCGCAGGATGTGAGTCGGGCGGTGGGGCGGCAGACCTTCGAGCATGGTGCCGGGCTGTAGCCCCGGAGCGCGCCGCATTACAGGGGCAGATGCGAAAAAACCGTATCCGACGCCACGATCTCATCGCGTCGGAGACCAGGATTGCCAATTTGTTGCTGCTTCGACACATCTGACAATCACCGGACAGAAATCGATTTAAATCAGTTTCCGCGCAGGATTTCGCTGATTACAACAGTCTCGGCTTTCCCAAGGCCAGACCCTCAACTCTGGCGCGCCGCGCTTCGTGAGCCGGCGCGCCCGTTTTGACAGATGACAGCGTCGCCATGAACTCACCCCTGCTCGTCAGCGTCGCCGTCACGCTCGCGACGACCCTTGTGGCCACGCTGTGGGCCATCCTGGTCGCGGCCGGGATGGGTCCGGTGCCCGAGGGCGAGCAGCACGAGCGGCGCGACATTCGGACCTGGTGAGACGGATCGCGCAGCTGGATTCGCAGCGGATCGCGCCCAGGAATGCGGCACGGTGTCTAAGCGTTAACCACAGAATCCATGGATCGCCCGCGGAACTGGCGACGTGTGCCGACGTTTTTGCCAGCTTTCGCCAGACGCGTGACCAAGCAGGGTGCGTACAGCGTGACCAAGTCCAGGCGTTCCGGACCGCGCGGCCCCACCATCGTCAACGATGGGGCTGTCCCTCCCTCACCCCGTGAACGGATCTTCGGCGGGCCGGCGCCGGACGGCCCGCTTCCAGGTCATCTCCTGGTCCTGCTGAGCCGGCTGCACCGGGCCGAGGCGGCGCCACGGGAGCGCCGGGAGACACCGCGCGGCTGAACGGCGCTTGGCCCGCCGGGGCACCGCACTTAAGGTCCCGGGCGCAGGCGGCCGGTTCACGGGGCCCGCCACGGGATTCCCGAGCCGATGCGACCCACAAGACGGATCTTGACGCTCATCGCCGTGCTGGCCGTCGTCCCGGTTGCCGGGACGGCGAGGGCCGCCGATCCGGTGGTCGTCTTCGCCGCGGCGAGCCTGAAGAACGCGCTGGACGACGCGGCGGCAGGCTGGACGAAGGAAACCGGCACGATCACCCGGATCTCGTATGCCGGCTCGAATGCCCTGGCCAAGCAGATCGAGGCGGGGGCGCCGGCCGACCTGTTCATTTCAGCCGACCAGGCCTGGATGGACTACGCCGAGAAGGCCGGCAGCTTGAAGCCCGACACGCGCGTCGATCTCCTGCGCAACGCCCTGGTGCTGATCGCGTCCGAGCCGAAAGAGGGCGGGTCCGACCCGGAGGTCGCCCTGGCGCCGGATCTCGGTTCTACGCTCACCCGGATCCTCAACGGTGGCAAGCTGGCGATGGCGACCATCGACGCCGTCCCGGCCGGCAAGTACGGCAAGGCCGCCCTCGAGAAGCTCGGGGCCTGGGACGCCGTGAAGGGGCAGGTTGCCCAGGCCGAGAACGTGCGCGCGGCGCTGCTGCTAGTGGCCCGCGGCGAGGCGCCGTTGGGCATCGTCTACGCCACGGACGCGGCCGCCGAGCCGGGCGTCCACGTGGTCGCGACCTTCCCGTCCGACAGCCATCCGCCGATCGTCTATCCGGCCGCACTGATCAAGGATTCGCGCAACCCCGATGCCGCCACCCTGCTGGCGTATCTGCGCGGCCCGGCGGCAAGGGCCTCCTTCGAGCGCCAGGGCTTCAGGGTGGTGGGCAAGCCTGGCGCAAGCCGGTAGCCGTCCGCGCCCGCGGCCGTGTTCGGCCTCCCCCCCGACGCCTGGAACGCCGTCACGTTGAGCCTGCGGGTGGCCAGCGTGGCGACCCTCGCGAGCCTGCTGCCGGGGCTCGCGGTGGCGTGGCTGCTGGCGCGACGCCGGTTCCCCGGGCGTGCACTGCTCGACGGTCTGGTCCACCTTCCGCTGATCCTGCCGCCGGTGGTGACCGGATACCTGCTGCTGCTGGCGCTCGGCCGGCGCGGCTTCCTCGGCAGCGCCCTTGCGGAGATCGGCATCGTCTTCGCCTTCCGCTGGACCGGGGCGGCGCTCGCCTGCGCGGTGATGGGGTTCCCCCTGATGGTGCGGGCGATGCGGCTGTCGATCGAGGCGGTCGATCCCAGGCTCGAGCAGGCGGCCGGCACCCTCGGGGCGAGCCCGCTCGCGGTATTCCTCACCGTCACGCTGCCGCTCAGCCTCCCGGGCTGCATCGCGGGTGCCGTGCTGGCCTTCGCCAAGGCGATGGGCGAGTTCGGGGCGACGATCACCTTCGTGTCGAACATCCCCGGGGAAACCCAGACCCTGCCCTCGGCGATCTACACGCTGACCCAGGTCCCGGGCGGGGAGGGGCCGGCGCTGCGCCTCACCCTGATCTCGGTCGCCCTGTCGGTGGCGGCCCTGCTGGTTTCGGAGTTCCTGGCGTCCCGCGCCGCGCGCCGGCTGCAGGCGGGCTGATGGCGGGACGCCCCACCGTCGCCCGATGCGACCGCCGCTCAGGCGTACGCGTAGGGACCACCCCGCTCCAACGCCGCGGCGTAGGCCGGGCGGGCATGGATGCGCGCGAGCCAGGCCGTGACCCGCGGCCCGGTCCCGGTTCCGCGGGCCGCGAAGGCCTCCAGCGGGAAGCTCATCATGATGTCGGCCGCGGTGAACTCCGCGCCGCAGAAGAACGGCCTGTCGGCAAGCTCCCCCTCCCAGAACGCCGCGTGCCGCCGCAGATCCGGATCGACGAAACTCTTGAGCACCGTGTCGGCGATCCCGCGGACCAGGGGCCGCAAGGCCCAGGGACTCTGCGGAGCCAAGCGACCGAAGACCAACTTCAGCAGCAGCGGCGGCATGGCCGAGCCCTCGGCGTAGTGCAGCCAATAGGTGTAGCACGCGCGTTCGGGCGTTCCCGGAGCGGGCACCAGGGCGCCGCCGGCCCGGTCGGTCAGGTAGGTGACGATGGCGCCGGTCTCGGCCACCACCGTTTCGTCCTCCGTGATGATCGGCGCCTTGCCCAGGGGATGGATAGCGATGAGGTCCGGGGGCGCCCGCATGGTTTGCGGATCCCGATCGTACCGCTTCACCGTATAGGGGAGGGCAAGTTCCTCCAGCAGCCACAGCACGCGCTGCGAACGGCTGTTCTCGAGGTGGTGGACCGTGATCATCGTGGAGGCTCCGTGGCGGGTGCCAACGCGCCGCGCCGCCGCCCGTGCCACGGCGGGTATGCGCCATGAGCATCGCCGTCGACGTCCAGCTCCGGCGGGGCGCCTTCGCGCTCGATGCGGCGTTCACGGCGGGCCCGGGACTGACCGCTTTGTTCGGGCGCTCGGGATCGGGGAAGACGACGCTGATCGACCTGATCGCCGGGCTGGCCCGGCCGGATCGCGGCCGGATCGACGCCGGCGGGGCGACGCTGGTCGATACCGCGGCGGGCATCTTCCTGCCGCCCCACCGGCGGCGGGTCGGTGTGGTGTTCCAGGACGCGCGGCTGTTCCCGCATCTCAGCGTGCGGAGCAATCTCGGCTACGGTCGCGTGTTCGGGCGCCGGCCCGCCGACCCGGCCGGCTTCGCGGCGGTGACCGAGATGCTGGGGATCGGCCACCTCCTCGACCGCCGCCCCGCCGGCCTGTCGGGGGGCGAGCGCCAGCGGGTGGCGATCGGGCGGGCGCTGCTCGCCAAGCCGCGCTTGCTGCTGATGGACGAACCACTGGCGGCCCTCGATGAGGCCCGGAAGGCCGAGATCCTCCCGTATATCGAGCGCCTGCGTGACGAGGCCGGCGTGCCGGTCGTCTACGTCAGCCACGCGGTGGCCGAGGTGGCACGGCTCGCGACCACGGTGATCGTGCTGGAGGAGGGGAGCGTGGCCGCGTCCGGTCCCGCCGAGGCGATTCTGCGCCGGGCCGATCTGGTGCCTGTCCACGAGGCGGAAGCCGGCGCGCTCCTCGACATGGTCGTAGAGGGGACTGATCCGGAGACCGGGCTGACCCGCCTGACCGGCACGGCCGGTCAGCTGCTGGTACCCGGCCTGGCGGCGCGCCCGCCCGGAACGCGGCTGCGCGTGCGGATCCCGGCCCGTGACGTGCTGGTGGCGACCGAGCGGCCCCGGGGCCTGAGCGCCCGCAATATCCTCCCCGGCCAGGTCGCGACCGTGACCCTGAGCGGCGCCGAGGTCGCGGTGGAGATCGATTGCAACGGCGCACTGGTGGCCGCGCGGGTCACCGCGGCGGCATACCGCGAACTGGGGTTAACCCCCGGACGCCCCGTTCACGTCGTGATCAAGAGTGCAGCGTTCGACCCGTCGGGAATTGGAACGCTGCGACCGACGGTAGAAATCTAATCGACCGTATTCGCCTGGAAACACTGGAATTCGGATGGTGATCACAACCTTTGATTAGAGGATCGATGCCACCATGGGTTGTGCAGCCGCCGCGGCGGCTCGGCACCCGGAGGGCGTTTCGATGGGCTGGGTCCAGAGGCTTCGGTGTGGCGGTCGGCCCGGTCTGGCCTGCCGGAGCGGCAGTTCGGCGGTGGAGTTCGCGCTCGTCGCGCCGCTGCTGCTGATGCTGTTTGCCGGCATTACTGCCTTCGGCATTTGTCTGGGCGCCATCCACAACCTGCGCCAGATTGCGGCCGAGGCGGCCCGCGCCTCCATCGCGGGCGTCACAGACGTCGAGCGCGCGACCCTGGCGCAGACCATGGTGAACCGCAGCCTCAGCGGCGGCGCGATGTTCCGACCTGAGACCATCAAGGTCCTGGTCGGCCCCGATCCGAGCGATGCCACGCTCTACACGGTCACCGTCACGCTGGACGCCAACGCACTGGGGATCAACGTCTTCTCCAAGCTGATCCCGATGCTGCCCAGCGTCCTGCGCAGCAGCATCAGCGTCCGGAAGGGCGGCCTGTGAACCGATGGCGCGCGGCCATCTGGGCGCGGCGCTTCGGCCGGGCCCGAGGCGGCAACGTGGTGATCCTGGTGGCGCTCGGCAGTTCCCTGCTGATGGGGGCCGGCGCCGTCGGTATCGATCTGGGTCAGGTGTTCCAGGCCCGTCGTAAGGCACAGGGTGCGGCCGACATCGCCGCGATGCTCGCCGCCGTGGACCCGGCCAAGGCGGACACGGTGGCGCGCCGCTCGCTGGGCGATAACGGCTATGCCACCGCGCAGGCGACGGTGGCGACCGGCGGTTACGACGCCAGCGCGCCCAATGTCGCGCCCGGCAGCCGGTTCAACCCCGGCGTGAGCCCGGCCAACGCCGTGCGGGTCGGGCTCGCGACCACGGTCCCGGTGACCTTCGGCCGGGCGATCGGGCTGCCCGGCAGCGTGCCGATCCGGGTCACCGGCACGGCGGCCAGCGCGCAATTCGCGGCCTTCACGATTGGCTCGGGCACCGTGGGCCTCAGCGGCGGGATCGCCAACGCCGTCCTCGGAGCCCTGCTCGGGGCCAAGCTGACGCTGGGCGTGAGCGATTACAACGCGTTGGCCAGCGCCAAGGTCGACGGCCTGCGCGTCCTCGACGCACTGGCGGCAAGCCTCAACCTGCAGGCGGCCAACTACACCGATATCGTGAAGGCCAACGCCAGCGTCGGGCAGATCCTGATGGCGATCCGGGTTGCCGCGCAGGGCAGTTCCGCCACCGTGGCGGCCCTCTCGAGCATCCTCAACGCGCTGCCGAACGCCGGCAACCTCGTGCCGCTCGGCCAAGTCGATGCGCTGGGCGACGTGGCGGCCCTCGCCCCCGGACGCGGCTTGGCCGGCCCGTCCTTGCAGGTGATGGACATCCTGGCCGCCACCGCGTCCCTGGCCAACGGCCAGAACCAGGTGGCGATCGATCTCGGCGCCACCGTGCCGGGGCTGCTCTCGACCCGGCTGACCCTGGCGATCGGCGAACGCCGCCGCAGCTCCGGCTGGGTCCGGCCGGGAAGCCCGAACGTCACGGTAAAGACGGCCCAGACCCGGCTGCTTATCGAGGCCACGGTCTCGGCCCCGCTCGGTCTCGGAACCGTCTATCTGCCGGTCTATGCCGAGGTTGCGTCCGCCCAGGGGACGCTGCGCACGCTCACCTGCTCGGGAGCCAACGGCGGACGCCAGGCCACCATCGAGGTGCAGACCGGCGTCGCGACCCTTGCGATCGCGGCGGTGAACCGGGCTTCGATCAACGGGGGCACCACAAGCCCGGACCTGTCGCAGCCGGCCGTGCTGATTGGGCTGCCGCTGATCAATATCGGCGGCCGGACAGTCACCAATATCGGCGCGACGACTCAGACGCTGACCTTCACGGAGGCCGATATCGCTAACAACACCGTACGCACCGTGTCGTCCGGCAATATCGCGCAATCGCTGACCGGCAGCCTGCTGAGCAATCTCAGCCTGAACCTGAACGGCTTCGGCCTGACCCCGCTGCTCCAGACCTCGCTGGCCACGACGCTCAGCCTCGCCGCTGCGCCCCTCGATCTGGTGCTCGATCAGGTCCTGCGCAGCCTCGGCGTGCGGATCGGCTACGCGGATGTCGAGATGGACGGTACCATCTGCAGCCAGGCCGTACTGGTGCAGTGACGATCAGGAGTGACGGCGAACCGCGTAGCGGTAGCGGCGCCCCTGCTCATCGAGCAGTTCGCTGTCCGAGCCTTCCTGCCAGACGACCTCGTCCTCCGGCGCCTTGGCGTTCGTGAGTGTCGCGCCGCGGACGATGTCGAGGTTCAGGCCGAAGCCGTAATTGGTCGCCGCGGCCTCGGTGATCGCGGCCGAGATGTCGGCCTCGTCGGGCAGGCAGGCGAACAGCACGCCGTCGGCAATCGCGAGGGTATAGGTTTGCACGGAGGGGCTCCGGGGATCGACACGAGTGGGGGCCGGCACGCGAGCGCTCCAACCTAGGAGGCCCGCTCGGAACGAGAAGCGCGTTCTCTGAAATGCTGCATTGCAACATGGGGAGAGCGTTGCTCACCACAAGGTGCCGAGCCCCGGGCTCTCAGCGGGCCAGATGCGCGTCCGGGAGCCGGGCCATCGCGCCGATCATCGTCTTGGCTTCCGGAGCACCCGGGGCCGTGAGGTGCTGGGCTTGCAACGTGCCGTCGATCCGCTGAAGACCGGCCTCGATCCCGGCTGCACGCATTCCGCGGTGACGGCGTAGGCTTCCGCAAGCCCGGAAAAATTCCCTCATCTTCCCCTAAATCATCACACCGTTGCCCGGGGCAGGGAGGCCGGGCATTCCGGCTCCACGACGACGGTGGCCGGCACGGTTCCGTCGCCGACCAAGGCATCCGCCACGGCGTCGGGCGAGATCGCGGCCTCGGTGGTGGTTCCGCCGGGCTCGGCGGTGATCCTTGCGGTCTCGCGGCGCGGTGGGGTGTCGGCGCCGGCATGCTCGTCGGCGACCCGGGCGACCGCGTCCGCGGTGATCAGCCCAATCCCGGCCGCGTGCTCCGCCATGGCGACGCTGTCGGCGGCGAGCACGAGGCTGGAGCCCGCCCGGGCCACGGCGCCGGCCAGCCGGACGATCTCCTCGACCCGGGTGGCACCGTTGGAGACGTTGCGGATGTAGACCGCCAGCACCCGCCCGGGATGCTCCTCGACGATCTGCGCATAGACCTCCGGATCGTGCTGGCCGCTGTCGCCGATCAGCACGAAAGGCAGGTCGCGGTAGAGCGACAGCATGTGCCGGATCAGCGCCTGTTTGTGGTCGGTGGCCCGGCGCGGCAGCGGGTGCGTCCAGGACAGGCCCCATTCCCGCAGGAACAGCACCGGGCCAACCGGGATGCCGTGCCGCTGGAAGAACTCCGACAGCATCTCGTAGAGGCCCCAGGGCGCACGGGAGACGTAGAGCATCGGGTTGCCCTCGGCTCCGCCGGCACCCGCGTGCAGGGCCCGGTACAGGGCGGCGACACCCGGGAACGCAACCCGGCTGTCGGCATCCTCCACAAACAGCCGCCAGAGCATCTTCAGCTTGTTGGCGACGCCGGTGTGCATCACCGTGTCGTCGATGTCGCTGATCACCACGCAGCGGCAGCCGTCTGGCGGGATGAACACCGCGCCCTCGGCGGGGATCGGTGTCGTATCTTCGAGGACGAGGTCCACCGGATGCCATGCGCCAGGCTGCCCCGGCAGGTCGCGCGGTTGGAGACGCAGGCGGAAATAGCCATCGCGGTCAGTCTCGACCCGGGTCGCGTCCCCGCCGAACCGGGCCGTGATCGCAGCGCCCGCCACCGTGCGCCGGGCGATGCGGCGGCGTAGGTCGCGCCACTGGGCCCTGAAGGAATCCGGGTCCTCTCCGGGGATGCCGGGCGATTGCCGGAACACCCGGCCGATCAGGAAGATCTCATCGCGCGAGCCGTAGCCGCGATAAGGCTCGACCACGAGCCCGCCGAGGCCGGAGCCGCCGTGCCCCTGGGCGCGACGGACCGGGCGGGTGAGGACCCGCAGCGCCTTGGTGGCGCCGCGGCGAACCCGTGAAGCCATGGGGCCGGTCTCCGTCGAGCGGCTCAGGCTTGCGGCAATTCGGGGGTCAGCCCCATCGCGTCGAGGCCCTCCTCCAGGAGGTCGCCGGCATCGGGCGCTCCCAGCAATTCCTTCACGGCGCCTTCGCCCGCGGCCTCACGCTCGCGGGCGAAGCGGACCGCCTCGCCCCACTCCTCCGGCTCCATGTCGCCGCGGCCGACATACAGGAGGGCGAGCAGTTCGGCCCGGGCGTCGTCGTCGAGGCCCGCGATGGCGCCGCGGACCTCGGATTCCGTTGCGTCGTCGGTGCCCGAGATAAGTACGTCGGTGGAGCCGTCGTCGATCGGGTTCGAGCCCGAATCCGGATCGGTGTTGCCCTCCTTCACCTCGATGGCGCGCAGCCGCAGAACGATGTCGGTGACGGTCTCGACGGCGATATCCATGCGCTGGTCTCCGGACGCTGACTGGGTCGGACGTTTCCGCCCTCAAGCCGCGACAACGGGCGAGTGGCCGCCGGGTTCGCCTCGCCGAACGCGACAGGTGCGACGCCGGCCCCGGCATGCGTGGTCCACGCCACTTTCCGCTTGCCGGACCATAGGCTAGAGGCTGCCGATCCTTTCCAACAACCCGAACGACAGCGGCGATAGACGTGACATCTTTGAACGCCGCCGCGACGACGCCTGCCGATACCGTCGATTGTCAGTCTAACAACCACGACAAGCCCTGGTGTTTGCCGTCGCGGACCGCGGCGCTGCTCGGTGCCCTGGTGCTCGGCTTCGTCGCAGCACCGCCTCCGGCCGAGGCTCGGGCCGCCGAGGCCAGCGCGCCGAGCTGCTACGTAACCGGGGGCGGCGGCCTGGAGATCTGCCGCGACGGGACCGAGGCAGAGGGCGTGCTGATCGCGCCGGCGCCCTGCGCATTCGTGCGCGGCGTCCAGATCCTGCGGCTGCCGCGCGCGGAGACGCCGGGGCCGCTGCAGATGATCTTTCAGGGCCAGAGCCCGCTGGCGTCGCGCCGGCGGGACGAGCCCTGCCCGGAGCGGCGCGCCACCGACAGCCGCGACGGTGGGTCCCTTCGCACCGGGCGCAGCCCGGAGGCGCTGGCCACGACGCTGCCGCCCTCGGCCGACCGGTTCTGGGTCGATCTCCCCGAGGAGCGTGCGCGGGGCCGCGGCTGGTCCGAGCCGCTTCCGACCGCCGAGGGTATCGGCCCCCGCGACCCGATCGCGGTCTCGGGCCGCGATTGGGCCGGGGAGGCCTACAGCTACGTCTTCCTGCTCGGGCAGGAGCGGGTGAATGTCGGCGGCGACCCGGAACCCGAGTCGGCGGGCCGGCGGCGCGGGCGCCGCAAGTCCGCGCGGGACGAGGCCGCCGACCAGCCGGCCGACATCAGGCGACGGGTGCAGATCGCGGCCCGCACCCTCGACTTCCAGACCTTCGAGATCCGCACGCGCAGCCCGGACGGCTACGGGCTTGCCTGGACGCCGTTCACCCCCGGCGGTCGCGGCACGCCGCCGACCCCCGCCCCGGTGGCCGACGAGGCCGGCAAGCCGATCGCCTCGTCCTGCCCGGCGCCGGCCTTCGAGACCCACGGGCTCGCGGGCTCGATTAGCGTGGTCGACCGCACCTACCACTACGTCTACACGGACGTAGTGCCCGAGGATTGCGGGCTCGCCCCCGAGAAGCGCCGCACAGCGCTCTACCTGCGCACCTCGAAGGACCTCTCGGCCGCGAAGGTTTGGTCGGCGGCGAAAAGTCTCGCCGGGCCGCTGCCGCCCGGGAGCATCGTCCGGGTAGCGCGCGCCAAGGGCATGCAGCGCTGGGCGGTGTCCTACACCTGCCAACGCCCGGCCAACGCCCCGGGGGGGCCCGTGGCCGATATCTGCCTGCAATACACGCCCGACATGAACCTCGACGGGATCGGGGCACTCACCCTCTACGCTGACCCGATGGCGGCCGGCCGCTCGCCGGCTTATCTCGGGCTCCGCTCAGGGGGCGACGGCACCGGCCGCTACGACCGCAGCGCGCATTTCTGGATGACGGATGCGCAGGGCAATCTCGACACCCCTGCGATCTATCCGGGCAAGGCCGGGTTCCTGACTTGGCTCGACCGGCTGGCACCGACGGCCTCAGGGCGCGACGCCTCGACCCTGTACGGGCGGCCGGTCTACTGGGCGACGTGGACGGTGCGCCGGATCGGCGCGCAATAACCCGAACGAGACGCTATATGGGCGGCCTTCCTGCCGCCCGAGTCGTGCCTCTTGGAACCGATGGACACCCATATCGACCTGTGGTTCGCCGCGAGCATCGTGGTGATCTCACTGCTGCTCTCGGCCTTCTTTGCGGGCGCCGAGACCGCTTTCACGGCCGCCTCCCGGGCGCGGATGCACGCCCTCGAACAGTCGGGCGACCCGCGGGCGGCGATCGTCAACCGCATCCTGGCGATCCGGGAGCGCTTCATCGGCGCGATGCTGATCGGCTACAACATCGTGGCGATCGGCGCCTCGGCCTTCACCACCAGCGTGCTCACCGCCCTGTTCGGCAAGAACGGCGTGATCTACGCGACCGTCGGCATGTCGGTGCTGGTCATCGTCTTCGCCGAGGTACTGCCGAAGACGCTGGCCATCTCCAAGCCCGACAAGGCGGCCCTGCTGATGGCCCGGCCGGTAGCCTTCGCGGTCGCCATCATGGGCCCGGCGGCGATCTCCATCGAGCACTTGGTTCGGCTGATGCTGAAGCCGTTCGGCATCACCATCGGCGAGCACCAGTCGATCCTCACCGCCTCCGAGGAGCTGCGTGGGCAGGTGGCGCTGATGCACCGGGAGGGTGGCGTCGCCAAGGCCGAGCGCGACATGCTCGGCGGTCTGCTCGACCTATCGAACCTGTCGGTCTCGGACGTGATGGTCCACCGCACCAAGATGCGGGCGATCGACGCCGACCAGCCCTCCGAGGACATCGTCCGGGCGGTGCTGGCCTCGCCCTATACCCGCATGCCCCTCTGGCGCGGCACGCTCGAAAACATCGTGGGCGTGCTCCACGCCAAGGATCTGCTGCGGGCCCTCGACGCGGCGGGCGGCGACGCCTCGGGGCTGAAGGTCGAGGCCCTGGCGCTGGAGACCTGGTTCGTGCCGGGAACGACGTCGCTGCGCGCCCAGCTCAAGGCGTTCCTGACCAAGAAGACCCACTTCGCCCTGGTGGTCGACGAGTACGGCGAGGTCATGGGCCTCGTGACCCTGGAGGACATCCTGGAGGAGATCGTCGGAGAGATCGCCGACGAGCACGATGTCACCGTCTCGGGCGTGCGCCCGCAGGGCGACGGATCGGTCAATGTCGATGGCGGCGTCCCGATTCGCGACCTCAACCGGGCGATGGACTGGAACCTGCCCGACGACGAGGCCACCACCATCGCGGGCCTGGTCATCCACGAAGCCCGGACCATCCCCGACCAGGGCACCGCCTTCAACTTTCACGGATTCCGCTTCCAAGTGATCCGAAAGGCCAAGAACCGGATCACCACCCTGCGGATCACGCCGTTGACCGCCACGGGCATCCAGACCACCGCGCAGGCGGAGGCTCAGCGCGACCCGGTGTGAGGGGTCGTCGGAGGCATTCGATGAACACGCCTCCGCCGACAGCGGGGGAATCGAACGAACGACCAAGCCGTTGCCGCGTCATCCCGGGCCCGCCTGCGGCGCCCCGGGATGACGCGGCGGGTCACGGAAGCGCCGCTGCGAGGATCCCGGCGTCGCACGACAAGCGGGACAGGTCGCGCCAAACACCTCGATAAGGCTCGGTTCAGACCCTTAGCCTACCGCCTCCAGCCCCTCGGAGCGGATCCAGTCGCGGGTGCGGTCGAGCGCCCGGCCGAGCCGGTCGAACAGCGCGTCGATCTCGTCGGGGCTGATGATCAGCGGCGGGCAGACGGCGACCCGGTCGCCGGTGAGCGCCCGCACGATCAGGCCCTCGGCCTGCGCGAAGGCGACGCAGCGGGCGGCCACACCGGCCTTAGGCTCGTACTGGCGCTTGCTGGCCTTGTCGGCGACGATCTCCAGCCCGCCGATCAGCCCGATGCCGCCGGCCTCGCCGACGATGTCGTGCTCGGCCAGCGCCGAGAGCCGGCGCTGGAAGTGCGGCGCCTTCTCGGCCGCGCCCTCGATCACCCGGTCGCGCCGGTAGATCTCGATCGCCTTCAGCGCCACCGCGGCCGCGACGGGATGTCCGGAATAGGTGGTGCCGTGCCCGAAGGTGCCGAGCTTCTCGCTCTGGCCGATCATCGCCTCGTAGAGCGGCTCGTCGATGCTGACGCCGCCGAGCGGCATGTAGGCGGAGGTCAGTGCCTTGGCGAAGGAGATCGAATCGGGCCGGATCCCCAGCGCCTCGCTGCCGAACCATGTGCCGAGCCGGCCGAAGCCGCAGATCACCTCGTCGGCGATGAGCCGGACCTCGTATTTCGCCAGCACCGCCTGGATCGCCGCAAAGTAGCCGCGCGGCGGCACGATCGCCCCGCCGGCGCCCATCACCGGCTCGGCTATGAAGGCCGCGACCGTCTCGGGGCCCTCGCGCAGGATCGTCTGCTCCAACTCGTCGGCGAGGCGGGCCGAGTAAGCGTCCTCGGTCTCGCCCAGCTGGGCGCCCCGGTAGAAATGCGGGCAAGCGACGTGCAGGAAACCGGGCAGCGGCAGGTCCCAGTCGGCGTGGTTCGCCGTGAGGCCAGTCATCGAGGCGCTGGCGACGGTGACGCCGTGATAGCCCTTCTGCCGCGCGATGATCTTCTTCTTCTGCGGCCGGCCCACCGCGTTGTTGTAGTACCAGGTCAGCTTCACCTGCGTGTCGTTCGCTTCCGACCCGGACGATGTGAAAAAGATCTTCGAGGTCGGGACCGGCATCAGCTCCTTGAGGGTCTCGGCCAACTCGATCCCCGGATCGTGGCTGCGACCGGAGAACAGGTGGGTGAAGGGCAGCCGGCCCATCTGGACCCGGGCCGCCTCCACCAGTTCCGCATTCGAGTAGCCCAGCGCGGTGCACCACAGCCCCGACATGCCCTCGATGTAGGACCGGCCCTCCGTGTCGTAGACGTGGACGCCGTCGCCGCGCTCCAGGACCAGCGGGCCGGTATGTCGGTGAGCCGACAGGTTGGTGTAGGGGTGGAGCAGGGTTTCTACGTCGCGGGTCGCGAGATTCGAGAGCATCGTTTGCACCGTCCTCATGCCCAGGGGATCCGCCACACTACCGACCCGATGCCCGTGCAGGTAGTCCCGCGGCCCTGCGCCCGGCCTTTGCCGGATGCATGCCCCCGTGTTTGACCCGCGCGACGCACGATTCATGCTCACTTCCGGTCCTTCACCCGTCCTCGCGCCCGAAACCTTCGTGGCGCAGCCGGCCCCAGGCCGCGCCTGCGGCGCCTGCACCCTGTGCTGCAAGGTTTACGACGTGCCGGCGGTGGAGAGCGTCGCGGGCCAGTGGTGCCGCCATACCAAGGCCGGCCAGGGCTGCGCGATCCACGCGACGCGCCCCGACCATTGCCGGGCGTTCCACTGCCTCTGGATGACCGAGAGCTGGCTGGGCCCGGAATGGAAGCCCGACCGCGCCAAGATGGTGCTCACCCTGGACCCCCTGTCCCGCAACATGAACGTGCAGGTCGATCCCGGCCAAGCGAACGTCTGGCGGCGGGAGCCCTATTACGGCCAGCTCAAGCGCTGGGCAGCGGCCTCGGTGCCCCTCCGGCGCCACGTGCTGGTGCACGTCAACAAGACCACCACGGTCGTCCTGCCCGACCGCGACGTCAGCCTCGGGGTGGTAGGGCCGGACGAGCGGATCGTCTCGCACGATCGGATGACCCCGCAAGGTCCGAGCTTCGACGTGCAGAAGGTGAAGGCCGCGTAACACCCTTGCGGCATCCGGCCATTTGCCCGACTGATCGGGCATGACGACGATCCACGATTTCACCGTGCCGGCGGCGGACGGCAGCCCTTATCCCCTCGCGCAACATCGCGGCGAGGTACTGCTCATCGTCAACACCGCGTCGCGCTGCGGCTTCACCCCGCAATATGCCGGGCTGGAGGCCCTGTGGCGGGCCCATCGCGCCGAGGGTCTGACGGTATTGGGCTTCCCCTGCAACCAGTTCGGCGCCCAGGAGCCGGGAGACGCGGCCGAGATCGCGAGCTTCTGCGCGCTGACCTATGACGTCAGCTTCCCGGTGCTCGGCAAGGTCGCGGTGAACGGGACTGACGCCGACCCGCTGTTCGACCACCTGAAGCGGGCACGCTCGGGGCTGTTCGGCACCAGGGCGATCAAGTGGAACTTTACGAAATTCCTGATCGCGCGGAACGGCGAGGTGGTCGCCCGGTTCGCGCCGTCGGCCAAGCCCGCCTCGCTTGAGGGGAAGGTCCGGGCAGCGCTGGCGCAGCCGGCGGGGTGAGGATTTTCGAGACCGTTGCCGCTTTTCCGGGGTCTCGTCTCAAACCCGTATCCCGACGATATCTGCGTCCCTCACTCTGTCATCCCGAGTCGCTTCAGGCGAGCCCGAGATCCAAAGCCGCCTGTATTACAAAGGCTTGAGCCGTCGGCGGCTATCAACTTCGAGCTCCGTTTCGCGGCCCCGGGATGACAAGGGGGGTATCGAACACCTGGGACACTCTAAGATCCCAAGGCGCCTTGCATGTCTCCGGGATGGCGCAGCGGCCGGATTTGAACCCGGCCTCAGGCCGGGTCGGCCTCCGCGAGTGGTCGGGTCTCCCCCGCCAGCCGCAGCAGGCTCCGCAGGGGCGCGATCCGCGACGGGCGCATCGCATCGCGCAGGATACCGACCAGGAATCGGGCCTCGGCGATCTTGTGCAGAGTGGTATCCGCGGCGCCGGCGATCAGGGCCTGCCGCTCCAGCCGTGACAGGGCCGCGAACAGCGCCTCGCGCACCGACGCGTCGTCGGAAGACTGCTTGTCGGAAAGCAGCGCCGTCAGTTCGCCTTCGAAACGACTGTCTTGGCAAGGATCGACGCGCATGGATGGTCCGAAGGCTGGAATATCCGGACTCTAAGTCACTCTTCGCAGCCTGTCAGCCGGTTCTGCGCCCTGGTGGCAGCGAGTCCGGGCATGTTGCGCAAGCGCATCTGCGCAATCCACCCGGGCCCTCCCTCAGACGCTGGCGATCAGTTCGGCTGCGGCCTCGAACTCCGCCCGGCGGATCGCCAGCCGCGCCTCGGCCTCAGCATCCCGGCCCCAGACGGCGGCTTGATAGGTCTCGTCCACGTGGGCAGCATCCCAGGCCTCGGCCGGGCTGAGGCGGCCGCGCAGGACCGCGAGCGCGATCAGCAGCGAGCCGGTCAGCGTGGTCAGCGTGTGCAGGCCGGCCAGCCGGAACGGGCTCTCCACCGCGGCGACCGCCTCAGATAGCGACCGGACCGTGTCGGGCGGCTGCTCGACATGCATCACGCCCTCGCTGAGGATCACGCGGGCGCCGAAGGTGTCCCGAGCCCAGTCGAGCACAGGGTCCCACGCGGCGGCCTGAGCCGAAACCAGACGCTCCGGATCTCCGGCGCGATACGCGATCAGGTCGGTGCCCGCATAGGCGCAGAGATCCTCCACCACGGCCGCGTGCCGCGGGGCGACACCGTCGATGCTGGTATTGGCGATCCGAGTCAGCGGCATCTTGGCCGGATCAATCACCGTGTCCTGCGCCGCCCATTCGGCCGCGACCTTCTCAGCCAGCGCCCGCGTGGGCAGACTCAGCGGATTGCGGGCGGGCGTGTTGGCCGGACGGCCGTCGAGGGTCAACCGGAACCCGTCCGGCCCTTCCGCGAAGCCGGCCTCCTTGTAGAACCGGCGGGGGAGGGCGGGCTTGGCATGGCCGCGGGCCGCACGCACCGGGTCGGGACGTTCCCCATCGCCCGGTTCGCCGAGCCACTCGTTCGTCACATCGCTCATGGATGCCAGATAGGATCTTTCCGGTGCGTCTGCGAGCCTCGTTGCAAGGCTAGGTCTCACCCCTGGAGAACAACCCCTCCAGCGCGCCCGCGCTCGACACGACCGTGACCGCCCCGGCCCCGTAAAGGGCGCCGGCCGGGTGGTAGCCCCAGCCGACCCCGATCGCCACGGCACCGGCCGCGACGCCCATGCCGATGTCGAAGGTCGTATCGCCGACCATGATGGTGGCGTCCGGGGTGCAGCCGGCCTCCGCCATCGCCTGCTGCAGCATGGTCGGGTCGGGCTTGGAGGGGGCGTCGTCCGCGCTCTGCGTGGTGGCGAACCAATCGGCCCAACCGTGATGGGCGATCAGGCGATCGACCCCGCGCCGGGACTTGCCGGTTGCGAGGCCGATCAGCACGTCGTCGCGGGCATGAAGCCGCGCCAGCAGATCGCCCATCCCGGGAAACAGCGGCTCCTCGTAGGCGGGGTCGATCCGAAGGCGGTTATAGGCCTGCTTGTAGCTCTCGGAGAGGTCCGCGATCGGCCCGTCCTCACCGACGAGGCGCCGGAACGCCTGCGGCAGCGACAGCCCGACCACCGAGAGCGCCTCGCGCCGTCCCGGGGCAGGCAGGCCGTTCTCCGCGAAGGCGAGCCCCTGGGCGGCGACGATCAGGTGCTGGCTGTCGACCAAGGTGCCGTCGACGTCGAACACGATGAGCTTCATCGCCGTGTCACGTCCGGCACGGGACGACCGGTCACGGCTTCCGGCCCGGCTGTACCGGTTGGCCGGGATTCTGCTGCGCCGGCTGGCCGTGCGTGCGCTCGTAGCCGAGCCGGCAGCGGATCAGGAACCGTCGGCGCTTGCCGCCGCGTAGGCCGCGCTGGTGGGAGGCGCGGTTGCAGGCCGCATAGGACCGCCGGCGGCGCTCGGCCCGGGCGCTCGAGGCCGGGCGCTGGGCGGCCTGCGGCGTGGTTGCGGATGGGGCGGCCGAAGGGGACATCGAAGGGGACAATGGAGGAGCGGCCGGAGGCGCCGGCTGTGGGGCCTCGCCCACCGGCGCGGGCTGCGCCGACTTCGGCACGCTGGCCGCTGGGGCTGGGCTCGCCGGGACGGCCGGCTTGGGCGGATCGCCCGGCGCGGCGTAGGCGGCCGGCCCGACCAGGCAGAGGACAGCGAGGCAGGCCAGCGTCGCGAGCTTCATGCGTCAGGGTCTCGAACCGCGGGAAATCGGCCCCGCGGCGGAACGGCGGGTCGCGGATCAGCATATGAGGCGAGGCGGCCAATTGCCAAGGCGTGCCGGTCGGGAGACTTTCAGGCTGCGGTCCGCGCTTCACCGGGGAGGCGCGCGCCGCATCTCGAAAGAGGGGCGCCGCTCGGACACCGACGATGCGCCGGGCCACCGAGGATCACGACCGCGCCATGCCCCTCGTTCTGCTTCCCGGCTTCATGACCGATCCGGACCTGTGGGCCGACATGGCCCCGAGCCTCGCGCCGTTCGGGCCGATCCTGCACGGCGATCTGGGCCGGGACGACAGCATCGCGGCGATGGCGCGGCGGGTCGTCGAGGAGGCGCCGGACCGTTTCGCCCTCATCGGCTTCTCGATGGGCGGCTACGTGGCGCGCGAGATGGCCCGCATCACACCGGAGCGGGTCGGAGCGCTCGTATTGATCGCCACCTCGGCGCGGGCGGACACACCCGCCCAGGCGCGCCGGAAGGATGCGGCCGTCGGGCACGTGCGCCGCCATAGTTTCACCGGGCTCAGCCGGTCCGCAATCCGTGGATCGGTGCATCCGGACCGGGCCGGTGACGACGCCCTGATCGCCCGCATCTGCCGCATGGGCGACCGGCTCGGGGGCGACGTGTTCCTGCGCCAGGCCGGACAGACGCGGGCGAGCGACCGGGACAGGCTCGGCGCGATCGCCTGCCCGACCCTTGTGGTGGCAGCAGCCCAGGACGGCCTGCGCAGCCTCGACGAGGCGCGGGAGCTGCGAGACGGCATCCCCGGCGCCGCCCTGATAGTGATCGACGGCTCCGGCCACATGCTTCCGATGGAGGCCCCCGAGGCGCTGGCAGAGGCCATCGTACCGTGGCTGCGCGATCAGCTCTCCGGCGCCTCGACGATCGGATCGTAGCGGGAGGCGTCGAAGCCCAGCAGGTTCCAGCTCTGGGCCATGTGCTGCGGCAGCGGCGCGCTGACATCCACGGGCCGGCCGGTGCGCGGATGCGGGATCACGATCCGCCGGGCGAGCAGGTGGAGCCGGTTCTGGATCCCGCCCGGAAGCTCCCAGTTCTCCACGGAAAAGTATTTCGGATCGCCGACGATGGGGTGGCCGATATGGGCCGCGTGAGCACGCAGCTGATGGGTCCGCCCGGTGACGGGCTTGAACGACAGCCACGACAGCTTCTGGGCGGCCTGATCGACCATCGCGTAATAGGTCAGCGCGTGGCTGGCGCCCTCGTCGCCATGCTTGGCCACCCGCATCCGCGCATCGGCGTCGGTGGGCTCGTCCTTGGCCAGGTAGGTCGAGACCCGCCCCTGCCGCACCCGCGGCACGCCCGCGGTGAGCGCCCAGTAGATCTTGCGCGCCGCCCGCGAGCGGAAGCTCTTCGCCAGCGTCGCGGCCGCCAACCGGGTCTTGGCGATGATCAAGCAGCCGGCCGTGTCCTTGTCGAGACGGTGGACGAGGCGCGGCTTCTGGCCGTCCGGGCCGGTCAGCGCGGCGAGCAGCCCGTCGACGTGGCGGACGGTGCCCGACCCGCCCTGGACCGCAAGGCCGAACGGCTTGTTGAGCACCATCATGTCGGCATCCTCGTAGAGGATCAGCGAGCGCAGGAACTCGGCATCGTCCTGCTCCCGCGCGGCGCTGCGCGGGCGCTCGGTCGGCTGGTCGAGGCGCAGCGGCGGTACGCGCACGCTCATGCCCGGCTCCAGCCGGTCATTCGGCTTGGCGCGCTTGCCGTCGACCCGTAGCTCGCCCTTACGGACGATGCTCTGCACCCGTGTGAAGGGCAGGAGTGGAAAGCGCGCGGTGAGGAAGCGGTCGATGCGCATGCCGGCCTCGTCCGCCTCGACCGTCAGGGTCTGCACACCGGAGGCGAGGGTCGCGGAGGCGGCAGCGCGCTGCTCGCGCCTTGTCGGGCCGGCCGGCGGGGCGGGGGCGAAGGCTGGGCAGCCGGCCGCGTCTCGACGGGTTTGGCATACGCCTTCGCGGCCGGCCTGGCGCTCGGCCGGGGCGGGCCTTGCGCGGGGCGCGGCATCGTCGCGCTCGACCCGGCAGGCCGCGGCCTCGGTTTCGCGGCGGCAGCGGCGGCGGCCGCAGCCGCAGCCGCCACAGCGTGGGGCGTGCCCGGTGCGGTCCAGGGATCGCGCGCGCCGGCATCGTCGCCGCGGTTGCGGGCCGCGCGCTCGGCCGCGTCGCGGGCGCTGGTGCGCGGGCCTGTGCGGGCGCGATCGCCATACGGCTGAAACTTACCGGACGGGGGCTTGCGTCCCTTCGGGCCGCCGCGGGGAGGTGGTCGTGTCGTCATGATTCCGCCAGCACCCGTCTCCGCTTCGGACGGAACGTCCGGGCGCATCGGCCGCGGCGTCGCGGAGGACCCGGACCGATGGGGTCACCCGGCTCTAGCATCGCGGGGGCGCAGCGGCAAAGGCGGCGATGGCCGACGCCACAACCATCAGTATTTGAGGCCGCTGTCGCACAGCACCGTCACGGCGACCGCGTCTGCCGGCAGGCGACCGGAAATGAGCAGGGCGGCGGCGACGCAGACATTGGCGGCGGCCGAGTAGCCGACATGCAGACCCTCCCGCGTCGCCAGCAACCGGCGCCATCGCACGACCTCGTCGTCGGTCACCGCGACGGCCAGATCCATGAGCCCGGGATCCCAATGCGGCGGCACGCTGCCGTACCCCGTCCCCTGCAGGACATGACGCGGCTTGGTGACAAGCTCGCCCGCCAGCGGCCGGCAGCCGTCGGGCTCCACAGCCACACAGACGACGCGCGGATCGCGCGCCCGGAGCGCTGCAGCGACACCCAAAAACGTCGCGCCCGTCCCGACCGAGGCGACCCAGGCATGACCCGCCCCTCGGATTGCGCCCAGACCTCCGGCCCGGTCGTATCCCGGTGGATCGCGACGCCCTCCGGGGCATGGAACTGATCGACATAGAAGCCGCCGCGTTTACCCGCCAGGCGTTGCGCCGACTCGACGGCAGCCGCGACATCGGCCCCGGTCACCTGCCCCGGCACCCCATCGACCTGCGGCACCAGCACGACCTCCGCGCCGAGCGCCTCCAGCATCCGTGCCCGCTGCGGGCTGTTCCCCGCCGACAGGGTGACGAGCAGCGGATGACCGAGCGCCGCGCAGGCCAAGGCGAGGCCGGCCCCCATATTGCCGCTCGACATCTCCACCACCGGGGCCGCCGGTGCCAAACGGCCGTCCGCCCGCGCGGCGAGCAGGATGGCGCGGGCGGCACGATCCTTCACACTCCCGCCGGGCTGCATGAATTCGGCCTTGGCCAGGATGCGGCCCGGCCCGGGATGGACGCGATCGAGGGCGATCAACGGCGTGCCGCCGATCAGATCGAGGGCGGACGCGGCGATGGGGTAGGGCACGGACGCGGGCTCGGCGTGGGTGATTCCACCGCCGTCGTTTAGCAGCCGCACCGTGCGCCCGGCAGGGAAAGCGCCCTTCGGCACAGGTACGCGCGCCTACGATCGCCGCTCGGCCAATAGCCGCGCCTTCAGTCCGACCGGGTACAACGCGGGACCGCCGTCGCGATCGAGGACGTCCAGATCGTACCAGCGGGCGACGCACGGCGTGCCGCAATCCTCGTGGAAGACGACGCATTCCCGCGTATCGAGCGGGCCCGGCGGCAGGCCAACCGGGAACAGAAACAGCACCTCGTGGCCCGGGCTGCCCTCGTGGGTGTAGAGGTTCTCCGTCACGAACGGGACGCCGAGGATCCGCACCGTGAGACCAAGCTCGTCCCGGAATTCCCGAACGAGCGCCGCCTCGGCCGGCTCAACAAATTCGACGCTGCCCCCGAGCTGCCGCACGCCCTTGAGGCGCCCGTCGTCGATATAGACCTCGGCGACGAGCAGCTGGCGCCCGCGCCAGGCCAAGCCCAGCGCCTTCACGCGAATCTCTGGTGGGGGGCGCTAAACATTCATGCGGCCTGGTATGCTGCGGCTCGTAAACCGACAACGGCCCGGGGTGCAGGGTCCGTGACTCCCGGCGGCGGCGCGCAACGCCTCGTTGTCGGCCGTACACTCTACAAGATGGGTCCAACGTGCCGAAAGCTTCGTCGAGCGGGTGTTCTATTTCACCGCTGCTTCATCGAACGCCGACGCAGCGGGCGTCGCGAGCCCTTGGACCCCCTCCGGGCCTACCCGGGCCTATCGGCTGCTCGGACTATTCTGTCGAACAAGTGGAGGCTTTGCAGGGCGAGCATACAGTCCCGCCCTCGGCTGCGACAGCTTCGGTCTCCATGATCCCTAGATCTGCTCCCGAACACGTTGCGATCGGGAGCAGTTCTAAAGCCTTGATTTAACGCGCTCGCGTATGCCGAACCCGCCTCCGACTTCGGCGGCGATCGCTCGAGCCGAGATCCGATAGGTGCAAACGTTAGGCGAAAGCGTGCTTCCGTTCGGACGTATGAGCCCGTGTCTGCGCAACCTGGAGCCGTGTCGCGGCGACCTGGGACCAGGCCTTGGACATTGACTCGTTTCGAACATTCCGCTCGCGCCTGCGCACGGCGGCGATGTCGAACTGCTTCTGCATCTCCATCATCATTTCCATGCTGTACCCGAACGCCTGCTCGATCTGGAAAGCCAGATCGGCTGTCAAAGGCGTCTTCTCGGTGAGAAAGTCGGTGAGCGCGTGACGCGTGACGCCCAGAAGACCGGCAGCCTCCATGATGGTCAGGTTGCGCGGCTCGAAGACCTTGCGGCGAACAAACAGACCGGGATGACACGGATTTGCCGGTTGATGGACAGCGTTCACCTGGGACTCCTTCATCGATTGACACAATCGTTTTCGGATGAGCGTTTTGATCGACTGATCGGAACTGCGGCAGACCTCACGGGCACATGGGCGCAAGCAGCGCTCCATCAGCAGCATCAGAATCGCCGACTACCTCAGCTACCCACAGTCTTACTTTATTTTGCCGGTTATATATTTTATTGTCTTGCAGATCCGGGCAAATCGCCGATATCAACCGGATTGCGGCATGTCAATCTCATCGCTATTTACAAATTTATATCGAATAGATCAGAAATTCGACTGTATTCATCTGCAAAAATTCAGAAATATGCATGATAATTTTGATCGCAATACATCCTGAGCAAATGTCTCCGATGAAACACGATCAGGGTCGCGTGCGCGGTACCGTCCGATCTGGAGAATGCCGATCGCCTTGGCCCGTGACGACGAACGATATCAAGGCATGGGGACTGGTCCCCCTGCAATCGTCACCCGGTCCCGCGCGGAAACGCGCCGAGGTGTTTTCAGGAGCCGTCCATCATGCGTCGCAAAGCGGTGCGTCCCGGCCAAGAAGCGACGACAAGGCGTGGAGGCCCGATCAATGCGCGTTCACCCCGCGTCGCGCAGGGGAGATCCGGTAACGTTCCGGCATCCCGGAGAACCGGTCGCCACGAATTGAGCTCACCCAAACGCGTAGACGCGCTTGACGATTACCTGAGGCCTTTCGGTCGGGGTCTGGACGCCGGTCCGGCCCGCGAGTTCCCTCTCGACCTTCTGTTCGAGTTTCCGCGCGCGCGAGATATCGTAGTGGGTCTGCATCTCCATCAGCATCTCCATGCGGGCCCCGAACACCTTCTCGACCCGCAGAGCCAGTTCGGCCGTAAGAGCGATCTTCTCGTTCAAGAAGTCGGACAGCGTTTGGCGCGTCACGTTGAGCAGGCTGGCCGCAGCCATGACAGTTAGGTTACGCGGCTCAAGGATATTGCGGCGAACAAACCCGCCAGGATGACAGGGATTCCCTAATACATAGGATGAATTCATAATGATTCTCCTACCAGGTTTTGCAAATTTGGCGAATAAGCGATAGAACGAAAACCACTATTTTAGCCGATGCGCCGTCTTAAAACACCTCCGATTTCGGCTCGCAAATCTTACGTGACAGCTCAAAAAAAGTTCCTGAGTTGTCTAAAAGTAAAATAAGTAGATTTTAATTTGCATCGCGCGAGGCGATCGTGCGCCTGATCGCAGGCCGCCCACGCAGGGGGCCGGATATCCACACGCTTGACGTTCCACCGGCATACAGCCACGCTAGTCGGCGACGGTTCCCCTCGGGGATCAAAAGGGAACGCGGTGAGGGGCCTGCCCTGAAACCGCGGCTGTCCCCGCAACTGTGAGCGGCGAGTCCTTCACCACCACGTCACTGGGTCTCAAGCCCGGGAAGACGGTGCGAGGGCGGCGACCCGCGAGCCAGGAGACCTGCCGTCAGCCGTGGTCACACGCGAAACGCGTCAGGCGGGGTGTCCTGGCGGGTGTCGAGACGGCCGTGCGCGAGCGCGGTCGGCGAGGCCTCGTTCGCGGTGACGTGCCACAGCAAGCGCGCCCGCGTCCCGGTTCCCGATGCTTTCCCTTGTCGTGCCGATCCCGGCCGCGTTTGCACGCGGCCCGATCCTTCACCCGGGCCGCCGCGCGTGGACCGGACCGGATCAGACACGCATCCGCAATTGTAATGTTATTACATTGCTATTAGGGCATCTGAACCGGCGGCCGCCGCGCTCGGACCTATCCTCACCATGTCGCGATCCAAACTTCCTCGTCGCAGCCGGCGTAGACCGCTCTGCGGTGCCATGCTCACGCTCCTGGCAAGCCCGGCCGCAGCCCAGGAAACCGTGACCCTCGATCAGCTCTCCGTCGAGGGGGAGGGCGGCGTCAGCCTGACCCGCGCTGCACCGACCGGGCTGAACCTGCGCACGCCCGACCGGACCGCGAGCCGGCTCGGGCTGACGCCGCTGGAGACGCCGGCGAGCGTCGATATCGTATCGGGCGAGACCGCACGGCTGCGCGGCCAGGACACGATCGCCGAAGCCGTGACCCAGGACGCCACCGGCATCACCACGATCGCGGCGCCGGGCAACGGCAACGGCGCCTTCACGTCGCGCGGTTTCGCGGGCCCGAACTCGATCCAGCAGCTCTACGACGGCACACGCTTCTATGTCGGGGCCAACACGGTCACGTTCCCGTTCGACACCTGGAACGTCGAGCGTATCGAGGTGCTGCGCGGCCCGTCCTCGGTGCTCTACGGCGACGGCGCCATCGGCGGCGTGATCAACGTGGTGCCGAAGAAGCCGGTCTTCGTGCCGATCAACACCGCGCGCGCGGTGATCGGCACCGACGGCGTCGCGCGGCTGGCGCTGGATTCGGGCGGGGCGCTCGGGCGCGAGGAATTCGGCGACACCTTCGCGTACCGCCTCAACGTCAGCGGCAACCGCGCGGATGGCTGGATCCGGCCGGAGGGCGATTTCCGCAACCTCGCCGTCTCGGCCGCCCTGCTGTTCCAGCCGAGCCCAGACCTCGCCGTCACGGTGAGCCACGACCTCGGCTACCAGGAGCCGGCGCGCTACTGGGGCACGCCCCTGGTCGAGGGTAGGATCCCGGACCTGATCCGGTTCAACAACTACAACGTCCGCGACGCGAAGATTACCTGGTCGGATAACTGGACCCAGTTCAAGACCGAGTGGACGCCCTCGGACGACATCATCGTGCGCAATACGGCCTATCGGCTCACCAGCCGGCGGCATTGGCTCGATACCGAGCAATACACCTACAACCGCGGCACCGGGCTGGTCGACCGGGGCAGCTACACCGAGATCTACCACAGCCAGGAACAGGTCGGGAATCGCCTGGACGCGAGCGTCAAGGGCAACCTGTTCGGCCTGCCGAACGCGTTCGCGGTCGGGTTCGACGTGAACCACATCGACTTCCGCCACACGAACAATTTCACCTTCGACCAGACCACCAGCGTGCCGCTGATAGGCTATGATCCAGGATACTTCCCGCAGAACGGGCGGGCGCAGCCGGCCTACGCGACACAGACCAGCCAGGCCTCGGTCTTCGCCGAGGACCGGGTGATCCTGTCGGACAAGCTCTCGTTCCTCACCGGCGTGCGCCTGGACGTGCCGACGCTCCGTCGCGAGGATTTGCAGAGCGGATCGCAGTTCGAGAAAACCTATCAGGCGCTCGGCTACCGGTTCGGGCTGGTCTACAACCCGACGCCGGACAGCGCGCTCTACGCCCAGTACAGCTTCGCGACCGACCCGGTGAACAGCCTCATCACCCTGACGCAGTCGCTCTCAGGGTTCCAGCTCGCCACCGGCACGCAGGTTGAAATCGGCGCCAAGGGCCTCGCATTCGACGGCGCACTGGAATGGACGGTTGCCGGATACCGGATCGTCAAGGACAACCTGATCTCGACCGTGCCGGGTCAGCCGACCGTGTCGACCCAGGTCGGCCAGCAATCCTCGCAGGGCTTCGAGCTGGCGCTTGGCTGGCACCTCGCCCCGGGCTGGCGGCTGGACGGCAACCTCGCGCTCCTGCACGCGCAATACGATACGTTCAATCAGAGCGTGAACGGCGCGACCGTCTCGTATGCCGGCAACCAGCCGATCGACGTGCCCGAGCGGGTCGCCAACCTGTGGCTGACCTGGGACTTTGCCCGCGCCTGGACGGCACGCGTGGGGCTCCAGAACGTCGGCCAGGTCTACAGCGACTTCTCCAACACGGCCCGGCGCCCGGCCTACAACCTCGTCAACCTCGTGCTCGACCATCAGGTGACGGCGGATTCGCGCCTGAGCCTGCGGGTCTACAACCTGTTCGACAAGGTCTACGCGATCAGCGGCAACGCCGTGAACGGGGTCGGCACCAACTGGCTGCTCGGCCGGCCGCGCTCGATGGAAGTCGCCTACACGGTGACTTGGTGAGGCAGCGGGTCGGCAAAGCCGCGCGTCGCGGGCTGCTGCTGTTCCACCGCTGGGCCGGGATCGCCACGGCCCTGTTCTTCGCCATGTGGATCGGCTCCGGACTGGTGATGCTCTACGTGCCGTTCCCGGCACTCACAGCGGCCGAGCGCCTCGCGCGTCTCGCCCCGATCGTCTGGGAGACCGTCGCGGTCCCGCCGGACGCGGCGCTCGCCGCCGGCGACCTTGCGGGCGTGCCGGCGGCGTTCGCCCTGGAGATGCGCGGCGATGAGCCGGTCTACCGGATCACAGGCCGCGACGGGGGGCGGGCGACCGTATCGGGCCGTACCGGCGCGCGGCTCGGCCCGGTTGGTGCGGAGGCGGCCTTGCGGCTCGCCGCCGGGGATCGGCCGGATGCCCGCGTCGATCCGGTCGAGCGGGACCAGTGGACTGTGACCGCTCGCTACGACCCGCTCCGGCCGTTCCACAAGGTCGTCTTCGATGACCCAGAGGGGACCGAGCTCTACGTCTCCGCGGTAACCGGGGAGATCGCCCTCGACACGACCCGGTTCGAGCGGGCCTGGAACTGGCTCGGTTCGGTGCCGCACTGGATCTACCTGACGCCGCTGCGCGCCCGGGCGGAGCTGTGGCGGACAGTGCTGCTCTGGCTCTCCGGATTCGCCGCCCTCGGGGCGGTCAGCGGCTTGGTCGTCGGGATCTGGCGCCTGCGCCTGCGCCGCCGCTATGCGCACGGCGCCGTCACGCCCTATCGCGGGCTGGCGCGCTGGCACCACCTGTTCGGCCTAGCGGGCGGGCTGGGGCTCGGGGCGTTCATCCTGAGCGGCTGGATCTCCATGAACCCGAACAGCTGGTTCGCATCGAGCGCGCCGCCGACCGCGCTGCGCAGCGCCTACGCTGGAACGCCGGGACCGCTCGGGCTCGATGTCGGGCGGCTGCGCGATCTCGCCGGCCCGGACACCCGGTCGCTGCGCTTCACCACGGTCGGCGGTCGTTGGTGGGTGGTCGCCGAGGCGGCGGACGGCCCCCGCGCTGTCGCACCGGACGGCGGCCCCGGTCCGGACGCGACGGCCCTGGCCGCCGCCGCCGCGGACGCGATCCCCATGGGACATCTACGGGCAGCGGGCCTGCTCGGGGCGTACGATGCCTACTGGTATCCGCATGGGGTGGACCCGCGTCCCCTGCCGGTTCTGCGCCTGCGCTTCGACGATCCGGACGCAACCTGGCTCCATATCGACCCGCGCGACGGCACCATCCTGCAGCGCCTCGACCGCTCGGGTCGCATCAACCGTTGGCTGTTCGATGCGCCCCACCGCCTCGACTTCCCGTTTCTGAGCGGACGGGCCGCCCTGCGCGACGCGGCGCAGTGGCTCCTGAACCTGCTCGCCGCCGGGATCGCGGTCACCGGGATCGTCGCGGGCTGGCGGCGCCTCGGCCGGACTGTTTCGACGCGGGCTCGCTGAGCGGAATGGGGCAGCTCTTGGCAACCGCCCCGGCAGTCCAGGGCCGCGGAGCGGAGCCCGGATGACGGGGCGGTTGCTCGGTGGACGGCTGCCTAACGCTCTGCCGCCTCGAAGAACCGCGTCCAGGTGAACCACCGCGACTTGCGTTCGCCTGCGCCCTTCGACCTCAGACGTGTGGCGATGGCAGGTCATCCTCCGCGAACTGGGACGCGGATCGCTCCTCCGGCACGAGCGGCAGCGCCACCGTCGTCCCGGTCCGCGCCGAGGTCAAAGCCGCGTCGATGCAGGCCATCACCTGGAGGGCCTCCAGCGCCGGCGTATGGTCGACGGCGCCCCGGGAGATCCCGTGAGCCACGTCTTGGTAGAACCGGCGCTGGTCCCCGGCCAATGCGGGCAGGCACCTCACGCTGCCGCGCCCGTCATGGACCGCGATTCCGTCCGGATCCTGGCCCCAACCCGGGGCGCCCGGAGCCATGCCGGCGAGAAGCTGCTGCTCCTGTCCGTCGAGGTGTTGCTTGACGAGGCTGCCGCCCTCGCCGTGGACGACGAAACGGGGCGATCCACCGGCGACCACCATGCTGGCGTGCAGGACCACGCGCACGTCCGGATAGTCCAGCACCACGTGGGCCCAATCGTCGGACAGCGCACCTTTGCGCAGCCGAGCCAGGTTCGCGGTCACCCGGTCCGGCAGACCGAAGAGCTGGAGCGCCTGGTCGACGAGGTGCGGGCCGAGATCGTACCAGATCCCGCTTCCCGGTCCGGCCCCCTCCCGCCACCGGTCACGGACGCCGGGGCGGAACCGGTCGAAATGCGATTCGAAATGCCGGACCTTGCCGATGACCCCGTCCGCGATGGCGGTTCGGACGCTGAGGAAGTCGCTGTCCCAGCGCCGGTTGTGGAACACCGACAGCCTCCGGCCATAGCGGCGCGCCAGCGCGACCAGGCTGCGCGCCTCGGCGAGGTCGAGGGTGAAGGGCTTGTCGATGACGACGTGCTTGCCGGCCGCCAGGGCGATCCGAGCCAGGGGCGCGTGCGTGTCGTTGGGGGATGCGATGACCACGAGATCGACGCTGTCCGAGGCGGCGACCGCACCGGGATCGGCGATGACGCGCATACCGGGAAGGTCGGCCTGGACCTTGGCCTTATCCCGCGAAGCGACCAATCGGAGGTCGAGCGCCGGAACCGCACGGATCAGCGGCGCGTGGAAGGTCTTGCCGGCATAGCCGTAGCCGATCAGGCCGACTCGGATCGGTGCAGTCACGCTCGCCATGCAGGTGTCGTCCGGTCGGAATCATCGGGGCCACGCGCTTATAGCCCCGCGGCCGACACCGGTTCACCACCTCCGGAGCGCGAAACCTCCGATGCTGTCCAGACGGAGGCCACCGTGAGCTTCCTTCACCGTCATCACGCGCGCAACGAAGCGACCCAGGGCGGCGCGGCACGTCCGAGGATGGCGCCTTACTGGGTTGCGTCGCTGCACTCGCGCAGACGGAGGCGCTCGCAGGCCACCGCGTGAAACCATATCCGGAGCGGCCGGCGTCTCAGCCCGCCCTCAGAACCGCGCGGTCAGGAACAATCGCACGTTCCGCCCCGGCAGCAGAATCTCGTCCTTCTTGAACGAGGTCGAGTTGCGGATGTCGGTGTCGAGCAGGTTCCGGCCCTGGATCCCGAGGGTGATCGCGCTCGCCCCGTAGACCGCCGGATCGACCGCCTTGGTGTAGCTCAGCTCGGCGCGCAGGTCGTCGTAGCCGGGGGTGGGGGTCTCGAACAGGGCGGTCGCCTGGTGGTCGAAGGCATGGAGCAGGTTCACCCGGGCGAACCAGCCATCGGCCCGCAGGTAGACGCCGCCGCCGAGCCGGTAGGGCGGGATGCGCGGCACGTTGGTACCGTTGTCGAACTGCGCGCGCACGAAGTCGAATTGGGCCTCGATGCCGGCGAAGCCGTTGCCGACGGGCAGGATGTCGTACTGGCCGATGATCTCGGCACCGTAGAAGGTGGCGTTCTGCTGCTGGTAAACGATCTGCCGATTCTCGGTGCCGGTGCCGCAGGACGCGAAGTCGTCGTCGCAGGCGAGCCCGGTGAAGTTGCGGTAGATGAAGCCCGTGTAGCGCGTGTAGTAACCGGTGGCGTCGAGGCGCAGCGGGCCCTCGGCCCGGCGGATGCTGGCCTCCACAGTTCGGGCGCGTTCCTTCTTGAGGTCCGGGTTGCCGATCTCGAAGGTCGCGGTGGCGTCGTGCGGCCCCTGCGAGAACAGCTCGTAGCCGGTGGGTCCGCGCTCGACATAGGAGCCGTTGAGGCTCGCCACGAAGCCGAGGGGCAGGTCCTGCAGGGCGCCGATGCTGGCGCTCTTCGGGGCGAAGCGCCGGGTCCGGGCGTACTGGAACGGATCCTGCCCGTCGACCGGGGCGTAGTCCGCGGGGAACTGCGCCGCGATGCTCGACAATCGGTCCACCTCGTAGCGGCCGGCCGCCTGCAGCCGCGTGCCGGGGCGCAGCTCCAGCTCCTCGAACAGGTAGACTGCGTTGGCCCGGGATTCGGTCTTGGGCAGGAACGATTCGAGCTGGGTGTTGATCACCCGCCGGTCCGACTGGAAGCCGAGCGCCCCGGTCAGCACGCCGAACGGAGTCTCGACCGGGACGTGCTGGAGTTCCAGCCGCCCCTCGGCCTCGCGGTTCTTGAAGATCGCCTGGACACCCTCGATCCCATCCTCGCCGATGCCGACCTCGTTGTGGCGGTAGACCGAGTATCCCGCCCAGTAGCGGATCACTTCGAACGGGCCGTCGAGGGGCCGGTACTCGCCCCGCGACAGGACCCGGTCCTGGTTCGGGGTCAGGCGGGTGCGGTTCTGCTCGGCGACGCCGCCCGGGATCGCGTAGATCGCGTCGTAGTGGCTGAACGAGATGCCGACGAAGCCGCGGTCGCCGATCGCCGAGATGCCGACCGCGCCGCCCTGCGACTCGTTGTAGGAGTTGCGCTGGATCCCGCCCGGGATCGCGTAGCTGTCGTTGGCGGTCCTGAAGCCGTCGGCGTGAACCGCAATCCCGTCGCCGCCCGCATCCACGGTGGCGGCGCCGAGCCGGCCGTTGTCGACGCTGGAGAAGCCCGTGGTGACCTGACCCTGCACGCCGTTCGCCGGGATGAAGGTCGGCACCCGGTTGTTGTCGGCCGAGACCACGCCGCCGATGGCACCGGAGCCGTAGCGCAGGGTCGCGGGTCCGCGGATCACCTCGATCCGGTCGGAGACCAGAGGGTTCACCGGGACCGCGTGGTCCTCGCCGAGATCCGAGACGCCGCCGTTGACGATACCGTTCTCCTGGATGCGCACGCGGGCATTGTCGAGGCCGCGGATGATCGGCCGCGAGGCTGCGCCCGGCGCGTAGGTGGTGGACGAGATACCCGGCCGGTCGAACAGGGCGTCCCCCAGGGTCCGGGGCTGGTCGCGGGCGATCTGGTCCTGGGTGACCACGGTGACCGGCGAGAACGTGTTGGTGGCCACCGGGAGAATGCCGGTCTGGAGCGGCGCCGCGGGTCCGGCCGCAGGCTGGCCGGTCTGGATCGGGCTCGGGCTGGTGACGCTGATCTCGTCGAGGGCCACGGCCTTCTGCGCCTGCGCCGGCACGGCGAACAGGACGGCGTAGACGGGCGCCGACAGAATCGTGCCGGCCAGGAAAGCAAGGCGTCGCGTCGAGGTCATCGAAACTCACACAGTGTTATATCGTTTCATTCAGGCCTCGGAGCGGATCGATGCAAGGGCCGATCATGCGGCTTCTCGTGATCGTTTGGAAACGTTACATCGTTACAACACCCAGAACGGTGGGCTTCGACGGGACGGCGTGCCGAAGGTTGATAATGCAATGTTATAACGTTTTTCTCATGACATGACCAAACTCCATCGACGCCTTCCCGTCACCGTTCTCTCCGGCTTTCTGGGAGCCGGCAAAACGACGCTGCTCAATCACGTGCTCAACAATCGCGACGGCCGGCGGGTCGCCGTCATCGTCAACGACATGAGCGAGGTGAACATCGACGCCAACCTCGTGCGGACCGGTGGCGCCGGCCTGTCTCGAACCGACGAGACCCTGGTCGAGATGACCAACGGCTGCATCTGCTGCACCCTGCGCGACGACTTGCTGGACGAAGTCCGGCGCCTGTCCGAGGCGGGACGATTCGACTACCTGCTGATCGAAGGCACCGGGATTGCCGAGCCGCTGCCGATCGCTTCGACCTTCGCGTTCCGGGACGAGGCCGGGCGCGCGCTCTCGGACGTCGCCCGCCTCGACACGATGGTGACGGTGGTCGATGCCGTGAACCTGCTGAAGGATTACGGCTCGGCCGCGTTCCTGCGCGAGCGCGGCGAAACGGCGGGGGCGGAGGATACCCGCACGCTCGTGGACCTGCTGGTGGAGCAGATCGAATTCGCCGACGTGGTGGTGATCAACAAGGCGCATGACGTCTCGGACGCGCACCTGGCCCTGGTCCGCTCGGTGGTGCGCGGGCTGAACGCGGATGCGCGCATCCTTGAAATTGATTACGGGCGCGCACCCCTCGACGCGATCCTCGATACCGGGCTGTTCGAGGAGGAGAAGGCGCAACAGCATCCGCTCTGGTTCAAGGCGCTGTACGGCGCGCACGAGCACGTGCCAGAAACCGAGGAATACGGGATCACGTCCTTCGTCTACCGAGCGCGGCGGCCGTTCGATCCGCAGCGCTTCAACGCTTTTGTCAACGAAACCTGGCCGGGGCTGATCCGGGCCAAGGGCCATTTCTGGCTGGCGACGCGGCCGGACTGGGTCGGGGATTTCTCGCTGGCCGGCGCTGTGGCGCGGGTCTCGGCCATGGGCTTCTGGTGGTCGGCAGTGCCGCGCCGACGCTGGCCGGAAGCGCCCGAGTTCCGGGAGCGCCTCGACGCGGTCTGGAGCGAGATCTGGGGCGACCGGCGCCAGGAATTGGTGTTCATCGGCACCGGGATGGACCGGGACGCACTCACCGAAGCCCTGGATGCGTGCCTCGTGGCGACCGACGACGCGAAGACGTTTGACCCCAAAGCCTATCGCGACTTGCCGGACCCGTTCCCGGCCTGGCGCCGGGCAGCCTGAGCCGGCAGCCCGTCAGACCGGGATCGCCTCGACCTCGTCTTCGGCCTCTGCATCGATCTCCGCGTCGACATCGGTGAGCTGGCCGGAGGCGCCGGCCGCCTCGGCGAGGCCGCGGGCGGCCTTGCGGAGGAGCTTGCGGAGGCGGCGCCGGTCGGTCTTGTCGAGATGGTCGAGCAGCTCGGCCTCGACATCCTCCTGGATCCGCTCGATGGCCTCGGCCTTCGCCAAGCCGGCCTCGGTGAGTTGCACCCGCACGACGCGGCCGTCACCCGATTCGGTCCGGCGCTCCACGATGCCGAGAGCCGCGAGCCGGGTGACCGTCTTGGACGCGGTCGGCGGGCGGACCCGCAGGAGGGCGGCGAGGTCGCCCATCGTCATGGTGCCGGCGGCGGCGAGCGCCTGGACCACCTGTTCCTGCCCGGCGAACAGGCCGAGCTTGGCCAGCCGGTCACCGGTGCGCGCGCGGTGCAGGCGCGCGGCCTGCACCAGGGCCCAGCCGACGCTGCGCACGCCAGGTGGCCGCATCTTCTTGGACGAACCTTCGGACGCACCCGCGTCCTTGGTCTCGCGCTCACGTTTCTGCTTGTCGCCCACCGGAGCGCCCGCATCTATGCCGGCGGCCGCCGGACCATCCTGAACCTGCACCGTCCACTCCCGTCCCAAGGCCGCCCGGCTTCCTGTGGCGCGCGCGGGTGACGGTGCGATGACGGGGGCCGAAAACGCCCTGCACTCAACAGGGCATCAAGCGCTTCAGCCGGTCAAGGATGTCCTCGCCCGTGCACGGACGGGCGATGAAGTCGGCATGGGCGGGCATCCGGGCCGGATCGGGCGCGGCCCGCCCGGACACGATGAGAATCGGCAGTTGCGGGCGGGCCTCAGCCACCGCGCTCGCCAGGTCGAAGCCGTCGGTCTTTCCCGAGAGCTGGACGTCCGTCACCAGGCCACAGATGTCAGGCCGCGCCTGCAGGATGCTGAGCGCCCGCTCGGCGGAGGCACATTGCACCGTGTCGTAACCGCCATCCTCCAGCACGTCCCCGAGGTCCATGATCGTCAGCGCCTCGTCCTCGACGAGGAGGATCACCGGCCGATCGCCGCCCGAAACCGTCTGCTCGCTCGCCACTGTGTACTCCCTCCGGCAGCGTCCGACCGCGAGGGCCGCCGCACGCGTTGTCAGCGGTGAGCCAACGGCAGAAACGGTTCCAGGTTGCAGGGCGGCGTGGCGACGGCTCGCGGGATCGTGTGGCGGATGCGCTCAGGCGAGCGCCGCGGCCCGCTCGGAGACGACGCCGACGACGGCCTCGATCAGTCGGTCGAGATCGGCGTCCGGAATGGTCAGGGCGGGGGTGAGATAGACGATGTCGCCGAACGGCCGCACCCAGACATCCCGGTCGAGGAAGCCCGCCTTGAGGGCGGCGAGGTCGGGCGGCGCGGTGAACTGCACCGCCCCGAGGGCACCCAGGACCCGGACATCCGCCACGCCGGGCAGTCCCTTCAGGCCGGACAGCCCATCCGCGAGCCGGCGGGCGATGGCACCGGCCTGTTCGAGGCGCGGCTCGGTCGCGAACAGGTCGAGGCTGGCATTGGCCGCCGCGCAGGCCAGCGGATTGGCCATGAAGGTCGGGCCGTGCATCAACGCTGCCGCCGGATTCTCGGACCAGAACGCCTCGAACACCTCCGTCCGGGCGACCGTGGCCGCCAGCGCCATGGTGCCGCCGGTGAGGGCCTTCGACAGGCACAGGATGTCCGGCACGATCCCGGCCTGCTCGCAGGCGAACAGGCTGCCGGTGCGCCCGAATCCGGTGAAGATCTCGTCGGCGATCAACGGCAGGCCGTGCCGGCGAGCGAGGCGGGCGACGGTCGCCAGCACCTCCGGCGGGTGCAGGACCATCCCACCCGCACCCTGGACGAGGGGTTCGACGATCACGGCTACCAGCGTCTCGCGGTGGGCGGCCAGAGCCGCATCCAGCGCCTCCGTCTCGGCCAGGCTCCGCGGCAGGTCACAGAACACCTGGCTGGGCAGGTAGGCGCCGAAGCGGCGATGCATGCCCTCCTCGGGGTCGCAGACCGACATCGCGCCCATCGTGTCGCCGTGATAGCCGCCCCGGAAGGCCAGCACTTTCGTCCGGCCGCTCACCCCGCGATTGAGCCACATTTGGGCGGACATCTTCAACGCGACCTCGACGGCGACCGAGCCCGAATCGCTCAGGAACACGTGGTCGAGATCCCCTGGCAACAGCGCGGAGAGCCGTGACGCCAGCCGCTCCGCCGGGGCATGGGTCAGGCCGCCGAACATCACGTGCGGCATCCGCGCCAGCTGGTCGGCCACGGACCGGGCGATGTGGGGATGGTTGTAGCCATGCACGGCCGTCCACCAGGACGCGATCCCATCTACCAGCTCGCGGCCATCGGCCAGCACGATGCGGCTGCCATGCGTCGCCACCGCCTCCAGGGGCGGAGCGGCCACGCCCATCTGCGTATAGGGGCGCCAGAGAGTCTGTTTCAACGGTCGATCGGACGTCATGGCGGAGGGATGGGCGGCAAGGCCGGAGTGGTCAAGCAGACGCGCGATCCGGCGTGTGAACGGACTGAAGCCGCTATGTCCGCCGGCGGCGGTAAGACAGGCGAATCGCGATTAGTATTTGTTCTGTGCCGACGAGGGACGCCACGCCGGGGCGCTCCGAGTACCCCACGCGCAACTTCCGCAGCTCCGCGCCGGTCGCCACCTTGACATCCACCGCCCCCGCGGCCCCATCACGCACCTGATGGACAGCCTCGACGCCTTCGCCCGCACCAAACTCGACGCGCTGGAAGCCGGCAGCCTGCGGCGGCGGCTCACGCCAACCAAGCGCGGCACCGGAGCCGCGGCGTCGCGCCGGGGCAGGGCGCTCGTCTCGTTCTCATGCAACGACTATCTCGGACTGTCGCATCACCCGCGGGTGATCGCCGCCGCGCAAGAGGCGGCCGGCCGCTATGGGGCCGGGGCGGGTGGCTCGCGCCTCGTCACCGGCGACCATCCCTATCTGGGCGCCCTGGAAGAGGGACTCGCCCGCCACAAGGGCGCCGAAGCCGCCCTGGTGTTCGGCAGCGGCTATCTCGCCAATCTCGGCATCACCCCGGCGCTGGCCGGGCGCGGCGACGTCGTGGTGCTTGATGAACTCTCCCATGCCTGCATGTGGGCGGGGGCGCGGCTGTCGGGCGCCGCAGTGCTGACCTTTCGACACAACGATCCGGCCGACCTCGCGGACAAGCTCGCGGCGCACCGCCCGCACCACGCCCGCGCCCTCGTCTTGACCGAGCGGGTGTTCAGCATGGATGGCGACCGGGCGCCGCTCGGCGATCTGCTGGGTGTCGCGGAAGCCTTCGACGCCTGGACGCTGGTCGACGACGCCCACGGGATCGGGGTGGTCGAGGACGGGCCGCGGGCACCGCTGGAAATGGGCACGCTGTCGAAGGCGCTCGGCTCTTACGGCGGCTATCTCTGCGCCTCGCGGCCGGTGATCGACCTGATGACGAGCCGCGCCCGGAGCTTCGTCTACACCACCGGCCTACCCCCGGCCTCGGCCGCTGCAGCCCTGGAAGCGCTGGCGATCCTGGAGGAGGAACCGGCCCGGCGCGCCCGGCCGCTGGCGCTGGCCCAACGCTTCACCGCCCGCCTCGGCTTGCCCGAAGCCGAGAGCGCCGTGGTGCCGGTCCTGGTCGGCGACGCGCAGGCGGCGCTCGAAATCTCTACGGCCCTGGAGGCTGCCGGCTTCCTGGTCGTGGCCATCCGCCCCCCGACCGTACCGGCCGGGACCGCGCGGCTGCGGGTCGCGTTCTCGGCGGCCCACACGGATGCGCAGGTCGACGCCCTGGCCGACGCGGTAGCGGCGCTGACCGGCCGCGCTTCCCGTCCCTGAGCGCCGACCCTATACCTCGTCGCCGACGCTCCCGCACAAGAGGAGCCGGCCGGCACAGATCAACCCTGAGGACGACGCCATGGACGCCACCGCTCTGCGAGCCCTCCAGGCTCCGATCAAGGACCAGTACCGCACGGCGCCGGATTCGGCGGTGATCACCCTGAAGGCACGGGGTACCCTCGACGACACCAAGATCGCCTGCAAGGTCGAGACCGGCCGCGCCATCGCGGAAGCCGGGCTCCACCCGGCGACCGGCGGCTCCGGCCTCGAACTGTGCTCCGGGGACATGCTGCTCGAAGCGCTGGTCGCGTGCGCGGGCGTGACCCTCAAGGCAGTGGCGACAGCGCTCGCGATTCCGCTGCGCTCCGGCACGGTGAGTGCGGAGGGCGACCTCGATTTTCGCGGAACGCTCGGCGTCGACAAGGAAGCGCCTGTGGGCTTTCGCAGCATCCGGCTGTTCTTCACTCTGGATACCGACGCCTCGGAGGACAAACTCGCAGACCTGCTCAAGCTGACCGAGCGCTACTGCGTCGTGTTCCAGACCCTGAACCACAAACCCGCGCTGTCGGTCGCCGTCACGTCGGCCTGAGGGAACACGACGATGGCCGGCGACATCACCCAGACGGAGTATTGGAACGGCGAGGTCGGCACCCGCTGGGCCCGCAATCAGGCGGTGCTCGACGCGGTGTTCGCACCGCTCACCGAGGCGCTGTTCGCGCGCCTGACGCTCCAGCCCGGGCAATCCGTGCTCGATATCGGCTGCGGCTCGGGCACCACGACGCTGGAGGCCGCCCGCCGGGTCGGTCCGCAAGGGAGCGTGACCGGCGCGGACATCTCGGCGCCGCTGCTCGCGGTCGCCCAGGACCGGGCCGAGGCGGAACCACCCGGTGCCGCGCCGATCCGGTTCGTCGAGGCGGACGTGGAGAACGCCGCTCTCGGAACCTATCAGCAGGCCTTGTCACGGTTCGGCGTGATGTTCTTTCCGGAGTCGGCCCGGGCCTTCGCCAACATCCGCCGGATGCTCCAGCCCGAGGGACGGCTGACCTTCCTGTGCTGGCGGGCGCTGCCGGAGAACCTTTGGGTGACGGTGCCGCGCGATGCGGTGCTGCCGCTCCTGCCCGAGATCCCGCCGCCGCCACAACCGGATACGCCCGGTCCGTTCCGCTTCGCCGACCATGAGCGGCTGGTCGCGCTGCTGCGCGGCGCAGGTTTCGGGACCGTGACCTGTAACGCGATCGACCGGGACGTGGTGCTCGGCCGCGGCGCCAGCGAGACAGAGGCGGCGGAGGCCGCCGCCCATGTCGCGCTCAATCTCGGGCCGACCGCGCGTCTCCTCCGCGAGGCCGAGCCAGATCTGCGTGCCCGGGCCGAGGCCGCCGTCACCGCGGCCCTGCACCCGCACGCGGAGGGCGGTATCGTCAGTCTGCGCGCCTCCTGCTGGCTGGTCCAGGCAAGCTGACGACCTGCACGATCACACGGGCTTCCTGTCGGAGTGCCTGCGGCGGCCTGCACCGTCCCCGGATGAAGCGCGCCCCTTTTCCGGGCCGCCCGGAATGTCAGCGGACGGTGATCCGGGAGCCAGAGCCGCGGAGCGGTCCAATCGCGAAACGACGCGCTAACCCTCGGCCGCTTCGCGTCACCGCGTGCTGGATCCCGGGTCGCAGTTCGCTGCCGCAGGATCGGTTTCGATTCAGAACCCCAACGCCCCGCCGTCGGAACGCGGGTCGTGCATCGCCTCGATCCGCCCATCGCGGGCCCGGCGGACGAGCATGCCGGCATGGCCCAGCGTGTCGCTGTAGGGTACGCCGACCGGCTCGATCTGGTGGCCCATGCGCTCCAGAGCCGACAGGATCGCCGGATCGAACCGATCCTCCACCTTCACGCTGAGCGAGGGCGCGCCCCAGGTCCGGCCGTAGAGCAGCCGGGGGGCATCGACCGCATCGGCGACGGAAAACCCGTAATCGGCGTAGCGGCAGAAGATCTGCGCCTGAAATTGCGGTTGGCCGTCGCCGCCCATCGCTCCGTAGGCCATGACCCGGCCGTCATCGAAACAGGCCAGCGCCGGGATCAGGGTGTGGAACGGGCGCCGCCCGGGCTCCAGCGGGTTCACGGCGTCCGGGTCGAGGGAGAACGAGACGCCCCGGTTGAGCCAGTCGATGCCGGTGCGCGGCAGAACCACCCCGGAACCGTATTCCCAGTAGACCGACTGGATGTACGAGACCGCCAGCCCGTCGCGGTCGATCGCCCCCATCCAGACGGTGTCGCCGGGGGAATCGCGCAAGGGAACCGTTGCGGCGCGCTTCATGTCGATACGCGCGGCTTCCGTGGCGAGGAAAGCCGGCACCAGGAACTCCTCCATGTCGTGCCGCAGGCGGCCGAAATCGGTCACCACCCGGTCGCGGATCGCGAAGGCGCGCTTCGTCGCCTCGATCAGCCCGTGATAATGCGCCGTGCTCTCCGGGGTGGCGACATTCAGGCGGTCGAACAGGCCGAGGATGATCAAGGCCGCGAGCCCCTGGGTCGGGGGCGGGAAGTTGAACAGCGTGGCGTCGCGCCGACGCATCGCCAAGGGCCTGCGCTCGACCGCCTGGTAGGCCTTGAGGTCGGCCCGGGTCACCGGCGCGTCGAGGCGTTCCAGGTCGGCGCCGATCTCGTGGGCGACATCGCCTCGATAAAAGTCGTCCAGCCCGGCATGTGCGAGCTGCTCGAGGGTCGCCCCGAGGGCCGCGAGCTTGCGGATCTCGCCCGCCCGGTAGGGCTTGCCGTCGTTAAGAAAGGTCGCGGCGAAGTTCGGGGCCTCATGCAAGGTGTCGCCCGGTTGCGGCTTGTAGCGCTCCTCGCTGGGTGAGACCGGGACACCGTCGCGGGCCTGGGTGATCGCGTCGGCGAGCAACACGTCCAGGGGCAGGCGGCCGCCGAGCGCCTTGGACAGCGCCAGAGCGAGGTCCCAGCCGCCGACCGCGCCGGCCACCGTCACCATGGCGTCGGGGCCGCGCGACGGGATCGTATCGTAGCCCTTTTCACGGTAGCGCTGGATCGTCGCGAGGCGCCCGGCCGGCCCGCATGCCTCGATGCCGCGCACCCGGCCGCCGCGCTCGCGAACCAGCCAGAATCCATCGCCGCCGATGCTGTTCATGTGCGGGTAGACCACGGCGATCGAGGCCGCCATCGCCACCATCGCCTCGATGGCGTTGCCGCCCTGTGCCAGCACGGTCCGGCCGGCCGAGGCCGCGAGATGGTGAGGGGCCGCAACAGCGCTGTCGGAGAAGACGGGGGTCTCGAGCATCGAAGATCCTGTGGTGTTCCAGCCGCAGCGTTAGGCAAGTCTGCGGCCGCTGCAAGGGACCACGGTTCGCCACGCCCGTCCCATGCTAGGAACGCCGATGCCCATCGCGCAGAAGCGGCCGATGTCGTTCAAGAGTTTACCTCCGTTGGCCCTCGGCCTCACCTTGGCCGCCCTGCCGGCCGCGGCGCAGCAGCGGGTGCGGACCGTCTACGAGGGTGCGGGCGCCGATCCGCGGATCTCGGTCTCGCAGCCGGAGAGCACCAGCCAGGCGTCCGGCGGCTATGTCCGGTCGATCGAGCCGTCGTTGGGCGCGCTTGGCGATCCCCTGGGGTTGCGCCCGGTGCTGAAAGCGCGTGGCATCGAGTACAGCGTCACCTACATCGCCGACCTATTGGGCAACCCGACCGGCGGTCTTCGTCAGGGGGCGATCGTCGAGGATCGCCTGAACCTGCGGCTCAACCTCGATCTCGACCGGCTGGCCGGCTGGGAGGGCGCGACGATCCACGCCAACGCCTACTTCATCCACGGCACCGGCTTGTCGCGCTACTATGTCGGCGACCTGCTCACCACGAGCGTGATCGAGGCGCTGCCGTCGAGCCGGCTGTACGTGCTGTGGTTCGATCAGAGCCTGATGGACGGGCAGCTCGGCCTCCGGATCGGCCAGCAGGCGGCCGACACCGAGTTCTTCGTCAGCCAGACCGCGACTTTGTTCGTGAACTCCACCTTCGGCTGGCCGGCGATCACCGGGCTCGACCTGCCGAGCGGCGGTCCGGCCTATCCGCTCTCGGCGCCCGCGATCCGCGCGAAGTACGCGCCGGGCAATGGTTTCTCCCTTCAGGTCGGGCTCTACGATGGCGATCCCGCGGGGGCGAACCGGCCAGGCCCGGATCCGGAGGCGCAGCGACTGAACCGTACCGGCACGAACTTCCGGACCAACGACCCGGCCCTGATCGTCGCCGAGGCGACCTACGCGTTCAATATCGAGCCGGGAGCCGAAGGCCTGCCCGGCGACATCACGTTCGGCGGCTGGCAGCATTTCGGCCGGTTCGACAGCCTGCGCTTTGACATCACCGGGGTGCCGCTGGCCGACCCGAACGCCACCGGCATCGGCCGCCCCCTGCGCGGCAATGCCGGATTCTACGGCATCTACGACCAGACCCTGTACCGGGAATCCGGCAAGGACGACGAGGGCCTCGGCTTCTTCGTGCGCACCGCCTACTCGCCGACCCGCTCAAGCCTGATCGACGCCTACGTCGATGCCGGCCTCGCCTACAAGGGCCTGTTCGACGGCCGCGACGACGACACCGTCGGGGTCAGCCTCGCTCATGCCCGGATCAGCGACGACGCCCACCGGGCCGACCGGGACACGATCCTCTACACCGGCGTCCCGACGCCGCGGCGACGGGCCGAGACGGTGCTGGAGGCGACCTACCAAGCCGTGGTGGTTCCGGGCTTCACGGTGCAGCCCGACCTCCAATACGTCTTCCATCCGGGTGCCGGCATAGCCGGCCCGGATGGACGCCGCTTGCGCAACGCGGTGGTGCTCGGGGTGCGCGCCAGCGTGCAGTACTGAGCCGTCCGGCCTGGAACGGGCGCGGACCTGCCCTCTTTCAGGGCTATGGTAATCTTCGAGTGGGTTGTCGGCGTCCTGTTCGGCGCCGTCCTTTTGGCCGCGCTGGCGCGTCGGCTGGGTGCGCCTTACCCGGCGTTCCTGGCGCTCGGCGGCGTCGCGCTGGCCTTCGTGCCCGGGGTACCGAACCTGCGGCTCGATCCCGAACTGGCGCTCGCCCTGTTCCTCGCCCCCGTCCTGCTCGATGCCGGCTTCGACGCGTCCCTGCGGGACATGCGCGAGAACTGGCGCGCGGTGTTCGGGTTGGCGGTGGGCGCGGTGGCGGTCACGACGCTCGCCGTCGCGCTCGTGGCCCATCTCATCGTGCCCGACATGCCGATCGCGGCCTGCATCGTGCTTGGCGCCGTGGTCGCGCCGCCCGACGCCGTGGCGGCCCTGGCGGTGCTGAAGCACGCGCCGATGCCACACCGGCTCGCCACGATCCTGCGCGGCGAGAGCCTTCTGAACGACGCCGCATCGCTAATCATCTACCGCCTGGCGGTGACGGCTGCGATGGCGGACGGCTTTCATCCGGCCGAGGTCGCCCCGGCCTTCATGCTCGGCGTGGTGGCCAGTTTGGCCGCCGGACCCTGCCTGGGCCTGGCCTTCGTCGCACTGACGAAGCGCGTGACCGACCCGGCGAGCACCATCGTGATGCAGTTCGTCGCGGCGTTCGGGATCTGGCTCGCCGCGGAGCGTCTGGAGATGTCGGGGGTGCTGACCATCGTCACCTTCGCGGTCACGGTCGCCCGCCGGGCGCCCGGCATCACGGCCCCGCGCACCCGGGTGATCTCCTACGCGGTCTGGGACACGGCGGTATTCGTCCTCAACGTCCTGGCCTTCATCCTGATCGGCATTCAGATCGATCCGATCCAGGACCGCCTGACCGGTGCAGATTCCTGGCAGGCGATGTTCCTCGCCGCCGCGATCTTCGCCACCGTCGTGGTGACCCGTCTGGCCTGGGTCCTGCCCACGACCGGCCTCAAGGGCCTCGGCCTGCGTCAGGCCGGTGCCCGCGCGAAGTTCGGGCCGGGGCTCGCTCTGTCCTGGGCCGGGATGCGCGGCATCGTCACGGTCGCGGCCGCCCTGGCGCTGCCGATGGAGTTCCCGCACCGGGACCTCGTGGTGTTCACCGCCTTCTTCACGGTTTTGGGCACGCTGATCGTTCAGGGCCTGACCCTGCGTCCGCTGCTCGCGCACCTGAAGCTGGAGGATGACGATCCGGTTGGCCGGGAAGTGGGCTGGGCGCGCGCCGCCGCCTACAAGGCGGCCCTCGAGAGCCTGGCCGAATCCGGTGACGAGCCGGCGATCGATTCCCTGCGCGCCGAGTTCCGCTCGGCCCTCGAAGAGGCCGAGGCCCACGAGGAGGGCCTTGCTCCCGAGAGTCTCCCCTCGGATGCCGCCCGCCGCCGGTCGGTGGCGGCTGCGCGCAATGCGGTTCTCTCGCTGCGGCGGCAGGGCCGCATCGGAGACGATGCCTATTTCCTGCTGGAGGAGGAGTTCGACTGGGCCGAACTCAACGCCACGCCGAAGGCGGAGACCTGAGTCACAGCCTTCCTACGGCACCCGTTCAGACACCCTTGCGCGCTGCGATCCGGGATTCGATCGCGTCCCAGACTGCCACCGAGAGGTCCGGGCCGCCGAGCCGCTGGATGGCCCGGATGCCGGTGGGGGAGGTGACGTTGATCTCGGTGAGATGTCCGTCGATCACGTCGATCCCGACAAGGATCAGGCCGCGCCGGGCTAGCTCCGGACCGATCGTCGCGCAGATCTCGCGCTCGCGCTCGGTCAGCTCCGAAGCCGAGGCGGCCCCGCCGCGCACCATGTTCGACCGGATGTCGTTGGCCGCCGGCACCCGGTTGACCGCGCCCATCGCCACCCCGTCCACCAGGATGATGCGCTTGTCGCCCTCGGTCACCCGGTCGAGGTAGCGCTGGATCACCCAGGCCTCCCGGAAGGTGGTGGCGAACAGGTCGAACATCGAGCCGAAGTTCGGGTCCGTCTCGGTGACCTTGAAGACGGCAGCGCCACCGTGCCCGTGCAACGGCTTCATCGCGACGGTGCCGTGCTCCAACCGGAAGGCCTCGATCTCGGCCTTGTCGCGGCTGATCAGGGTCGGGGGCATCAGCTCGGGAAAATCAAGCACGAACAGCTTCTCGGGCGCATTGCGCACCTCGAAGGGATCGTTGACCACCAGCGTCTCCGGATGGATCCGCTGCAGCATGTGGGTGGCCGTGATGTAGGCCATGTCGAACGGCGGATCCTGGCGCATCAGCACCACGTCCGCCTCGGCAAGGTCGATCCGCTCCGGCGGCGTGAGCGTGAAATGCGCGCCCTCGACGTCCTGGACCGTCAGACGCTCGACCCGAGCCGTGACCCGCCGGCCCTGCATCGAGAGCCGGTCGGGCGTGTAGTAGATCAGGTCATGACCCCGCCGCTGCGCCTCGAGCAGCAGAGCGAAGGTCGTGTCCCCGGCGATCCGGATGTTCTGGATCGGGTCCATCTGGACGGCGACAGTCAGGCCCATCGAAAATGCCCTTCGCCTGCGGCGCGTATCTGGACCGGTGAAATGCTCAATCGTCCGACAGCGACTTGCTGCCGGTGCGCTTGTCGTAGTCGCCGATCGCCGAGCGGCACTCGGGCGAAAGGCGCTTGCGGTTGCGCGTCATGCAACGGTCGGCGTCCTGGCTGTTCGGATCGACGCCGGCGCAGAGACGGAAATAGTCGTTGGCACAGCCGAGTTGCAGGCCCTGGTCCTCACGCTGGGCGTAGGCCGGGCCGGTGGCGAGCGCGAACAGCACGAGCGCACCCGTCGCCAGGCCGCAGCGGCGGTTGGAGCGCAGGAATCGTTCCGGAACGAGTCGCATTCAGCGGTGTCCTCAAATCTCGGTCGCGCGGAAAATCGGTGCGGCGGTCAGCTCGTCCGCTTGCGCCCGGCATATCGGTCGCGCTGGGCGGTAGGCAAGCGCCACGGCTCTGCATGGGTTCCCCGCGCGCAACGCCGCGCCCACGCTTCGCCGCTGTGTGGCGCCCGGGCCGCATCGTCGGCCAAGAAAAAGGGCCCCGTCCAAGAACGGACAGGGCCCCAGTCAAAGGGAGGAAACGCCCGCCATGGGCGAAACCCGCATCGCAATTCGCGCGCCAGACCAGCCAAAATGCCGGCTCGATCCGGGACGGGATCCGGCAAGACTCCGTTAACCACGTCATGCTGAATGGGTTCTGTAGCCCTTGCCGACCCCCTCTGCAGGGCCCGGGCACTGCCGCTCGAGCCGCCGACAGGAGCCGGAGACCATGACCCCATTCAAGCCGCAGGTGACTGGCCAGACCCGCCTGCCGATGCCCGCCAACGATGCGGCGCGCGACGCACGGCGGGATCCGCCCGCGGTCCTGCTGCCGTTCCCCGGGCCCGACGCGCGCCGGACCCGCCAATTGCCGCGCACCGACGAGCAGCGCGGCGAGATCCTGTTCTTCCTGGGCGTCCGTTACGAGCGCCTTGCCTCCTGAACGCAGCGATAGCCGCCGACCGGCCCGGCCAGGCGACGTTTCCGACGGTTTGATCATGCCTGTTCCGGACCGCCATCGGCCGAGCGTCGCACCCGTTGGAGACAGGCGCGCGAGCCGCGCGCACAGGGCCACCATCGTCCTGGCCGCCGGCACCGCGCTGGCGCTGCTCGCCGCCTGCACGCAGAGCGGCGATTTCGGCCGCCCCCGCACCGGCGTTTGGAATGGACTGATCGACACCACCGGCAGCTTCTCGTCGCGGGATCGCGGCCGGCTGATCCTCGATTCCGGCCTGACCGACGACGAGCAGGCGCTGCGCGACCGCGCCTGGCGCTTCGTCCAGCCGGCCAGCACCCTCACGGCATTCCAGGATGCCCTCTTCGGACTGGCCAGCGCGCACGCGACGCCGACTTGGCGGTTCGACGAGGTCGGCGCCTATTACGACACGCTGACCGCAGAGCCGTCGCGCTCCCCGGTCTCCCGCTACCGCCAGCTCGCCGACGACGCCACGGCCGATGCCCGCCTGATCCCGATCTTCACGGCGCTCGCCGCGCGGGTGATCGACGCGGATGCCGCGCGGCTGCGCAGCTTGCCCTTCGCCAAAACCCTCGACGACGCGGATATCCGCCTCGCAGCCCAGCATGTCGCCGAGAACCGCTGCCTGATCGCCTGGGTGCGGATCGAGGCCGGCCTGCGGCTGGCGCGCTACCGCTATGCCCTGGAGCATCTCTTCGCCCAGGCTCCGGCCAAGGAGTCGGTCGCGGCCGAGCGCTCGCTGGCCATGCTCGCCGCGCGCCGCAACCTGCTCGACCCGCTGCTGCCACCGGACGCCGCGGCCCGATGCGGCCTCGAAGCCGCCATCGTGCCGGTCGCCGAGGCGCCGCCACTGGTCGTCAAATATTGAGTTGACCCGGCGTTACCGCCCAGCGGGCTTACCGCCGGCATCCTTGCCGCCGGCATCCTTGCCGCCGGACTCATCCGCAGGCATGTCGGTGGTGCACGAGACGGCTTGGACGGCGGCGTTTGCGCCGGGTCGCTGGCTCGGCAGGCCGGCGATCACCCGCACGACCACGACGCCCCGCGTGTCCGGCGCGACGATGCGCACGTCACGGCTCGGGTCATTCTCGTCGTCGTCGGCCAGAGCCTCGTCGTACTGTGCCCGGGTGAGGATCACGAGATCGAGGGCGCCGCGCACGGCGGCCTGATCGGTCACCGCGTAGAAGGCCCCCCGCCGGGCATGCGCGGCGAGCGACAACGACAGCGGCCCGGTCCGCGCAGAGACGCGCATCGGCCCGTCGGCGAGATCGTAAGCGCAGACGCCCACCGCCACGGCCGGATCCGGGATCGGCAGCCACGCCTCGGGTGGAGAGGGGTCGTCGCCGGTGGCGACCGTGTAGATCGGCTGCGGGTGGTCCAGGTTCTCGCTGGTCCGGGCGCGCGAGACGGCGTCCGTCTCGGACAGACGCGGGATCGCCAGCACCGCCGCGATGTGCACGATCCCGGCAAGCACCAAGCCGATCAGCGTGGCGAAGACGAAGCGCGGACTCACGAGGCGCATCCCAGGCGGGTGATGGCCGGCACCGAGGCTCGGTCGAGGGATCCGACGCTGGCGGCGACCGGCGTGTCGTAAAGGCGCAGGGCCAGGCGCACAGGCCCGCTGTCCCGGGGGCTCGGCAACCAGTTCCCGGGCTGGACGTCGGGGGCGAGGATCACCGAGAACCGCCCGTCGGCCGAGCGCAGTACCTCCGTGGAGGTGAAGCCCTCGCGCATGGCCGGACGCCCGGGATCGCGCGCACCGCGACCCGCGACCGTGAGGGTCCAGGCCCTGGCCGGCGGCGTCCCGCCGCCGATGCGATAGGCGCAGGTCGCGTCGAGCGCCTGGCCCTGGTCGTCGGCCGCCGCGGTCAGCAGCAGGCCCTCACCCACAGCCAGGGGGATCTCCCCCCGGCGGGCGTTGACGGCACGGGTATAGGGATCGGCATTCCCGGCCCCCGCCCGGGGCCAGGCCGTCCAGGCGCCGACCGGCACGCCGCCGAACGGATAGCCGCCCCGCGTCGCCCAATCGGCGCTGGCGAGGCCGAGCACCCCGCCGAGCGCCAGGGCGTAGACCGCGAGGCCGGCGACCGAGCTCTTGCGCCAGACACGGGCGAGGAACCGGCCGGCGCCGCCGAGGGACCGGACCTTCGGCGCGGGACGGGGTTCTCCAGCCGCAGCGCTGCGGCCGGGACTAGCGGGGATTGCGAACCTCATTGGGTCACCGCAGCTCGATGCGGCCGCCGACGGACCGTGCGCCCTCGGCGACCTCGCGCGGCTGGGCCGGGGGTGCCGCGGCCCGGTCGCCGGGCTTCCGGTCGGTCTTCTGGGTCGCCTTGTCGACGCCACCAGCGGCATCCGGCCGCGCGTCGCCCGCGGGCGGGCGCTCGACGGTGCGGAACAGGCCGTTCAAGCCGCCGATCACCTCGAAGGAGCGACGCGAGAGCTTGCCGTAGGCACTGGCATTCGGATCGATCGGTGCGGTCGGACCGCCGGACGCCTGCTGCTGGGCGGCCCGCGGGCTTTCCTTCAGGCCGGGCAAACCCTTGATCTCGATGCCCTGGTGGGCCGGCTCCATCACGTCGTGCCAGAGCTGGGCGGGGAGCGAACCGCCGGTCAGCTTGTTGGTCGAGGTGTGGTCGTCGTTCCCGAACCAGACCGCGCCGACGTAATTGCCGGTGTAGCCGACGAACCACGCATCCCGGTAGGCGTTCGTGGTGCCGGACTTACCGGCGACCTTCACGCCCTCGAGCTGAGCGCGCTTGCCGGTCCCCTCCTCGACCACCTTGTTGAGCATGAAGTTCATGTCGGCGACGACCTGGGGCGGGAGCACCCGATCGGGCGCCTCGTCGGCGTGGCGGTAGATCACCTCGCCGGACGAGTTCTTGACCTCCATGGCGGCGTAGGGCTTGGCCTTGTAGCCGCCGTTGGCGAACACCGCGTAGCCGGCGGCCTGGTCGATCACCGTCACCTCGTCGGAGCCGATCGGCATCGAGACCGTGTCGATCAGGTTCGAGGTGATGCCCATCTTGTGGGCCAAATCGGTGATCTTCGCGCGGCCGGCCTTCGCGGCGCGCGCCTCATGGCTGATACCCATGGCCTTGCCGAGCGAGATCGAGATCTTGATCGGGATCGTGTTGATCGATTTCGCCACGGCGAGCCACATCGGCACCCGGCCGGCATAGGACCGGCCGTAATTCTGTGGGCACCAGTTGCCGATGCAGACCGGGCTGTCGACCACCGTGGTCTCTGGCTTGAACAGCCCCGATAGGAGGGCAGCGGAGTAGACGTAGGGCTTGAACGACGAGCCGGGCTGGCGCAGCGCGTCGGTGGCGCGATTGAACTGGCTCTCGCCGTAATCGGCGCCGCCAACCATGGCGCGCAGTGCCCCGTCGGGATCAAGGATGACCATGGCGGCCTCGTCGACGTCGAAGGCGTCGCCGGACTTGCGCAGGATGTCGGCCACAGCCTCGTCGGCCCGCTTCTGGATCGCGAGGTCGAGGGGTGTCTTGACCGTCAGGACGCGGTCGTTGCGGAGCTTGCCCGCATCGGCCATGGCCTTGATCTCGCCGAATGCCCAATCGAGGTAATAATCGGCGGTGATGTCGCGGGTGCGAGTTACCGGGGTCGCCGGGTTGCGGAGGGCGGTCTGTATCTGCCCTTCCGTGACGAAGCCGGCTTCTACCATGTTGTGGAGCACGTCCGCGGCGCGGGCGCGGGCGGCGGGCAGGTTGACGTGCGGGGCGTATTTCGTCGGCGCCTTGAACAATCCCGCCAGCATGGCCGCCTCGGCCAGGCTGATGTCTTTCAACGGCTTGCCGAAATAGTAATCCGCCGCCGCCACGGCGCCGAACGTCCCGCCGCCCATGTAGGCCCGGTCGAGGTAGAGCTTCAGGATCTCGTTCTTGGTCAGGTGGCTCTCCAGCCACAGGGCCAGGAATGCCTCGTTGATCTTGCGCTCCAGCGACCGCTCGTTGGTCAGAAACAGGTTCTTGGCCAGCTGCTGCGTGATCGAGGAGCCGCCCTGCGTGCCGCCGCCGCCGCGCGAGTTGTTGACCAGGGCCCGCAGGGTGCCGATCGGGTCGATGCCCCAGTGCTCGTAGAAGCGCCGGTCCTCGGTGGAGACCAGCGCCTTGATCATGATGTCGGGAAACTCGTCGAGCTTGAGCGAGTCGTCGTGCTTGATGCCGCGCCGGCCGACCTCGGTGCCGTACCGGTCCAGGAACGTGACGGCGAGGTCCTGCTGCTTCAGCCAGTTCTCGCTGGTCAGCTGGAACGCGGGCTGCGCGAAGGCGAGCAGCAGAACCGCGCCACCGGCCCCCAGGGTGACGGCCTCGCTGGTCAGGTCGAGGGCGATCCGCTTCCAGCCGTGGACGGCGAACCGGCCCATGACCCGCTGGAAGCGTTCGTAGGCCGCGCCGGTCGAGCGACCGCTGTCGTAGAGGCCGGCATTGACCCAGGCATCGAACGCCAGCGCGGCGCGCTCGATGCGGATCTTGATCTCGGTGAGCGTCGGCAGGCGCACGTTGTCGGACCCGGCTTGTCGAGCGCCTTCGCGGCGGAGGATCGAGCGCCCGCGCCGCGGGCATGGCACCGCGCGGCCGAGACACCGCGCGGCGTATCCATCCTTAGCAGGATCCGGAACGGTCGGCGAGGCTCTGCGCGGTCCCGTGATTCGCCGCAGGTGCAGCGCCTTGCCCCGCGGCACCAGCTCGGGCAGAGACAGACACTTCCCGATCGCGAGATTGACCGATGTCCAAGCCCGAGGCGCTGCGCCACGGGGTCGCCGAGCCGTTCTGGCGGACCAAGACCCTCGAAGCCATGACGCCGTCCGAGTGGGAGAGCCTGTGCGACGGGTGCGGTCGGTGCTGCCTGATCAAGCTCGAGGATGACGAGACCGGCGAGGTCCATCATACCGATATCGGCTGCACCCTGCTCGACGGCCTGACCTGCCGCTGCCGCGATTATGCCCGCCGGCAGAAGCGCGTGCCCGACTGCGTCCGCCTCACCCCGGAGGCGGTGCGGACGATCCCGTGGCTGCCGCCGACCTGCGGCTATCGGCTCGTGCGCGACGGCGAACCGCTCTATCCGTGGCATCCCCTTGTCTCAGGCCGGGCCTCCAGCGTGCACGAGGCCGGCATCTCCATCCGCGGCCGGCTCGCCGGCAACGAGGAGGAGTTCTCCGACGACGAGTTGCCGGACCGGATCGTGGCTTGGCCGGGGGCGGATCCGGACGAGCGCTGACGCTCAGCTCGAGTTGACCCGGCTGCCGAGCAGCCGGCCGCCCGCGAGGCCATTGAGCCCGATCACACCGAGCACGGCGACGGCGTGAATCAGCAGATCCGACGCGGTGGCGTCGTGCGGATGGAACGGCATCAGCAACGCCGCGGCCGCGGCCGCGGCCGCGAGTCCGCCGAGCGCTGCCGTCAGGTTCGGCCGCAGCGGGCAGGCGCGGCGCAGCATCACGACGATCAGCACGGACAGCGGGACCGAGACACAGACCAAGAAACTGAAGCAGCCGGCGACTTCCTGGGGATTCGGCCGGTCGGTGCCGGGGGCGATCCAATCGCGCAGGCAGCCGAAACCGCTCGCCCCGATCCAGAGGGCCAGGGCCGGGAGCGGCAGCATCGCCCAAGCCCGGGAGCGGCCCGGCACGCTCGTGGCGAAGGCCGCGAAGGCGGCGCCGACCGCCGTCAGCACCGCCCCGAGTGCGGCGCAGACGAGATCCGGCACCTGCATCCGCTGCATGAAGCCGGTGCTATCGATCCGGCTCGCCAGGACCAGCCCGACGATCAGCGCCGCACCCAGCCACAGGGCTGCACGCAGGGCCGGGGAGGGCAGCGGCCGCACCGGCTCCAGGCCGAAAGCGAGATCCTCGACCAGACGATCGTGGCGGCTGAAGGCCTGCGGACCCGGGTCATGGCCGGCCAAGTCGGCCATCAGCGCCGCTCCTGCATCAGGTTGGCGCGCAGGGCCTTGAGCGCCCGGTGAAGGTTGACCTTGAGCGCGCCCTTGCTGCGCCCGGTCAGGGCCGCGGTCTCATCCAACGACAGCTCCCGCAGGCCGAGATGTTCCACGGCCTGCCGTTGCCCGTCCGGCAGCGAGGCGACCGCACGCGCAAGGGCGGCGGCGCGGTCGCGCGCCTCCAGACCCTGGCCCGGCGCGGGACCGGGATCGGCCTCCGCCTCGTAGGCGATCGGATCGTGAACCTCGCGGGGCCGGCGCCCGGTCCGGCGCAGGCGATCGATCGCCCGGCGCTGGGTGATGGCGCGCAGCCACGGCAGGAACGGCCGCGCGGGATCGTAGCTGGCCCGAGCCCGATGCACGGTCATCAGCGTGTCCTGGACGACGTCGTCCACGGCCTCGCCGCGCACGCCCTGAGCACGGGCGATCGACGAGACCACCGGCAGGCACGCCTTGAGCAAGGCGCGATATGCGGCCGCGTCGCCACCCTGCGCCGCCGCCATCAGAGCGGCCAATTCACCTTCGAGCGCCATCCGGGCTCCGCCGCCGATCCATTCCCCGGCATGGCCGGAGTCTAGCGCGGGGTTGGAGTCGGGCGCCAGGGCCCATCCGCATCCCGCGACGCCGGGCATCGCCAGCATCATTGCGGCATCTCCGCGGCGCTGGCGACGCGTTCGCCCAGGCGGGCCGCGCCCAGGATACGGCCGTCGGTCGCTTGCACCAGGAGGGCCGCCGTCTCACCCGCAGGTGCAGCGGCCTCGAACATCATGGCGGCGCCGGACCACGCTCCGAGATCCCGGATCGAGCGGACGACGTTAGCATGTTCGAGCGTGCGGCCGGCATTCTCGCCGCGCAAGACCCGGCTGGTATGGCTCGGATCGAAGCCAATTAGCAGGACCCGGCCTGTTCCGCTTCCAGCTCCGACCCGGACGGCGAGGCCGGCACCGTCGCGGGACAGCGTAACTCCGACCGCCATCCCGGCACGCCGGGCCTGTGCCACGGCGGCCCGCAGGCCGGCCTCGTCGGAGCCGACAACGGCCGTGCGTCCGTCGATGACGGCCTGCGGGGTGTAGTTCGAACTGCCCAACCGGGCTGCGTAATCAGCCTGCCGCTCGGTGGCGGCGGGCAGGGAGTAGGGATCGCGCCAGTCGAGGTGGTTCCAGTAGGTGATGTGGAAGGCCAGCGGCAGCACGTCCGCACCTTCATGCGCGAGCCGCCCGATCAGCGCTTCGGCGGGCGGGCAGGAGGAGCAGCTCTGCGAGGTGAAGAGTTCGACGACGACGGGCCGCTCGAGCGCCGCGGCCGGACGTCCGGCGGCGAGCAACAGGGCGACGGAGATCAACGCGACGACTTTCATGGCCGGGCCTCTCGGCGCCGGCATATGCTGCACGGCGCGTAACGGACCTTTCGGCGGCACGTCCGCGCCGGTTACGCCGGATCCAGCTCGAACCGCGCCACGTCCCGCAGTAGTTCCACGAAAGCGGCGGCGCCGTGATCAAGGGCCACGTGACCGGCCTCGGCACTGCCGAGCCGGGCATCCCCCATGGCTCCGGACGGGTGCAGGTCGCCTGCCTTCCAGGCGAAGGCGGCTGGCCGGCCGGCGCGGAGATGGGTGAAATCCCGGATCATCGCGCGGCTGCGAGGTGGAAAATCCGCGATCCGGTCAGTCCGCACCAGATCCGGCCGCAGCGCCAACATCAGTGCGGTCTCGATGCCACCGGCATGGATGCCGTGGGCGATCTCGTCAGCGGGAAACAGGCCGTCGGGATAGCCGAACCGGGCCCAGGACGTCGTGACCGCGACCATGTCGAATCGCGCGCGCAGATCACTGGTCACGAGATCAATGAGGGCGCTGTTGCCGCCGTGGCTCGTGACGATCACCAGCTTGCGGCAGCCGGCGCGATGGATGGCGGTGCCGATCCCGGTCCAGGCCGCCAGGGCCGTCCCGGTATCGAGCGAGAGCGTGCCGGGAAACGCGTCGTGTTCGTCGGACTTGCCGATGACCTGCACCGGCAGCAGCAGCACGTCGAGGTCGTGCGGCACACGCGTGCGCACACGGTCGAGGTAGCCGTCGGCGATGATCGCGTCGGTGCCGAGCGGGAGGTGCGGCCCATGCTGCTCGATGGCGGCCACCGGCAGCACCGCGATCACCCGCCGCATGTCGCGCCGGTTGAGGTCGTCCGTCGTCAGCTCGGACCAGTTTTGCGCCGCCATGCCTTGGCCGGAACTTTCCTTCGACACCGCCCTCGGCATCAGGTTGCCGAGGGCGATCTAACCCGCCCGACCGACTCGCGTCGATGGGCGCCGGACCGACCGGGGCCGGAGCCGGAGCCGGTCAGGCGAACAGGGCGTCGATGTCGTTCTGGGACGGAGTTTCCTCGACGGCCTGGGGGCCGTTGAGAAGGAGGTCCTCCGCGCGGGCGCGGCGAGCCGTTTCGGCCGGGTCGGTGGAGGATGCATCCCGGGCCTTCACGGCGCCGACAAAGCGGGCGAGCCGCTGTTCGAACAGCCGCAGGGCCTCCACGACCTTGGCGATGCGCTGGCCGGTGATGTCCTGGAAGGCGCAGGCTTCGAAGATCGTGTTGATTCGCTCTTCGACGGCATCCCGGTAGCCAGGCCCGTCCGGGAGGCCGAGCATCGCCTCCGCGGCCTCCATGATCGTGTTGGTGGCCCCGGCGGTCGCGACCACGACGCTGCCGAGTTCCTCATGCGCCATGGGAATCCGGTCGCGGCTCATCTCGTTCGCCCGGAGCGCACCGATCTCTTCGCGCAAATGGGCGATGTAATCCGCGATCTCGATTAACTCGGAGATCACGGCGTGCGGTTCACGGAACCGCATATCGGGCTGTCGCGCGGCGGCTGACGACATGCTCTCCTCCTGGGATCGGCGAGCAGCGATGCCGGCGGCATCGCTCTTGGGCGCCTTCCGGCGTGCCGGCGGCTTTGCCGGAGGGCGCGTTGGACGTGCCACGGAAATCATCAGTTCCCGCAGACCGCCTCGATCTTGGACTTGAGCGTCGCCGCATTGAACGGCTTGACGATATAATTGTTCACGCCAGCCTTCTTGGCGGCGATGACGTTCTCGGTCTTCGATTCGGCGGTCACCATGATGAACGGCGTCGTCCGAAGATTTTCGTCGGCCCGCACGTGCCGGAGCAGCTCGTAGCCGGTCATTGGCTCCATGTTCCAGTCGGAGATGACCAGGCCGTACTTGCGGTCCTTGAGGCGAGCCAGTGCCGCCGTACCATCCGATGCGTCATCGACCTCTTCGAAGCCAAGCTGCTTCAATAGATTCCGAATGATTCGGACCATCGTCTGGTAATCGTCGACAACGAGGATCGGCATGCTCAGATCGAGAGCCATAGACCAACTGCTCCGTATTGCCCGGCGGGAAGCCGCGGCGGCTCCCGGAAAGATGAACGCTTCACTAACGCCGCAAAATAGCCGCGCTGCACAGCATTTAAAATAGGCCCGCCGCATTGCGAAGCCGTTAATCTGCGGGTGTGTCTTTCGCAGACCGCCCCTGCGTCGTCACAGGGCGGGGAGGTCGCTTGACCCTCCGGACGGCTTTCGGCAGGGTCCGGCGCTGTCGGGCCTGACGCGAACCGCGCAGGCGCCTCTTTCTCATCCGACCCTTCCGAGTCTCCGACCCCGAATCGATGGCCTCAGGCGACAAACCGGCCATGCGGCCTTTCACGATTTGCGGCATCGATACGCCGATCCCACCGGCCCTCGCCGGAGCGGTCGCGGCGATCGGCAATTTCGACGGCGTCCATCGTGGCCACCGCGTGCTGGTCGAGAACGTCCGGGCGGCGGCGCGCGAGGTGGGCCGGCCGTCCGCGGTGCTGACCTTCGAGCCGCATCCGCGCGCCTATTTCGCGCCCGATGCGCCGATGTTCCGCCTCACTTCGCTGGCGGCCAAGGAGATCGTGTTCGCGCATCTCGGCCTCGACGGGTTGGTCGTGCGCCGCTTCGACGGGGCGCTTGCCGCCACGGGCGCCCGCGCCTTCGTGTTCGACTTCCTGAGAGGGTCTCTGGGGCTGTCCGGCGTGGTGGTCGGGCACGATTTCCATTTCGGACGCAACCGCGAGGGCACGCCGGCGATCCTGGCCGAACTCTGTGGCGAGGCCGGCCTGGGCTGCCGGATCGTCGAGCCCGTCGCCCTGGCGGGCGAGACCGAGCCGGTCTCGTCCAGCGCGATCCGGGCTGCCCTGGCCGCCGGCGACGTCGCCCGGGCCAACGCGCTGCTCGGCTACCGCTGGTTCGTGCTCGGCCAGGTCCGTCACGGCGACAAGCGTGGGCGCCAGCTCGGCTTCCCGACCGCCAACGTGATGCTTCCGGATTGCGGGCTGGCCCACGGCATCTACGCGGTGCGCGTCCGCCTCGGCCCCGGCGAGATCCGCGACGGCGTGGCGAGCTACGGGCGCCGTCCGACCTTCGACGACGGCGCACCGCTTCTGGAAGTCTACGTGTTCGATTTCGCCGGGGACCTCTACGGACGGGAGATCGCCATCGAATGCGTCGGCTACATCCGCGGCGAGGAGCGCTTCGACAGCGCCGACGCGTTGATCGCGCGCATGCACGTCGATTCCGACGCGGCGCGGGCCCTGCTGGCCACCGATACCGCCCCGTCGATGCTGACCTGAATCCGCGGCCAGCGTGCACCATTCCGGGCGATGCTTGCCGGCGTTCGGGAAAATGTGATGCGGATCAGACCGCTAGACCCCTGTCGCGGATCCGATATCTAGGGCGGCAGGATCGATCAGGAGGCGGATGTGCTGGGTCGCTACGAGCGCGGACATAACGGCGAGGCGGTCGTCCAGTATGGGGACGGCACGATGCGGGTGATCAAGCCGGGCAGCTTCGTGCGCTGCGCGGTCACAGGCGACCCGATCCCGCTGGACGAATTGCGCTACTGGAGCGCCGCCCGGCAAGAGGCCTACGTATCACCCGAGGCGATCCTGTCGCGGCTCAAGGAAACCGGGCGCCCGTAGCGTCACAGGGCCCGGCGGATCTGCTCGCGCAGGGCCTCGGGATCGTCCGGCACGAGGCGCACGGGCTGGACGTGGACCCGCGCCACGAACGCGCCGGGCAGGCGGACCGCGTCCTTCTCGGTGGTCACGAGTTCCGCACCGAGACAGTCCGCCTCGGCCGCCAGGGCGGCGAGTTCCGCCTCGCGGTAGGGATGATGATCCGGAAACGGCCGAGCAGCCGCGATGACGGCCCCGGTCCCGCGCAGCGTCGCGAAGAATTTCTCAGGCCGACCGATTCCCGCGAAGGCGAGACAACGCCGGCCGGTCAGGCCGACCGGATCCGGAACCAGCCGCGCCCGGTGGACCGGCAGCCCCCGCCGCTCCGCGGCCAGCGCCATCGCGACGCCGGGAGCCCCATCTCCGACCATGATCAGACCGGCGACATGGGACCATTGTCCTTCGAGCGGTGCCCGCAGGGGCCCCGCCGGGAACGGCCGGCCGTTGCCGATGCCGGCACCCCCATCAATCACCGCCCAGGCGAGGTCCTTCGCGAGCGTCGGATTCTGCAACCCGTCATCCATCACGATCACATCGGCACCGAGCGACAGGCACAGCGATGCTCCGGCGGGGCGGTCCCGGGACACGATCGTCGGCGCATGACGGGCGAGGAGCAGCGGTTCGTCGCCGACATCCGCGGCCCCGTGGCTGGTCGGATCGACTCGGACGGGCCCAGCCAGGCGCCCGCCATAGCCCCGGGACAGGAAGGCCGGCCTGCGGCCGAGTTCGATGAGCAGGGTCGCGACCGTGATCGCGGCAGGCGTCTTGCCGGCTCCGCCGAGCGTGAAATTCCCGAGGCACAGGACCGGGCAGCCCGCCCGGATGCCGGGGCGGTTCATGCGCCGGGCGCTCAGCGTTCCATAGGCCGCGCCGAGCGGCGAGAGGGCGCGCGCGGCCGGGTGGTCGGCCCCCGCCGTCCAGAAACGCGGTGGCCGCATCAGGCCCGCATGAGCGGGCGCGCGAGGTCGCCGCGGTCGAGCCGCTGAAGCTTCATCTGCGCCACGAACGGCTCCAGCACCGCCAGCGTTCGGCCGACCGCACCCTCGAACGGCTCCAACGCCCGGGGGCCGGCCTGCACCATGCCGGCCAGACGCGCCGGATCCCCCAAGAGTTCGCCGACCAGGACGGCCAACTCGACCCCGTCTCGCACCGGCAGGGCGGCGCCGGCACGGTCGAGCGCGCGATAGACCACATCGAAATTGGCGGTGTGTGCGCCGTGCAGGATCGCCGTATCGAGGCGAACCGGCTCGATGGGGTTCTGGCCGCCATGTGGAACCAGGGAGCCGCCGAGGAACGCCAGCGGGGCGAGGCGGTAGAACAAGCCCATCTCACCGATCGTGTCGGCGACGTACACTTCGACGGACGGATGCGGACGTCCGCCGCTGGAGCGCCGGGCGCTACGCAGGCCGTAGGTGGCCGCGGCTTCGGCCGCATCCGTACCGCGGCTCGGATGCCGGGGCGCGAGGATCGTCAGGAGTCTCGGAAATTGCGACTTCAGCACGGCATGGGCGTAGGCGACGATGCTGTCCTCGCCCTCATGGGTGCTCGCAGCGACCCAGACCGGTCGGTCGGCGACCATGCCGTCGAGATAAGCCAGTTGCTGGCGATCGACCGGCGGCACCTGGGAGTCGAATTTCAGGTTGCCGGCGACGCTGACCCGGGGTGCGCCGAGCTTGGCGTAGCGCGTGCCGTCCTCCTGGGTCTGCGTCAGGCAGATTGCGATCCGGGAGAGCAGCGCCTTGGCGGTGCGCGGGCACCGCTCCCAACCCTTGAACGAGCGCTCCGACATCCGGCCGTTGACCAGGATGAGCGGGATCTCGCGGGCGTCCAATTCCAAGATCGTGTTCGGCCAGATCTCGGATTCGGCCACGATGGCGAGATCGGGCTGCCAATGGTCCAGGAACCGCGCGACCCATCGCGGCGCATCGAGCGGCACGTATTGGTGCACGGCACCCGGAGGCAGGCGGGCCCCGATCAATTCGGCGGCCGAACGCGTCCCCGTGGTCACCAGCACCGAGAAGCCGCGGGCGATCATGCCCTCGACAAGCCCGATCAGCGACAGGACTTCGCCGACGCTGGCGCCGTGCATCCAGGCGAGCGGTCCGACTGGGCGAGCCCGGCCGGGCAGCCCGCGCCGCTCGGGCAGCCGCAGCGGATCCTCCTTGCCGTGATGCGCGCGCCACGCGAGGAGCCCGGCCAGCGCCGGCTCACCGACGCGCAGGCCGGCCCGGTAGGCCAGCAGCGGCAGGGTCACGGACGGCAGCTTCACGCGGGGTCTCCCACCGGGGCGGCCGCTGCGGCCGGAGACCCGTTGCGATAGAGCGCCGCCCGGTCGGTACGCCCGACCAGCGCGTAGGCCCGGGCGTGCACGCGGTCCATCTCGGCTTCGAGGTGGCGCCGGAGCGATTCGAACTCCTCGCCGGCGCAGTCGCGGGCGACGTAGATCGGCTCGCCGAGCACCACCGCGCCCCGGCCGAAGGGCAGACCGAGACAGGCCCTGTCCCAGGATCCGAAGCGCAGGTGCCGGCTCGTGACCACGGCAGCCGGGACGATCGGGCGTCCGGAGAACCGCGCGAGGGTCAGGATCCCGGCATCGCAACGCCTGGACACTTTCGGTACGTCGGCGCTGAACGCCACCGACTCGCCGGCCTTCAGGGCCCGCAGCATCGCCCGCAACCCTTCCGCACCGCCCTTGGCGCGCAGGTCGGTCGCCCGGTCCCGGCCGCGAGCGCCGGACGCCCGGATCACGCGCACGCCGAGATGCTCCAGCGCGATGGTGTTGATGTTGCCGTCCGGATTCTTGGAGATGATCGTCGCGACCCGATCGCTCGGCCGTCGCATGAACGGCATCATGATATGCTGCCCGTGCCACATGCCGGCGATGAGCGGCACATGTGCGCCGATCCATTCGTCGGAGCTCCCGTTTGCCGCCGCGCCGGCCTGCACCTCGAAGCGATTCGTCGCCTGCACGAGCCGCAGATAGCCGGCCGCGAGGCGCCCGAGGGCGCGCTGAACGACGGGATGGCGTAGGATGCGCTTGCCGAGACTCATGAAACGCTTTTGGCGACCGGAGCGGCGCAGCCCGATTGGGGCGAGCGCGGATTAGTCCGGCCATGGTCTAGTCCCCGCGCCTCGGCCAACGCAACTCGATCGGCCATCGGACAGACGCGATCGCACGCCCGGCACCGGAGCGGCCCAGGCGAAAGCGCGGCCATCGCAGCGAAAATCCGTCCGCGCGCTTGTTTATATCAATTCTAAACAGTAGATTAGAACAAATCCAAACAGGAGTGCCGAGCATGGCTGCCGCCTTCGAATCCGTGATCGACGCCGCCGAAGCGCGGCGGAATTTCGCGCTGCGCTACGTCCAGCCTGGGCTCGCCGGCCTGATCGACGGTTCGGTCTCGACCCTCGCGCCGATCTTCGCCGCCGCCTTCGCCACCGGCCATAACGGCGCGACCTTCCTGGTCGGGCTGGCGGCCTCCGTGGGGGCGGGCATCAGCATGGGCTTCACGGAGGCGCTGTCGGACGACGGCAGCGTCACCGGACGGGGCGACCCGTGGATGCGCGGCCTGGTCTGCGGGGTCATGACGACGCTGGGGGGCCTCGGCCATACGCTGCCCTACGCGATCCCGGACCGGCTGCCGCCCGGCTGGCCGAACCCGTTCCTGCTCGCCACGAGCCTCGCCGTCGTGGTCGTGATCGTCGAGCTGGTCGCCATCGCGGCGATCCGGACGCGCTTCATGGCGACGCCGTTCTGGCGCGCGGCACTCCAGGTGATGCTGGGCGGCGCGCTGGTGCTGGCCGCCGGGATGCTGATCGGCAGCGCTTGACGCGGGAGCCCGCGACCGCGATGCCGGGCGCGTTCCGTGCCCTCCTTCAGCGTTGATCGTCGGCCTTGATCTTCCGCCTGGCCCATCTCAGTGACCCCCATGTCGGCCCACTGGGCCGCGTGCGCCTGCACCAGCTCATCGGCAAGCGCGCCACCGGCTACGCCAACTGGCGGCGTGGTCGCTCGCGCAGCCACGACATGACCGTGCTCGAAACCCTGGTGGCCGACCTGAAGCAGCAGGGTGCCGCGCATGTCGCCTGCACCGGCGACCTGTGCAACATCGGCCTGCCGAGCGAGTGGGAGACGGCGCGCACCTTCCTGGAGGCCCTGGGGCCCCCTGAGACCGTGAGCTTCGTGCCGGGGAATCACGACGCCTACGTGCGTGGCTCCCTGGAGGGGTTGCTGGCGGCCTGCCATGGCTACACCGGGGACGATTCGGGCTCGTCGGGACGCTTTCCCTACCTGAGGCGGCGCGGCCCCGTGGCCCTGATCGGCCTCTCGAGCGCGATCCCCACGAAGCCGTTCGTGGCCACCGGCCGCCTCGGACCGCCGCAACTCGCCGCGGCCGAAGCTTTATTGCGCGCGCTGGCGACCGAACCGGGCAAACCGTTCCGGGTGGTGATGATCCACCACCCGCCCCAACCGGGGGGCGCGTCGTCGGGGCGGGAGTTGAAGGACGCCGCCGCCTTCACGGCGATGATCGCGCGGGCGGGCGCCGACCTGATCCTCCACGGCCACAACCACACCACCACCTGCGCCCTTGTACCGGGGCCGGACGGCCGTTCCGTACCGGTAATCGGCGCGCCATCGGCGTCCGCGCGCCCGGATGGGCATGGCGGGCTCGCGGCGCGGCGGGCGTCCTATCTGATGTACGAGATCGCCCGCTCGGGCGAAGGTTTCGCGGTCAGCGCGCGGCGGCGCGGCCTGGACGCAGCTGGTGTTGTCTGCGACCTCGGACCGATCAGCTTGACCTGAACGCCCGGGGCGTCGTCGAAACCGAGACCGGCCTGCCCGTCTGGCGGCCGGCCTCGGCTCAGGTCATCAATGGCTCGCAGCGGCGAGCTCGGACCGTCGCTGTTGGCTGATACTGGCCTCATAGCGCTCCGCCTGCAGGCGGGTCAGCCCGCTGATCAACGCGAGAGTCCCGCGATAGACCGTATAGGTGCCGTCGTGAGTCGGCTTGACGCGAATCATCTCTGCCATGGAAGCCTGCCTTGCTCTGGAGGTTGTCTGTCTTCGTCGGAGGAGATTGATCCTTCCCGCAGATTTGGCCGGTTGAACGGGCGAACGCTGGCGAGGTTATCAATCAGTCCATGCTTGGCAAGGGTCGGCTACCGCGAAATGCTTAGGTTCCTCTGCTGCGATGCGGCAAGCCGTTGCCGATACTTGCGATCGGCCAATGCTTAAAAAAACGGCCGCGCGCTTGCATAATGAATAAGGCCGTGACGGACGGTGTCGCGCCTCGACTCGGCGCGTGTCCGAAGCGAATCTCGCCCTGCGGGGCTCGGCAAAGGGACATCACATGCAGCTATGGCGTCTGACCGCGACCGACCTGTCGGCTCTGATTCGCAGCGGCCAGGTCTCGGCCCGGGAGGTCGCACAGGCCGCCCTCGATCGCCTCGACGCGGTCAATGGGCGGATCAACGCCGTGGTCGAGCATCGCCCCGACGAGGTGCTGTCGCAGGCCGATGCGGTCGACGCCGCCCGCGCTCGAGGCGATACGCTCGGGCCGCTCGCGGGCGTGCCGGTGACGATCAAGGTCAATGTCGACCAGCGGGGCTTCGCGACCACGAACGGCCTGCGCCTCCAGCGCGATCTCATGGCTACCGACGACAACCCCGTCGTGGCGAATTTCCGGCGTGCCGGAGCGGTGCTGCTCGGACGCACCAACACGCCCGCCTTCTCGCTGCGCTGGTTCACCACCAATCAGTTGCACGGCGAGACCAGGAATCCCCGCGATCCCGGCTTGACGCCGGGGGGCTCGTCCGGCGGCGCAGGCGCAGCCGTGGCGGCCGGGATCGGGGCCGTCGCCCACGGGACCGACATCGCCGGCTCCGTCCGCTACCCAGCCTATGCCTGCGGCGTTCACGGGCTTCGTCCGAGCCTGGGGCGGATCCCAGCCTGGAACGCCTCGTCGCCGGAGCGCGGGATCGGGCCGCAATTGATGGCGGTATCGGGTCCGCTGGCCCGCAGCATCGCGGATGTGCGCCTCGCTTTCCACGCGATGGCGGCCCCGGACCCGCGCGATCCTTGGTGGGTGCCGGCGCCGCTGGAGGGTCCCGCGGTGCCGCGCCGGGCTGCGCTCTGCGTGCGGCCCGGCGGCCTCGCGGTGGTCCCCGAGGTCGAGGCCGCGCTGCGCGAGGCCGCCCGGCGCCTGGCCGAGGCCGGGTGGGCGGTGACCGAGATCGCCGACACGCCGCCGATCCGTGAGGCGAGCGCCTTGCAGCTTCAGCTCTGGCTCGGCGACGGCTACGAGGCGGCCCGGGCGGCGGCCGAGCGCGAAGGCGACCCGGCAGCCATCGACCTGCTGGAACACTTCCGTACGCGCGCGGAAGCGATGGCCCCCGACGCCATCGCCAAGGCCCTGACGCGTCGCGCGACGCTCGTGCGCGACTGGTCGTTGTTCCTCGCCGAGCATTCCGTGTTGCTGGTGCCGGTCTCCGCCGAGCTGCCGTTCCCGGACGGGCTCGACCGGACCGGCGAGGACGGGATCGCACGCGCCTTCGAGGCGAACCTCCTGCAGGTCGGCCTGGCGCCGATTGGAGTTCCGGCGCTCACCGTCACAACCGGGCTGGTCGGGCGCACGCCCGTCGGCGTCCAGCTCGTCGCCGCGCGCTACCGGGAGGATCTCTGCCTCGCGGCAGGTGCGGCCATCGAGGCTGCCGGCGTTCCGGAGATGCCCGTCGACCCAGTCTGACCCAGCGCCTCCCCGCAGGCGGGAACCTGATGGAAACAGCCCCGGTTATACAACCGATAGTTGCATGAGGTTCCCGATGTCCGTGATCGCCACCGCAGGCTGCGTCGGAAGCTCCCTGGTCTTCGCGCTGGCGGCGCCCTCGGGTCCGCTGCTGGCCATGGCGGGCTTCTTCGGGGGCGGCACGATCGGGGGGATGATCGGCGCCGTGGCGGTGGCCACCCTGGGTTGGGGCCGCGCCTGACTGCGACGCGGCGTCGGCTACCGGCCCCGTCGCCGCGCGGCCTCCGTCAGAAAGGCCTGGACCGTGGTCCAGCGCAGGTCCGGGTAGCGGGCGTTGTCGAGCGGCGTGAGCCGCGCCCGCCCCTCGAACATGTCGCGCAGGTACTGCATGCCCTGCCAGGGCGGGAACACCGCGCCCCGCCCCGGCGCCAGGGTGCGGGCGACCCGGATCATTAAGCTCAAGGTCCCGAGCCCACCGGCGCGCAGGGGCCGGTAGCGGGTGCCGAAAACATCGCCCGCCGTCTCGGCCAACGTGCGGGCGCTGAGGCTGTCGCCGGCGACGCGCAGCCAGCGCGGCGCCTCGGGGTCCAGGGCTGCCCGGGCCGTGAAGCCGGCGGTGTCGTCCTTCGTGGTGAAATCGAGGATCTGGTCGGCGCTGCCCCAGCAGAGCACCCGGTGCGGACGATGGAGGATCAGCGGGGCCTGCCCGTCGAGCAGTTCCATGAATGCGCCGCTGAGCACCGAGGTGGCCTGGATCGGCGCGGCGTCGAGCCGGGCCTGAAAGGCTCGGCGGAGGTCGAGGTTGCGGTTTCCGCCGGGCGCGGTTTTCGCATAATCGATCGCGAAGTCGGACGGGATGAAGCGCGGGACGCCGGCCCGGACCGCGCCCTCGAGCAGGGCGGTCTGCGCGTCGATCACCGTGCCGCTCAGACCGTTGAGCGCCGAAACCACGCAGCCGGCGCCAACGCAGGCTGCCTGCCAGCTGCCCGGGCGTCCGGGGCCGGCCTCCGCGATGCGCGCGCCGAGGGCCGTGAGCGGTGCCGTCCGGGCGAGATCGGTCCCGGGCCGGACGATGGCGGTCACAGGCGCACCCTCGCGCCGAAGGGCCCGCACGATCCGCAGTCCGAGGTCGCCGGTCGCGCCGGCGACGACGACCGTCACGGGGTCCGCGCTCACGGCTGTCCCACGGCGCCGAGATTGGCCAGCAGAGCCGCGAACAGGCGCGCCCGCCGGGGCAGCGTCTCGATCAGCACATGCTCGTCGAGGGTGTGGTAGCCCTGGCCGAGCGGCCCGAGACCGTCGAGAGTCGGGATGCCGTTGGCGCCCGTGAAGTTGCCGTCGGAGCCGCCTCCGGCGCTGCGGTGGGGCAGGGTCTGGCCGAGAGATTCGCTCAAGGTGCGCGCCTGCTCGTAGAGGGCCATGCAGCCGGCATCCGGCTCCCAGACCGGCCGGGTGACGCCCCGGGTGACCGAGAAGTGGACGCCGTCCTGCTCGCCCGTCAGCGCCAGCATCCGCTCGACCCCCCGGTCGAGGTCCAACTGGCGCTTGGCCATGCTCAGCGCTTGGCCGCGGCACAGGGTCGGGACGCAGTTGACCCATTGCCCGCCCGAGACGATCCCGGTGGAGAAGGTACAGTCGGCGTCCGACATGGCGTCGATCGCCAGGATCATCCGCGCCATGGCGCGGATCGCCGAGCGGCCCTCAAGCGGGGACGCGCCAGCATGGCTCGGGCGGCCGAACGCTTCGAGGTCGAAGCGCGCGATGGCGTAGCGCCCGGTGACGACGCCGTTGTCGGCTTGGCCGGGCTCGGGCACCAGCACGATTGCGTGGCGGGCAGACTCGGCCTCGATCAGGTCCCGGGTCGAGGGGCTGCCGACCTCCTCGTCGCCGGTGAACAGGAACGTCACCGGCAACGGCGTCTCGATCCGGGACGCCGCCAGGGCCCGGATCGCCGCGAGCGCGATCACGTTGCCGCCCTTCATGTCGAGGATGCCCGGCCCATAGGCACGGTTGCCCTCGATCCGCCAGGGCAGGCTCCCGAGGGTGCCGACGGGATGCACGGTGTCGAGATGCCCGAGCACCAGGATGCCGGGCCGGTCAGGATGCCTGTGCGGGAACCGGGCGCGGACGCAATCGCTCAAGCCCATCGATCCGGGAATGGTCTCGACCGCGGCCCCGGCGACCGCGAGGTCGCGCGCGGCCAGGCCCATCATGCGGTTGACCGCGGCCGCGTCGTGGGTCGGGCTCTCGCATTCCACCCAAGGACGCAGCGTCGCCAGGATCGCGTTGGCATCGAAAGACAGGTCCGGGGTCATCGGGCGCCCTCGGCGAAGGGATCGGCAACCTTGGGCCAGTAGCGGTCCGAGCGCTTGGTGTAGGGAATCGCACCGTAATCGGGCGGGACCGCGCCAGGGGCCGCGACGTAGCGGACCTCGCTCGCGATCGGTGCGAAGGCGGCATAGAAATGCTGCATCGATTTCACCACCACGATCCGCTTGTCGTCGAGGGTCAGCCCCAGCCCCGCGAAGGCGTCGGGCGCGAAGGCCTGCTGGCGGATATGGGTCAGGACCACGTGGATCCCGTCGGCCTCGACCCAGGCGGCGGGGCCGAGCTGGGCCCGGCCGCCGCTGAGGCCGCCCTGGCTGTGATCCTCGGAGAGGCCGCGCACGGTGATGCGCAGGTCCACGGGATCGCCCGAGGTCACGCCGCACTTGCCGCCGATGCGCAGCACGAAGGACGCGCCGAGCCCGGCCTCGTGGCAGATCCCGACCGCGCCCGGATCCCAGATCAGCCCGAGTGCCACATCTTTGATACCGCGCTCGGCCAGCCGCGCCAGGATCGCGGTGTTGTCCGAGGGCGCTCCGGCGCCGGCATTATCCGCGAAGTCGGCCAGCACCATCGGGCGCGGGTCGCCGGAAGCGAGCGCGGCGTCGATGGCGGCATCGATCGTATCGCAGCGGCTCGCCGCCGCCTCGCGCATCGCCCAGACTGCGCCGGCGAGTTCGTTCGCGAGCGCCTGCGCCTTGGCGGCATCGCCGTCGGCGACGACCAGCATCTTGGCGCCGACATCCGGCACGTCGCCCCATGGGAAGCCGTGCCCGAAGGAGACCGACAGGATGCCGTCCCGGCCCTCCAGGGCCTCCATCCGGCGCACGAAGGCCGCGACCGGCTCGCGGGTGGTGCGCCACATGTTGACCATCCGGCAATCGGCATACGCCATCACCGGGCGGATGTTCTTCGCCACCGTGCGCATCACCAGCGGGTAGAGGTCGCGGGCGCGGTCCACGATGTCGGTGTGGGGGTATTCCTTGTAGATCACGATGATGTCGGCGCTCCGCCGCATCGTCTCGGTCAGGTGGCAGTGCAGGTCCAGCTCGAGGCCGATCGTGACGTCGGGCCCGACGATGGCGCGGACCCGCTCCAGGGTGTCGCCCTCGCAATCGTCATAGCCCTCGGCGACCATGGCGCCGTGCATGAACAAGAGAACGGCATCCACCGGCATCGCGGTCCGGAGATCGTCCAGCAGCGCGTCGCGCAGCTCCTCGTAAACGGCGCGCAGGGTGATCCCCCCCGGCTGCGCGAAGGTAGAGACGCTCTCGATCACATCGTGTCCGTCCGCCTCGGCCAGCTCGCGCCAGGCCTTGAGGCCGATATTGCTGAGGCGGGGCGGGTTTTTGCTGCCGTCGCGGCGGGCATAATCGGCCAAAAAGGCCGCCCGGCCAGTGGGCAGCGGCGCGAAGGTGTTGGTCTCGGTGGCCAATCCGGCGATGAAGATCTTCAAGGTTTTTCGGTCCCCGTCTTCGACCCGCCGCCGATCAGGCGGCGGCCGGGCTCAGCGTGATGATCGTCTCGGTGGCCGCCTCCACGGCCGCGCGGCCGTAGAGCATCGGCACATGGTGCTGGCGCCCCCAGACGGGAGCCAGGTCGCCGTAATGCGGGCTGCCCGGGTCCCCCGACTGGCCGGGCACGTTGATGAAGACCGACCGGTCCCAGTCCCCCACATCCACGACCATGCGGAACGAGGCACCGTGGGTCAGCCGGAACGTGTCGGTCCGGTACTCCGCGTGCATGACCGATGCCGCGGCACCGCCGATGGGCAACGGACCGACATCCCAGTCCAAATTCGGCCGCAGCGGCGAGAGCGGATGCGCGAACAGGGCCTGGTGCACGCGGCCCCAGGACCAGGTTTCCGGGTCCTGGCCCATGCGAGCACGGCAATCCCGGAACGCGGCGCCTAAGGTCTCGATGAGGAGAGGGTCGCGCGTGGCCGGCTCGAGGCCCGTCTCCAGCCGCTCGATCAGGCTCTGCGTGTCGCCGGGCGGCAGCAGGCGCTGCATCTCGGCATCCGGCACCAGTGCCTTCAGCAGCGCCGGGCGCAGGTGGCGGGCCCAGACCACCTCGATGAGAGCAGCCGCCGCGGAGTTCTCTTGCAGCGTCCCGTCGAACGCGGCCAGCAGGGCCCGGGCCGCGGCGACGTCGGGATCCGACACCGCCGGAAGCGCGCGGACCAGCCCGGCGAGCCGTAGGGCCGGCTCGGATAGCGCGTCGCCCTGAAGGGCCTGGGAATCCGCCAGGCTGTGACGGGTCTGCCCGTCGAGCACCGCCCGGATGCGGCGGGCGCGCCAGGGCTCGGCCCACTCGAAACCGACCTTGCGGGTCTCGGCGGGAAAGTCCGGCGGCAGGTTCATCTCGTTGGCGGTGGCAAGGTAGCCCTCCGGCGGGTCGATGCGAGAGGGCAGGGTGGCCGGATCGTGGAATCCGGCCCAGTCGTAGCGGCCGTCGCCCGGCACCGGCAGCAGCCCGTCATGGGACGGCCGAACCGGTGCCTTGCCGGCCATGAACCAGGCGATCCGCCCGGTCGCGTCGGCGTAGAGCTGGTTGACGGAGGGGGCCGACCAGTGGCGCAGGGCCTGCCCGAACGCCTCCGGGGTCGTGGCGCCGAGATAGGCGAGACTGCCGAGATAGGCGGCAGCGCCCGGATCGGACCAGACCGTGCGCAGCGCGAAGGCGCGTCCGCCCGCCTCGCGGAGCACCGGACCATGCCGGGTGAAGCCGAGCACCGAGGTCTCGTCCGGGCCGCCACGCACCGGGATCGTCTCGATGACTCGCTCGATCCGCTCCCAGCCACCCTCGTACTTGTAGCGGTCAGCGTCGTCTGGATCGGTCTCGCAGACGAACAGATCCTCCTGGTCCATCGGCGCGATGGTCAGGCTGAAGGCCGCATGGCCGTTATGGCCGATCGAGATACCCGGCAGCGCCGGCTCGCCGGCCCCGATCACGTCGAGCCCCGGCGCGGTGAGGTGGACCGCGTAGCGCAGCGAGGGCTGCAGATAGATCCTGTGCGGGTCGCTCGCCAGGATCGGGCGGCCGGTCTCGGTGCGGGAGGGCGCCACCACCCAGTTGTTCGAGCCCTCGGCCGGCTCCCTCGGGGCGGCGCGCGGCCCTCGCGTGACGGCGCCGTGCGCATCGACCTTGGTCCAGTCCCAGGCTTCTTCGCGCGTCGCCGCCATCCGCTCGGGCGTGAACCCGACCGGGGCGGTGGCCAACCGGAAAGCGTCGAGGAGATCGTCAGGCCAGCCGGCGGCGTCGATCCCGTCCGGGATGACCGGATCGTGCGGCGGGCTCATCCGCTTGCGCAGGTCGTCGGCGGCCAAGCCGGCCTCGCGGGTCTCGGCCCTGGCCAGCACACGCGCGCGGGCGACTTCGGACAGGACGTTGCGCACCAGCCCATGGCTGCGGATCCGGACCACGTCCTCCGGAAGCCATCGTGCCGGGCGCGTGTCCGTCAGCGCGAATTCCGGCGGCAGCAGCGCCGGCCGCGCCTCGGCCAGCGCCACGAAGGCGTTGATCCCGTCCGCGAAGGCCGTGACGATCGCTTGCGTGTCCTGCGGCCCGTAGGCGGCCCACTCGTCCGCCATGTCGCCGCGATACAGGAACAGACGGGCGGCGCGGTCCTGGGCGAGGTAGCCCGGCCCAAAATCCGCCGCCAGCAAGCCGAGGCCGCGCTTGCGCCAGAGGTCGAGCTGCCACAGCCGGTCCCGGGCGGCGTTGAAGCCCTGGGCCCGGAACGCGTCGAGCGTCGTTCCGGCCCGGATATGTGCCAATCCCCAGCGGTCGACCCGGATTTCCACCGGGCCTTCCAGCCCGGTGAGCGGGTAGGTGGTGCGGCTCACAGAGCCACTTCGATCAGATGCGGGCCGGGATTTGACAGGGCGTGCTGGAACGCCGCGATGAAGTCCTCCAGCGTTTCCACCCGCCGGCCCTCCACCCCGAAGCCCTTGGCGAGACTGACCCAATCCAGGGCCGGATCGTCGAGGCTCAGCATGCCGATCGCCTTGGGGCCGGGATTGAGCGCGCCGACATTGGTGAGTTCCGCCCGCAGGATCGCGTATGAGCGGTTCGACCAGACCAGAGTCACGACATCGAGCCGCTCGCGGGCCTGGGTCCAGAGCGCCTGCACGGTGTAGAGCCCGCTGCCGTCGGCCTGGAGGTTGATCACCTTGCGGCCCGGGCAGGCGATCGCCGCCCCTGTGGCCATCGGGATGCCCAGCCCGATCGATCCGCCGCTGAGCTGCAGCCAGGAATGCGGCGCCGCATCCCGGGTCAGGGCGAAGAAGTTGCGGCCCGTGGTGATCGACTCGTCGCAGATCACCGCGCCCTCCGGGATCAGCGCGCCCAGGACCTGGCCGATCGTGTCCTGGTCGAGGGGTCCGGAGGTGGGAAGCTTCGGACGCGGGTTCACGGCGACAGGCGCGGCCGGCGGGGCTTCCACCGCCTCGGCCAGCCGCTCCAGTGCGTCGATCTGGTCCTCCTCGGGGGCGGCGAGGGTGATGGTCGAGGCTCCCTCCGGCGCGAGAAGGCTCGGCTTGCCCGGATAGGCGAAGAAGCCGACCGGCTGGGTAGCGCCGATCAGGATGATGTGGCGGAAGCCCTTGAGGGCCTCGATCGCCTGATCGATCGGGTAGGGCAGGCGCTCGATCGGTACGGTGCCGGCGCCCCGGTCGATCCGGGCGTTCGAGGTCATCGCCATCAGCGTCGCGCCGGTCTTGCGGGCGATCCGGTCGGCGATGACCCGGCCCTCGCCTCGCACCGCCCGGTCGCCGAGATGCAGGAGCACCGGTTCGCCGCTGGAGAGCACGGCGACGGCGGCCGCGATCGCGGCCTCCTCGGCCTTGGCCGGCTCGGGGATCGCCGGCACAGGCGCGATACCGGTCCCGGGGTCCCACGCGGTGTTGGCCGGTAGGACCAGGGTCGCGACCTGCCCCGGCGCGGTTCGGGCGGCAGCGATGGCGGCGGCGCCGTCCGCGCCGATCTCGGCCGCGCTCATGCCGGTGTGAACCCAGGACGACATCGGCCGGGCCAGCCCCTCGATGTCCGAGGTCAGCGGCGCGTTGTACTCGCGGTGGTAGGTGGCGTGCTCGCCGACGATGTTGACGACGGGGGTGCGCGCCTTCTTGGCGTTGTGCAGGTTGGCCAGCCCGTTGGCGAGACCCGGCCCGAGATGCAGCAGGGTCGAGGCCGGCTTGTCGGTCATGCGGGCATAGCCGTCCGCGGCGCCGGTGGCCCCGCCCTCGAACAGGAACAGCACGCAGCGCATGCCCTCGACCCGGTCGAGCGCCGCCACAAAATGCATCTCGGACGTGCCGGGATTGGTGAAGCAGACCTCGACCCCGCCGGCGACGAGGGTCCGAACCAGGCTCTCGGCCCCGTTCATCGTGGTTGGCGTCCCATCACTCACGGGCAGCTCCCTTCCGGTCCGGCTCGAGCGTCCGGCGAATCGCATTCTTTATTATCGTGGCGCAGCCCGTGCCGAGCGCAAGAGCCGAAACGCGCGTTGCCCGGTCATCGGGCGCCTGGACTATCGCACGATCTGGCGCAAGATTTGCCGCTGGCGTCCCGCAACTTCGACGAACGGGATCCGATGAAACTTCGCCGCCTGATTGCCGCCTCCCTGGCTGGTTCCTTCGCCCTGGTCCCTGCGGCCCGGGCCGAGAGCGTGCTGCGCATCGCCATGACGGCCTCCGACATCCCCACGGCCACCGGGATGCCCAACAACGGCTTCGAGGGCATGCGCTTCCTCGGCTACCCGATCTTCGAGGGTTTGGTGCAATGGGACCTGAAGAGCACCGACAAACTCGCCGGCATCATCCCGGCTCTGGCCGAGCGCTGGGAGCAGGATCCCAACGACAAGACGATCTGGACCTTCCACCTGCGACAGGGCGTCAGCTTCCATGACGGCACCCCGTTCAATGCCGACGCGGTGGTCTGGAACCTCGACCGCTACTTCAAGAACGACAGTCCGCAATTCGAGCCGCAGGGGGCCGGCATCTCCCGGGCCCGGGCGCCCCTGGTCGGGACCTACAAGAAGATCGACGAGTCCACCGTGCAGATCACGACCACGCAGGTCGCGTCGTACTTCCCCGACATGGTCGTCTACCTGCTGTTCACCTCGCCCCAATCGTTCGAGAAGGCGGGCCGCGACTGGGCCAAGGTCGCGGCGCTGCCGGCGGCCGGCACCGGCCCGTTCAAGATCACCCGCGTAGCCCCGCGGGAATCGGTCGATCTGGCCAAGTTCGACGGTTACTGGGATCAGAACCGGATGGCCAAGGTCGACAAGGTCCGGCTGATGCCCATCCCCGAGGCGAATGCCCGGGTCGCCGCCCTGCGGTCGGGGCAGGTCGACTGGATCGAGGTGCCGGCGCCCGATGCGATCCCGTCCCTGAAGCAGGCGGGCTTCGCCATTACTACGGGCTCCTACCCGCATGTCTGGCCGTACATCTTCAACATCGGCGCCAAAGACAGCCCGCTGAAGGACGTGCGCGTCCGCCAGGCGCTGAACTACTGCGTCGACCGGGCCGCCATCGTCGAGCTGCTCAACGGCACGGCCGAGCCGGCCTCGGGCTGGCTCAACGACAAGGACCCGAATTTCGGCGCGCCGAAGAACCGCTACGGGTTCGACGCCGCCAAGGGCAAGGCGCTGCTGGCCGAGGCGGGGTACTCGGAGAAGAAGCCGCTCAGCCTCAAGGTGATGATCTCGTCCTCGGGCTCCGGCCAGATGCTGCCGATGCCGATGAACGAGTACCTTCAGGAGAACCTGAAGCAGGCCTGCAACGTCGAGCTGAGCTTCAACGTGGTCGAGTGGCAGGTGCTGCTGAATTCGAGCCGGGCTCTGCCGGACGCCCCGAGCCTGCAGGGCTCGATGGCCCTCAACGTCTCCTCTCCCTCGTCCGACCCCAGCGTGATGGCGCGCTACTTCGCGGGCGACCGGTTCCCGCCCGGCGGCTTCAACTTCCCGAACTGGAAGGACGATGCGTTCGACGCCGCCCTGAAGGCGCTCGCCGAGACCGACGACGCGAAGGTGATCGATGCGCAGACGGCGCTCGCCCACGAACGGCTGGTGGACAACCCGCCCTGGCTGTTCATCGTGCATGACCTCAACCCACGCGGGATGTCGAAGAAGATTCACGGCTTCGTCTCCCCGCAATCCTGGTTCGTCGACCTCACCCTCGTCAGCGTGCAGTGATCCCGATGGCAGATCTGAATCCCGTCGATGCGTCCGCGGCCGAACTCGCCCGGGCCATCAGTTCGAAGTCCTTGTCCCCGGTCGACGCGGTCGATGCGCTGCTCGGCCAGATCGAGCAAATGGAGCCCAAACTTCAGGCCTTCACGGAGGTGTTCGCCGCCGATGCACGCCTGGCTGCCGAGGGCGCCGAACGGGCGATCCGGTCGGGCCACGCGGTTGGACCGCTCCACGGCGTGCCGGTGGTGCTCAAGGATTTGATCGACCTTGAGGGCCGGATCACCATGGGCGGCTCGGCCGCCCACCGGGCGCGCCGGGCCGAGCGCACCGCGACCATCGCCCGCCGACTGATCGCACAGGGCATGATCGTGCTGGGCAAGACCCACACGGTGGAGTTCGCCTATGGCGGCTGGGGCACCAACCAGCATCTCGGCACCCCCTGGAACCCCTGGGATCTCGAGACGCCGCGCACCCCCGGCGGGTCGAGCAGCGGTACCGGCGTCGCGGTGGCGGCCAGGATGGCGCCCTGGGGCATCGGCACAGACACGGGCGGATCGGTGCGCCTGCCCGCCTCCTTCTGCGGGCTCACGGGCCTGAAGGTCACGGTTGGACGCGTCTCGACCTGGGGGATCGTGCCGCTGTCGACCACGCTGGACACGCCGGGCCCGCTCGCCCGCACCGTCGAGGACACCGCGCTCCTCTACGAAGCCATCTCGGGTCCCGACCCGCTCGATCCCACGACCCGGGGGATCGCCCCGGACGCGCCCTGGTCGATCCTGAACCGCGGCGTGCGCGGCCTTCGGCTCGGGCGCATGCCGGACGCCGAGCGGGACGGTGTCGCCCCCGACATGCTGCAGGCCTACGATGCGGCCCTCGATCTGCTGGCTCGGCAGGGGGCCGAGATCGTCGACGTCGTCCTGCCGTTCCGGTTCAGCGAATGCGTCGCCATGAGCGGCATCACCAACGCCGAGGCTTATTTCGTCAACGGCGCCCTCGCGGAAGACCCGGCCTCGCAGCTTGGCGACGCCGTGCGGGCCCGGATCCTGGCCGGCGCGAAGGTTACGGCCCAGGAGTATCTCAGCACGCTCCAGCGCCGGGCCGCGATGAAGCACGCCTACGCCGCCGCCCTCGACGGGATCGATGCCCTGCTGACGCCGACGACGGAATGCGCCGCCGTAGCCCTTGCCGAGGTCGACGAGGCGCACCTGCCGTCCCGGTTCACCCGCTTCGGCAACCTCCTCGACCTCTGCGCCCTGGCGCTGCCCGACGGCTTCACCGCCGCCGGTCTGCCGCTCTCGCTGCAGATCGTCTGCCGGGGTTACGACGAGGCGACGGCGCTACGGATCGGCCAAGCCTATCAGCGGGCGACCGACTGGCACCTGCGCCGTCCGCCGGTGTGAGGCCACGAACGATCGGCACCGCATCGCTCTCCGGCTCCGCGGCGGAGCGCGATGCGGCAGGACAGCGTGAGGGCAGCGCGGCCGCACCGCGCTGAACTGACGATGCAGCACCAAGCGGCGCCGCGCACGATCTATCGAGGCAACCCCAAGTCCCTCCGATCCGGGCCGCAAGCGATCTGACGGTCGGGATCTGCGGCTGGAGCCGCACGTGCAGAAAACCGATCTCACCGACGATACATAGACAGCCGGCCACGCGTGCCGGACCCTCTGCGAGGAGACCGAGCCACCACGTCGCCGCCACGCAAGCGAAGGCGAGGAAGCAGGCGGAAAGCGCAGCACGCGCGGGGTGCTTCCACCGCCCCTGCGCTGGTCCGTCGTCGTCCTGGGATGTCGGAGCCATCTGCGGCTCCCGATAATGGAACCGCAACGATCCTGTACGATGAAATTTGGCGTTGACCTGAGCACCCAGGCCCATTCCGGGCGGGTCGCCGCTTGGTCGGCGCGGATGGTGACACGGCCCTTCGCGATACGGCCCCTCGAGCGGAGCGAACCCGCGCGCTCAGGCAGCCGGCGCCTGGCCCGACACCACGACGCCGAGTGTATCGAGCAGAGACGACCGCGCCCGGCTGACGCGGCTCTTCACGGTGCCGACCTGGCAACCGAGCTTGCTCGCGGCCTCCTCGTAGGTGTGGCCCTCGGCGCCGACCAAGAGTAGCGCCTGCCGCTGCGCCGCCGGGAGGGTCCCGAGCTGCTTCCAGACGACCTTGAGAGTGCTGGCATCCTCCTGGTCGGACAGGCTGGTCATCTGGCTCGCGTGGGTGCCGTCCACGTCCTCGACCTCGCGCCGGTTCTTGCGCAGCTCCGAGTAGAACTGGTTGCGCAGGATCGTGAACAGCCAGGCGGTGAAGTTCGTCCCGGGCCGGAACCGGGCCTGGTTGGCCCAGGCCTTCACGAAGGTCTCCTGCACGAGGTCGTCGGCCCGGCTGACGTCGCCGACCAGCGACAGCGCGAACGTGCGCAGCGCGGGAAGCGCCTTGATGATGTCGCTGCGGAAATCGAACGCCACGACCTGGCCGTGCGCCGCCACGGCCGCCTCGAAGCGCTCCATCAGAACGGCGAGCTGGGGTGGCAGCGGCTCCTGCTCGACGACCTGGAAATAGTCCCGGATCGGCAAGGCGAGATGCTGGCCGAGGATCGTTGCGTATCGAGGCGGGGTGCTGCCCGAGGGGTTCGATCCATCATCGATCATGCGCGTTCCCTGCGGTCGAAGACTTGGTATACTGGAATGACTCTAACCCGGTATCTCGGCAATCCTGAACCGTTACCAAACGCTCCCGACAGCATCGGGAAATTTACGCAGACTTGCTGAATGCCGAAGACGGTCGTCGCACCCTCCCTGTGGCGGCCGGGCGCGCAACGATGCAGAATGCGGGTCGCCAGGAGAGCGGGATGAGCCAGGACGACCACGACCACCACCACGCCCACGACCATGAACATCCGCACGGCAGCGAGCTGTCGCCGCTCGAGGCGCGAGTCCGCGCCCTCGAGTCCCTGCTGACCGAGAAGGGCTACATCGAGCCCGCCGCCCTCGACGCCCTGGTCGAGCTCTACGAGACGAAGGTCGGGCCCCACGCGGGAGCACGGGTGGTGGCCCGGGCCTGGGTCGATCCCGATTATCGCGCCCGGCTGCTGGCCGACGCCACCCCGACGATCGCCGAGCTTGGTATCGGCGGTCGTGGCGGCGAGCACATGGTGGTGGTGGCCAACACCCCCGAGACCCACAACCTCGTCGTGTGCACGCTCTGCTCCTGCTATCCGTGGCCGGTGCTGGGCCTGCCGCCGGTCTGGTACAAGGCGCCGCCCTATCGAGCGCGGGCGGTGATCGATCCGCGCGGCGTGCTGGCCGAGTTCGGCGTCACCATTCCCGAGACCACGCGGATCACCGTTTGGGATTCCACCGCAGAGACCCGCTACATGGTCCTGCCGATGCGCCCTGCCGACACCGAGGGCCTTTCCGAGGAGGCTCTCGCCGCCCTCGTCACCCGCGATGCGATGATCGGCACGGGCCTGCCCGGGCTGCTTCCAGCGGAGATGCCCCTATGAACGGCGCCCAGGACCTCGGCGGCGCGCACGGCTTCGGGCCGGTGGTGCCCGAGCTAGACGAGCCGGTGTTTCACGCCGCATGGGAGCGCCGCGTCTTCGCGATGGCGATGGCCATGGGCTACACCGGCGCCTGGAACCTCGACGGCAGCCGTGCCAACCGCGAGTCGCTGCCGCCGGCGCACTATCTCGCGTCGAGCTACTATGAGATCTGGCTGGCGGCCCTGGAGAAGCAGATCGCCGCCACGGGCCTCGCCACGCCGGAGGAAATCACAGCGGGCCGGGCCTCCGCGCCGGCCAGGCCGGTGGCACGGGTGCTCGCCCGGGACGGGCTGGAGGCCCGCTTCCGGGCCGGCTTCCCGAGCAGCCGCGACCCCGCCGCGCCCGCCCGCTTCACGGTCGGCGACGCCGTCCTGGCCCGGAACATCCATCCGACCGGGCATACGCGCCTGCCGCGCTACGTCCGCGGGCGGCGGGGCCGGATCGAGCGCATCGACGGCGCCTTCGTGTATCCCGATACCAACGCCTACGGCGCGGGCGAGAACCCGACTTGGCTGTACACCGTCAGCTTCACGGCCCGGGAATTGTGGGGCGAGAGCGGCGACCCGGGCGGGATCGTCACGGTGGCGGCGTTCGAACCCTACCTGGAGGCGGCGTGAGCGTCCCATCGCCCAAAGCCTTCGCGGCCCCCTGGGAAGCGCAGGTCTTCGCCCTGGTGGTGTCCCTGCAGGAGGCCGGGCTGTTCACCTGGGCCGAATGGGCCGAGCGGATCGGCCGGGAGATCCGGCCGGACGACGGGCCCGAGCGGGCGGCCGATTACGGTGCGTGGCTCGCGACCCTGGAACAGATCCTCGCGCAGCGCGGGGTTGCCCCTCCCAGCAGCGTGGCCGCGCGGGCCGAGGCGTTCCTCCGCGCCGCCGCGGCCACGCCCCATGGCCAGCCGATCCGCTTGGAGAACGATCCGCTCTATCGGTCGTGATCCTTGAGGCCCTCGAGGGGCACCGGGGCGGCGTGGGGCCGGCCGGCCAATTGCGCGTCGATCAGCGCCAGAACCTCGCGCCGTCCGCAATTCTTCGCGGCTTCGAAGGGCGTCCAGGTCTGATCGAATTCGAACTGCGCGAAGACGGCGCGGTAGCGTTCCAGTTCCTTCGGCGTGAGCGGCACGCCGCGGACGAAGGCCTTGTGCGCCGAGATCGTCGTGGCCCGGCGCGGGTCGGCGGGGTCGAGCTCGAACTTCAGCGCGTCGCCGCAGAAACAGATCTTTCGGGCCCGGTCGAACAGGACGGCGTGGCCGTCGAAATGGCCGGCGGTGCGGTGCAGTTCCAGGCCCGGCAGCGGCTCCAGGACGTCGTCGTAGGGCCAGCTCACCTGCAGCGCCGCGCTCCAGGTGAAGTCGGCCGCGGGCAAGCACAACTCGGGGTCGAACCGGTCCTGCAGTTGCACGAGGGCGCCATAGGCATGCGGGTGTGAGGACGAGAGCACCTGCATGCCGCCGAGCGTCTCGATCTGGTCCAGGGCGGCATCGCTGAAAACCGGGCAGCCCTCGAAGCCCATATTCCCGTTCTCGGTGCGGATCAGGTAGGCCGAGGGGCCGATGCCGGAGACGGGCTCGTTCCAGAACCGCCACACGCCAGGCTCCAGTTCCTGCCAGTGGCAGGGAAAGGCATCCTGCGCCTCCCGGGTCGTGCGGAATCGCCAGCCGTCCTGCGGCACCACGTGGCGAGCGTCGAGGCACATCGGGCAGGACGGGGGCGCCTCGAAATGGCGCTGCCAGAACCCGCAATTGTCGCAGGTGTAGGCGGGCAGGTTCAGGGCGCCCGCGAAGGGCAGATAGCCGGGCATCGTCTCGAACCTCTCCTGCCGAATGGTCTCGGGTTCCCAAAGGGCTCAGCCCTTTGGCGGGGCTCGGGGGTGCCCCCCCCGAAGCATCGGGCCAAGCCCGACATCAGGGCTCCGCCCTGGACCTGCAAAAGGTCTCAGACCTTTTGAAACCAGGCCTTGTCTAGTGGGTCCGGTCAGGTAGCGCAGCGCGCCGCGAGCGGGAGGCCGCCACGGCAGCGCCGGCGAGACCCAGCAGCGCGAGCCCGGCCAAGCCGCCGACCACCGCGTCGCGGGTGCGGCTGGTGACGAACTCGCTGCGGGTCGATTTCATCCGATCGTTGAACCGCCCATCGATGCCGACATCGCCGGGCACCGGGTCGAACAGGTTGCCCGCCATGTCCGGGATCGTCGTGTCGGACAGCTGCGCCGACCACATCGTGGCAGCCTTACGGTCCGCCAGCGCGGGGGCGAGCGCCTGGGCGGCAGCCATCATCATCGACGAGCGCCCGACCCAGACTTCCCGGGGCGGGTGCTCGGCGGCGTATACGATCGCCTCCGCGCAGAGCCGCGGATCGAACACCGGATCTGGGGCATACTGGCGGTGGCCGGTACGGTTGCGCGCCCAGTTGAACTGCGGCGTGTTCACGGCCGGCAGGTAGACCACGCTGAGGCTCACGGCGACGTTGTCGTGGAGCAGTTCGCAGCGCAGGGCGTCGGTGAAGCCGGAGACGGCGAACTTGGCCGCACAATAGGGCGCCTGGAGCGGCGCCGCCCGGATCGCCAGACCCGAGGAGACCTGGATGATCGCGCCGCGGTTGCGCCGCTTCATGTAGCGAAGCGCCGCGAGCGTACCGTAAACCTGGCTCAGGTAGGTGGTCTCGGTGACCCGCCGGTACTCATCCGGCGTGATCTGGTCGGCCGGGTTCACCACGGTCGCCATGGCGTTGTTCACCCAGGCCCGGATCGGGCCGAGCTCGGCCTCGATCCGGGCTGCGGCCGCATCGACCGCCTCGGCATCGGCGACGTCCGCCGCGATCGCCAGGACCGGCTGGCCGTAGGCAGCGAGCGCCCGCTCGGCGGCGGCGAGCCGCCCGGGATCGCGCGCCACCACCGCCACCGACCATCCGCCGGCGGCGAAGCGATGCGCGGTCGCGAGCCCGATTCCGGCGGTCCCTCCGGTAACGACTGCAACCCGTGCCATCCTGGCCTCGCCTGAGTGGAGAAAATCGCAGCGGCAACGGGTGCCGACGCCCACGGTTGCGCCGCACCGCCGTGCCGGAACGTCACGGCCACCGGTCTTTTTGGAACCCGGCGCGCAACGTCCGCCGACGAGCGCTGTTGATCCTGCGTAGTCGCGCGCTCTCGGCGTGCAGCCGGCCAAAGGATCGCAGCCATGCGCTACGGACGACGGTTCTCCCTGCCGATCGATCCCTGGCCGCAAGCCTCGCTGGGTGAGCGGATGTCGGTCGGCCTGGTCCTGACCTTGCTGCTGCTGGTGCCGTTCTGCGCTGCCAGCGCCGTGATGGTCGTGAGCGCGGCCATCGGAACTTACATCGCCTGGTCCTACGATCTCGGCGCCTCCCTGCGGAGCGCCATTGAGCGCCAAGTCGGCAAGCTCGCAGACAGGCATGGCCGGACCGTCCGGAAAGCTTGACCCGAATCGCGACAGCAATCGGGCTCGGATGTTGGCTGGCCTCGTGCGCCTGCATCGACCCGATGAGATATCAAGACCGAACCGGAGCCGGCTTGCAAAGCTTGACCCCGTCATCGGTCGGATTGGGTCACCTGCACTGAAGCCCCGCTCCGTCTTTGCAAGCAAAGCGCGCTGAGGCAGCGGGCGATCTCCCAACCTTGACGCAGCACCGGCACGATTCCTCGCGCTCTCGAGGACGAAACTGTCGGGATGACGCGCAAACCGGTGTATGGCGACCCCACAACCACCGCGTCACGCAGGTCCGATTTGACCTCGACGCATCGAGTGGGCCAGTCAGGTTCGGAACCGAGAGATCGCCATGTTCCGTTCCCTGATGAGTGCCCGGCGCTTCGCGCCGCTGTTCTGGTGCCAGTTCTTCTCGGCGTTCAACGACAATTTCCTCAAGAACGCGCTGGCCTTCCTGATCCTGTTCGGGATCGGCGGGCAGGCGGATGCCCATGCCGGCGTCCTCGTCACCTTGGCCAGCGCGGTGTTCATCGGGCCGTTCTTCATCCTGTCGGGCCTCGGCGGGCAATGGGCCGACCGGTACGACAAGGCGCTGATGGCCCGGCGGCTCAAGTTCGCCGAGATCTTCGCGGCCGGCACCGCGGTGATCGGCTTCCTGCTGCATTCGGTCCCGGTGCTGTTCGTGGCGCTGGGCCTGTTCGGGACGATCGCGGCCCTGTTCGGACCGATCAAGTACGGGATCCTGCCGGACCATCTGCGCCGCGAGGAGCTGCCGGCCGGCAACGCGCTGGTCGAGGCCGCGACCTTCCTGGCGATCCTGCTGGGTACGATCGCGGCCGGCGCGGCCTCGGCGATGGGCGGCTCCGGCCTCGTGTTCGGTGCCCTGGTGATGGGCTTCGCGGTCCTGTGCTGGCTCTCGGCCAGGATGATCCCGCCGACCGGGGAGGGGGCGCCGGACCTGCACGTCGATCGCAACGTGGCGCGCTCGACCGCCTCGCTGCTGCGCGACCTCTGGGCCGACACGCGCCTGTGGCGCGGCTCCCTGACGGTGAGCTGGTTCTGGCTGGTCGGCGTCGTGGTGCTGTCGCTCCTGCCGGTCCTGGTGCGCGACGCCTTCAACGGCACCGAGACCGTGATCACCCTGCTGCTGGCACTGTTCTCCGTCGGCATCGCGGTGGGATCGGGGCTCGCCTCGTGGCTCGCCAGCGGCCGGATCGTGCTTCTGCCGACGCCGGTCGGGGCGGTTCTGATGGGCCTGTTCGGCCTCGACCTCGCCTGGACGATCGGACATCTTCCGCCGCCGTCCACGGCGGCGATCGGACCGTTGGACTTCCTGCGGACCGGCGACGGCCTGCGCACCGCCATCGGGTTCCTCGGCCTCGCCATGTCGGGGGGCCTCTACATCGTCCCGTCCTTCGCGGCCGTGCAGGCCTGGACCGAGAAGGCGATGCGGGCCCGGATCATCGGGGCGGTCAACGTCGTGACCGCGGCGTTCATGGTGGCCGGCACCCTGGCGCTGGCGGCCCTGCAGGGCGCGGGCCTGTCGATCGCCAGCCTGCTCGCGGTCGTGGCGGTGCTGAACCTGATCGTCGGCGCCGTGGTGTTTGCGACCCTGCCGACCAGCCCGTTCCGCGACGCGCTCTCGATCCTGTTCCGGGCCTTCTATCGGCTCGAGGTCCGCGGACTCGACAACGTCGCGGCGGCCGGGCCGAACTGCATCCTGGCGCTCAACCACGTCTCGTTCCTCGACGCGCCGCTGGCGCTGTCGCTGCTCGACCAGGAGCCGGTCTTCGCGGTCGACAGCGGAATCGCGCAGCGCTGGTGGGTGCGGCCGTTCCTGCGGGTCACAAGGGCGATGCCCCTCGACCCGACCCGGCCGCTCGCCACGCGGACGCTGATCAACGCGGTCAAGAATGGCGAGACCCTGATCATCTTCCCCGAGGGACGGCTCACCGTCACCGGCAGCCTGATGAAGGTCTACGACGGCGCCGGGCTGATCGCCGACAAGTCGGGCGCCATGGTGGTGCCGGTGAAGATCGACGGGTTGGAGCGTACCGCGTTCTCGCGCCTGTCCCGCGGGCAGGTCCGCCATCGCTGGTGGCCCAAGGTGACCGTGACGCTAATGCCGCCGGTGCGGCTCGCCGTGGATCCGGCGCTGCGCGGCAAGGCCCGGCGTCAGGCGGCCGGGGCAGCCCTCTACGGCATCATGTCCGACCTGCTGTTCCGCACGGCCGACACCGACCGGGGCCTGATGGCAGCGCTGATCGAGGCCGGGGACCGCCACGGCTGGCGCCGCACCGCCGTCGAGGATCCGGTCACGGGCCGCCTGTCCTACAGCCGCCTCGTCCTCGGCGCGAACGTGCTCGGCCGCAAGCTGATGCCGCTCGCCCCGGAAGGCGGCCGGATCGGCGTGATGCTGCCCAACGCCAACGGCGCAGCCGTAACCCTGTTCGGCCTGGCATCGGCGGGCCGGGTGCCGGCGATGATCAATTTCTCCGCCGGCGCGGCCAACGTGCTCTCGGCATGCCGGGCGGCGCAGGTCGACAAGATCCTGACCTCCCGGGCCTTCATCGAGAAGGGACGGCTCGGCACCCTGATCGAAGCGATCAAGGGACAGGTCGAGCTGATCTACCTGGAGGACGTGCGCGCCACCGTCACGACGCCGGACAAGATCCGCGCCCTGCTGGCCGGGCGCAAACCCCTGGTGCGGCGCACGGGCGAGGATCCGGCCGCGGTGCTGTTCACCTCGGGCAGCGAGGGTACGCCCAAGGGCGTGGTGCTGGCCAACCGCTGCATGCTCGCCAACGTGGCCCAGGTTGCGGCCCGGATCGATTTCGGCCCGACCGATAAGGTCTTCAACGTACTCCCGGTGTTCCACGCCTTCGGGCTGACCGCCGGGCTGGTCCTGCCGCTGGTCTCGGGGGTGCCGGTCTACCTGTACCCGTCGCCGCTGCACTACCGGATCGTCCCGGAGCTGATCTACGGCTCCAACAGCACGGTCCTGTTCGGCACCGACACGTTCCTCGCCGGCTACGCCCGGGCCGCGCACGCCTACGACCTGCGCTCGCTCCGCTACGTCGTGGCCGGGGCCGAGGCCGTGAAGGAAACGACCCGCAAGACCTGGGGCGAGAAGTTCGGGCTGCGGATCCTGGAGGGCTACGGCGTCACCGAGTGCGGACCCGTCGTCGCGCTGAACACGCCGATGTTCAACCGCTTCGGCACGGTCGGGCGGATCCTGCCCGGGATCGAGACCCGCCTCGAGCCGGTGCCCGGGATCGACGATGCCGGCCGCCTGTCGGTGCGAGGCCCCAACATCATGCTGGGCTACCTGCGGGCGGAGAAGCCCGGCGTCCTGGAGCCGCCGCCGGGTGGCTGGCACGACACCGGCGACATCGTAGCGATCGACGCCATGGGCTTCGTGACGATCAAGGGCCGGGCCAAGCGCTTCGCCAAGATCGCCGGCGAGATGGTGTCGCTCGCCGGCATCGAGGCGCTCGCGGCCGAGCTCTGGCCGAGCCAGCCGAGCGCGGTCGCGGCGGTGCCGGACGCGCGCAAGGGCGAGCGGCTGGTGCTGTTCACGCAGGAGAAGGGCGCGACGCGTCCCGCCTACCAGAGCTTCGCCAAGGAGCGCGGCGCCTCCGACGTGGCGATCCCCGCCGAGGTGGTGGTGCTGGACGCGATCCCGATGCTGGGCAGCGGCAAGGTCGACCAAGTCTCGGTGGTCAAGCTTGCGCACGAGCGGGCGAAAGAAACGGCGGCAGCCTGACCGGCCGTCCCATCCCACCCCCGCGCGTCCCCCAAACGGGGGATGCGGGCGGCATCGCGTTAGCATGGTATCACGAATACAGTCATGATTCGATCAATCTTGAGTGATCGAGATTCAGGGACTGAATTCCGCGATTCGCGCGTGTGTCGACGAGGGGTTGATCATGCAAAAGGGCAGGCGATTTCCGATCTGGCTGACTCGGCGGGCCTACTTCAAGCGTCTCGAACGCTGGGCGAAGCCCGGCAAGGCGCGCAAGCCCGCGCCGCCGAGCACCGAGATCGCGCCTGCAATGCTGTCGTCCAACGTCGTGCCGTTCCCGATCCACCTGGCCCAGGCGAGCCGGCCGGCTTTCCCGGACCTGCGCGGCGTCGGCATCGGCTGAACCGCCGCCCCGGGCCTTGCCTGCCGCGGCGGATCGTTGAATCTGTGCGCCCTGGCAGACCCGGGATCTGGAGGATGCGTGCCGCACCATGGGCCTGATCCCGGCGCGGCCGCGGCGTCCAGGCTTCGCCGCGCGGCCCGCGCGGGCCTCGCGATGGCGGCACTTCTGGTCGTGCTGGTCTTGGCCGGCGCCGGGCTGGTCTGGTGCTACGCCGCTTCGCTGCCGCCCCTCGACCTGGCGGCGGCCTCGGCGCGCTCGACCGTGGTGCTCGACCGGTCCGACACGCTGCTGCGCCCCTTCGCCACCGCGGACGGCCGCTGGCGGCTTCCGGCCAGAGCGGCGACCGTTGATCCGCGCTACCGGGCGATGCTGCTGGCCTACGAGGATCGGCGCTTCGAGACCCATCCCGGCGTCGACTCGATGGCGATCCTGCGCGCCGCCGGTCAATGGCTGGGGCATGGCCGGATCCTGTCGGGCGGCTCGACCCTGTCGATGCAGGTCGCCCGCCTGGTCGAGCCGCGCCACGGGCGCTCGCTGGAGGCCAAGGTCCGTCAGATGGTGCGGGCTGTGACGCTGGAGCAACAGCTTGGCAAGGCCGCGTTGCTCGACCTCTACCTGGCGCTCGCCCCCTATGGTGGCCCGCTCGAGGGCGTCCGGGCGGCGAGCCTGGCCTATTTCGGGCGCGAGCCGGCGCGGCTGACGGCGGCGCAGGCGGCCTTGCTCGTCGCCCTGCCACAATCCCCAGAGACCCGCCGGCCGGACCGCTTCCCGGGCCGCGCCCGGGCCGCCCGCGACAGGGTGCTCGATCGGGTGGCCGGGCGCGGGCTGATCAGCGTGGCCGAGGCCGCTGCCGCCAAGGCAGAGCCGGTCCCGACCGGGCGGAAGCCGTTCCCGATGCTGGCCGCCCACGCCGCCGAGGAGGCGGTCGCGGCCGAGCCCGGGACGGCGGTGATCCGCCTGTCCATCGACGGGCGGCTGCAGGCGCGCCTCGAGGACCTGGCCGCCGAGCGTGTCGCCGCGACCGGACCGGCCCTCTCGGCGGCCATCGTCGTGCTGGACAACCGCGACGGCCGCGTGCTGGCCCAGGTCGGCAGCCCCGGCTACCTGGATCCGAGCCGTCGGGGCGCGATCGATATGACCCTGGCGGTGCGCTCGCCGGGCTCGGCACTGAAGCCGTTCATCTACGCCATGGCCTTCGAGGACGGCCTCGCTCATCCCGAGACGTTGCTGGAAGACCGCCCGGCCCGGTTCTCCGCCAGCTATGCGCCCGAGAACTTCGACCTGACCTTCCAGGGCACGGTCACGGCGCGGCGCGCCCTGCAGCTCTCGCTGAACGTGCCCGCGGTGGCGCTGATGGAGGCCGTCGGGCCCGCACGCTTCATCGCCCGGCTGCGGGCGGCCGGCGCCGGGATACAGCTGCCCCGCGAGGCCGCCCCGGGCCTGCCGGTGGCGCTGGGCGGCCTCGGCATCACGCTCACCGACCTCGCCCGGCTCTATGCCGGCCTCGCCCGGGGCGGCGGAGTGCCCGACATCCTGCGCCGGGCCGGGGGAGCCGCCGGAGCGGGCACGGAGCGCCGGGTCACGGAGCCGGTCGCGGCGTGGTACGTCGCCGACATCCTGCGCGGGACGCCGCCGCCGGAGAACGCGCTGTCGAGCCGCATCGCCTACAAGACCGGCACGTCGTTCGGCTATCGCGACGCCTGGGCGGCGGGGTTCGACCGGCACGTCACCGTGGCGGTCTGGATCGGGCGGCCCGACGGTGCCGCGGTCCCCGGCCTCGTCGGGCGGGTTGCCGCGGCCCCGATCCTGTTCGATGCCTTCGCGCGCCTCGGGATCGAGCCCGAGCCGGTCCCGCAGCCCCGCAACGCCCTGAGCGCCACCGAGGCCGGCGGCTTGCCGCCGCCGCTCCGGCGCCTGCGCCGCGACGGGGCGGAGACGGCCGGCCCCTCCCTCAAGATCGCCTATCCCCCGGACGGGGCCCGGATCGATCTTGGCCTCGCGGCCGATCCGGCCGGGCATGGGGACGGAGGTCCCAGCCTCGCCCTCAAGGCCCTCGGCGGCGTCCCGCCGCTGACCTGGCTGGTCGACGGCCAGCCGGTGGCCCAGACACCCCGCCGGCAGGCCGCGTGGATCCCGAACGGCGCCGGATTCGCGCGGATCTCGGTTCTCGACGCCACCGGAGCGAGCGACAGCGTCTCCATCCGCCTGGAGTGAAGTGCCGCCTCAGCGTTGCCGACGATCAGAGGCGCCGGGACGCGACATTATGTGCGGGCTAATACGGCCACCAATGTCAGTCTTCATACGAAGATTCATCGGTCATCAACGAATACCGGCCTAATGCTGGCCAGTGAGGTCGGTGATGGCTTGGAAGGTCGGCGCCGCGATCGCGGGGCTTCTCGGGTTGGTGGGTGTGACGGCTGGACTCGGCGGCGGTGCTGATCCGCGCCGGGCCGGCTGGCGCGAGACCTATCGGCCGCCTGCCGAGATCCCGTTCCCGGACGAGAACCCCTACTCGGCCGCCAAGGCCGACCTGGGCCGGCGCCTGTTCTTCGATCCGATCCTGTCCGGCGATGGCACCCGGGCCTGCGCCACCTGTCATCTCCCCGATCTCGGCTGGGGTGACGGGCGCGCCCGCGCCGCGACGCGGATGCAGGGCGACATGGACCTGCGCACGCCGACGCTGATCAACATCGCCTGGCAGGACGGCCCGATGGGCTGGGACGGAAAGTTCAAGACCCTCGAATCCGTCGCGGCGATGCCAATGATCTCGCCGTCCAACATGAACCTGCCGATGGCCGATGCGCTCGCCCGGCTGTCCGCCGACTCGAGCTACGCGGTCGCCTTCGCCACCGCATTCAACGATCCCGCCATCACCCGGGACCGGCTGGAGGCGGCGCTGGCGACGTTCGAGCGCCTGATCGTGACCGGGACGAGCCCGTTCGACCGCTGGATCGCCGGCGACGAGGCCGCCATTGGCGAGCCGGCTAAGCGCGGCTTCGACCTGTTCAACGGCCGGGCCGATTGTGCCGGCTGCCATTCCGGCTGGTCGTTCACCGACAACTCGTTCCACGACATCGGAGTCGGCACCGGCAACGATATCGGCCGGGGCCGCTTCAAGCCCACATCGGTCGCCCTGCGCTATGCCTTCAAGACCCCGACCCTGCGGGAGATCGGCCGCCGGGCCCCCTACATGCACGACGGCTCGTTGGCGACCCTGGAGGCGGTGATCGACCTCTACGACCGCGGTGGGATCGAGCGCCCGAGCCGCTCCCGGGCAATCAAGCCGCTCCATCTCAGCGCGACGGAACGCGCGGACCTGCTGGCGTTCCTCAAGACGCTCTCGACCGAGGCGGCCCCCGACCTGACGACGGCATCATTCACCACCGCGGTCCCGGCGCCGTGACGGCGGCAGCGCAGATCACCGCGTCATTCCAGGGCGCCGCAGGCGAGCCCGGAACGACGAGCGGGTTGCTTTGGCACGACGGCAACATCCAAGCCGCGGAGACGCATCGCGTTGTCTGCCGCCCAACACCGAGCCCCGATAGGCTCGCGACGGCGACCGTCAGCGCGCCAGCCCCGGCTGCGGCGCTCCGATCGCGCGCCGCTCGGTCGCTTCAGGCGCGACGCCGACGCGAGCCTCGATGACCGCGTAGCGATGGGAGAGGTTCGCGAGGCTGACGATGATCCACACGCTGCCCAGCAGGCTCGCCGCCAGCACGCCGAGCAGGATGTAGACCGTGCGGGTGTTGCGCCGTACTTCGACCGACAGGTCCTGGGCGAGGTCCCGGTTGCTATGGAACAAGGCGTCCCGCGCGGCGACCAGCTCGTTGTGCATCTCGCTGATGACGTGGGTGGCGTTGTAGAGCAGCAGCAGGTGGACGACGAAATCGTCGTCTGTGGTGGTGTTGAGGGCGGCCGCGACGCGCACGGCGAGCTGCCGCTCCCAGGGCAGCAGCTCCCGGCCGTGGACCGTCCGGTAGAACCGCTCGAGGTTGTTCACGGACGGAAGGCCTCGCGCCAGGCCGTGTGGAAGTTGCGCCGCAGGCGCCGGCCCTCGACGCGAAGGCGCATCGGCGCGGTCGTCGCCAGTTCCAGCCAGGTCGTGTGCTGGATCCGCAGCGCCTCGATCAGGCGCTCGCCGATCCGCTCGATCTCGGTGGCGCGGAAGTTCGGTTGCGCCCGCAGCTGCCGCACCACGTCGGAGGCTTCCAGATAATCGAAGTTGGTCGCCTGGGCGGTGTTCTTGGCGAGGATCGCCCGGTCGCATTCGAGCAGCAGCGGACGGAGTTCCCGGAGTACGTCGAGGGCGGTGGGATCGACGGCACCGGCGGCCACGACCACGCAGAGGCGGATCTTCTCCTCGCGGCAACTCTCGACGATGATCTCGGTGCTGCGCCGGGTCGTCTCGGTGTCGCCCGCTGGGAAGTCGACCACGACGAAGCGCTCGGCGGCGTCCGACACGCGCTCGATCAGGTCCTGGACCAGGGTCGGATCGACGCGGCCGGTGGAATCCTCGGCCCGCAGGCGCTGCCGGAAGCAGGACACGCCCGGACGGCGCGGCATGAAGCTCTGGCTGCCCGGGTCGGTCTCACGCATCAGCGCCGTGTGGAAGTGCCGGTTGGCCGGGTCGGTGTCGACCGCAAGGACCGGCCCGACCTCGGCACAGAGATCCGCGATCTGCAACGCGATGGTCGTCTTGCCGACGCCGCCCTTGCCGCCCAGGCACAGGATCAGGACCTTGGTGTTGCCTGGGCCGAGCAGATCCTGCTGGATGTCCTGAAGCTCGGACGGGGTGTACCAGGCCGGAACCTTGAGCTGCGTGACGTCGGTCATGAAAGTCTCCTCGGGTTGAAGGGCGCAGGTCGGCGTCCGCGCGGGCGCTGCTGCGCCGGGCCGGGACGGTCCTGCAGGGGTTTCAGGGTCGGTATCGTCGATCCGGGCTCGTCCGGCGGGCAGCCGGGCCGCCTGTCTGCGCACGGTCGATCGCCGACCGGGACGCGGTGAACGGGCCTCGCGACGGCGGGAGAGCGGGGCCGCGATTTTGGGCGCTTGGGCCGGGCACGCTCAAGCCGGACGCCCGCCCAGGCATCGGCCGATCGCTCGCCCACCGCCCGATGGCCGGCGATCCCCGCACAGTGGCGCAGTGGACGCGGGATGGCGGAACCGGATGTGGCCCCGCCGTGGCATAGCGCCGTACAGGTCGGGACCCGAAATGTTTGCCCTCGTCACGCCTCGCACTCCGTTGCCGGCCCGGTGCCGCGGCGGGACCGCGTCAGTTCGTCGTCTGGCCAGCGTCGCGCAGGAGCGAGAGTTCGCCCAGCGCGGCGCCAGAGGCAAGCCTATAATCCGAACTGTTGACAGCTTATCCGTACGTATGATCGCAATTTCTCAGACTCCGTTCGCAAAAAATGTCTCTTTCTTCGATAAAATTCTATCATCTCCGATTTTAAATACATATATATTCAAATATATACATCTAGCACACATCAATATACGCGGGATCTTAGGCTAAATACCGCCAAATGCTCAGATGATACATCTTGGTCATCGAGGCGTATTGGGACGCCACCGCTGGTGGCGCGTCCTCAGATCCCGTCTCGAAACACGATTGCGGTTGCCGGTGAGGCTCAGGACGGCGGATGGCTTGCCGTTTCCGGATCCGGGATCAGGCCATCGCGGGACCGGCGCGCGGCTCGGCAACGCTTGAAATCCACAGCGTTAACCTTCCACTCATATTCGTTAATAAACCATTGGCGAGAAGCCTATTAACCTATCTAAATAGAGCGGTAACCACGGTGTCGACATGCACCGGTGAGGCTCCGATGCTACCAATCAAGACAAAGCGCACGTCAGCCGGATACGCTCTCACCGCCGCCGGAGCCGCGAGCCTCGCGGCCACCGGCGAGGCCCAGGCCCACGTCAAATGGTTCTGCGCCTACGACGTCGCCGGGCAGCCCCAGGGCCTCGAGCAGGTGCTGTGCGCCAACTTCGAGGGACTCACCGTCCTGGCTCTGGTGTGCCTGATGTTCGGGTGCCTGGCCGAGGGCACGCCGCTGGGCGGCGCCCTGCTCAACGCGCTGGATCGTGTGACCTCCCGGGTCCGGACCGACACCGAGCTGCTGGTCCGCGCCACGCTGGGTTTCTTCTTCGTCTCGCTCTGGGAACTCGGTGGCATCATCCTCACCCCCGAACTCAAGACCGACGTCGCCTGGATCCCGTGGTTCCAGCTCGCGCTGGCCGCCGGCCTGATCTGGCGCCGAACCATGCCGCTCACCGGCCTGGGCATCGTCTTCCTGTTCAGCTTCGCCACGGCGCAATACGGCGTCTTCCACTTGGCCGACTACCCGATCTTCCTGGGCGTGGCCGTCTACCTGATCTGCCGCGGCCTGGACCTCTCGCCCTTCGGCGTGCGCCCGCTCGACATCGTGCGCTGGACCGCCGCCATCACGCTGATGTGGGCGTCGATCGAGAAGTGGGCCTATCCGGAATGGACTGCGCCGCTAATCGCTGCCAAGCCGCAGATGACGCTCGGCGCCACCCCGGAACTGTTCATGCAGGCAGCCGGCGTCATCGAGTTCACCCTGGCCTTCGCGCTGCTCTGGACCCCGCTGGTGCGGCGCGCATCGGCGATCATTTTGGCCGCGATCTTCGTCTCGGCGGTGTTCGAGTTCGGCAAGGTCGATGCGATCGGGCATTCCGGGATCATCGTGGTGCTGATGGCAATCGCCGCCGACGATGTCCGGATCGCGGTCCGGGCCCGCCACGTGGTGCTGGCGCCGGCCTGGTACGGGGCCGCCCTGGCGCTCTTCCTCTTCCTCTACTACGCGGGCCACGCGGCCCTGTTCGGCGGGCTCGACACCCTGCCGGTGATCTGAGGCGCGGATCAGCGCGCTGCGAGGAGCGGCGCGAACACGTCGGTCAGGCCGGTGATCAGGATCTGGGTCCCGACGCAGAGCAGCAGGAACGCGAACAGGCGGCCGGTCACCCGCGCCCGGGCCGGGCCGATCAACGCCACCACCCGGTCGGCCGAGGCGTAGATCAGCGCCACCGCGAGCGCCACGACGAGAGCCGCCAAGGTGACGCCGAGATAGAAGCCGAACCGGTCCGCGTAGGCGGCGGGCCGGTTCGCGCCCAAGCTGATCGCCACCGCGATGGTGCCGGGCCCGGTGGTGAACGGCAGGGTCAGCGGGAAGAACGCGATCTCGGCCAACGGCGCCGGCGCCGGGTCGCGGCTCGCCTCGATCAGGGTCGTCGCCCCGCGGTCCTTCGAGCCGGACGCTTCGGCCTGCTTGCGGGCCTCGCGCGCCTCGGGGCGGTTGAGCTGGGTCCAGGCCGAGGACATCACCACCAGTCCGCCCGCGATCCGCATTGCCGCCAGGGTCACTCCGAAAAAGTTGAGGATCGGTGTGCCGGCCCAGAGGGCGCCGAGCATCACCAGGGCGGCATAGACGCCGATCTTGCGCGACAGCAGCACCCGCTCGGCATGGCTGTAGGCGGTGGTCACCTGCGCGAAGATGAAGGCCCCGCCGATCGGGTTCACGATCGCGATCAGGCCCGAGAAGGCGAGCAGGAACTGCTGGATTGTGAAATCGATGCTCATCAGGGCCGCCGCCTAGCCCAACAGGCCTCCGACGACCAGCCTATCGCTCTTCAGCCCGGCGACGGCGCGGGCACCAGCACCCGCGCGGGGGCGAGGCGGCGGGCGCGGCGCACCTGCTGGACCGCGATCGGTCGGTAGAGCTGCTTGGTCGCGTGGACCACGTGCAGGCCGGCGAAGGGCAGGGCCAAGCCTGAGCCAAGCCGCTCCCAGGCGGGACCGGTGCGCAGCATCAGCCGCGAGCGCACCGGCGGCATGTACAGGGTCTCGGCCCAGCCCTCGGGCGAGAACAGCGTGTCCCGCATCAACCGGCCGAGCTGCGAGCGGCTGTAGGGCTGGCCGTGGCCGAACGGCGTCGCCTCGCGCCGGGCCCAGACGCCGCGCCGGTTCGGCACCACCAGGATCATCCGGCCGCCCGGGGTGAGAGTGCGCCAGACCTCCTGCAGCAGTTCCGTCGGGCTCTCCACCGATTCGAGCGCGTGGACCAGGACGACCCGGTCGATGGCGGCCTCGGGCAGCGGCATCATGGTCGGGTCGGCCAAAGCCGTGCAGGACCGGCCGGTGCCGGGCCAGTTCACCACCCCTTGCGTCGCCGGCATGAACGCCAGGGTGCGCTCGGCGATGCAGTGGATCGGCCCGAGATACGGCGTCGCGTAGCCCAGTCCGAGGACCCGCAGGCCCGAGACCGAACCCAGGAACCCGTGAAGGGCGCGGGCGACGACGCGGTGCGTCTCGGCCCCCAGGGGGCTGGCATAGAAGGCGCGCAGGCCGTTGACGTCGAGACGCATGGACGAACAGGACACCGAGCCCGGGACGATGATCAACCTCAATGGTGAGACGCGATGCGCGCCGCAAGCGCCATCGATCCCCCCGGCGAAGGAACCCGCTCGATTGCCGCCGGTTCACGGCTGACGTTTCGCGCTGCGACGCGCCGGTGCAGTGTCGCAGCCCCGGGAGAGGGAATCCGATGGCTGCCGAGACCGAGATCCGAACCTTCCTGTGCCGCAGCGACAATATCGGGGTCCTGATCCGAGATCCGGCCACCGGCGCCTGCGCGGCGATCGACGTGCCGGAGGCCGGCCCGGTCCTGAAGGCCCTCGACGAGACCGGCTGGCGCCTGACCGACATCCTCGTCACCCACCGGCACGGCGATCACATCGAGGGCATCCCGGCAGTGAAGCGGGCGACCGGAGCCCGGGTGGTGGCCCCCGCCAAGGCGGGCGGCGCGGTGCCGGAGGTGGACATCACGGTCCGCGAGGGCGACACGGTGCAGGTCGGCGGGCTCAAGGCCCAGGTCTGGGAGACCCCCGGCCATTGCGCCGACCACGTCACCTACTGGTTCGCCGAGGCCGGCCTCGTCTGCTCCGGCGACACGCTGTTCACCCTCGGCTGCGGCCGGGTGATGGAGAGCCCGCCCGAGACCTTGTGGCGCTCCCTGCGCCGGTTCGAGCAACTGCCCGACGAGACCTGCGTCTTCAGCGGCCACGATTACGTCTTGTCGAATGCCCGCTTCGCACTGGCGGCGGACCCGGAGAATCGCGACCTGATGGCGCGCAAAGTGGAGGCAGACCGTGCGAAGGCCGAAGGACGCTTCCTGATTCCCTCGACCATGGGCGCGGAGCGCGCGACCAATCCGTTCCTGCGCAGCAGCCTGCCTGCCCTGGCTAGATCAGTCGAACTCGGAGCCGGCACAGATCCGGAAGCGGTGTTTGTGGCACTGCGTGCGTGGAAGGACCGCTTCTAGAGGCGGTGATAACCAAGAAAATTTTGTTGCGTTCTCAAGCCGAACTGACCCATACCCTGTGCAAGCGGTACCAATCCGCTAAGTCAACGGGCTCCCGGGGGGAAGCCGTAACGTCAACGCGAAGCGCCGGGACGCTTCCGCCGGTCTGATGGGGGTCCGTCTCGCCCTACCACCTGTCCACCTCCCGCCTTCCGCTTCCGTTCCTTAAGCCAGAATCCGACGGGGCTAAGGACGAGGCGCTCAGCGCAAAGACCAAGATTCCTGCAAGCGACACGACCGCCAGTGACGCGCTTCGCGACACCGGCGAGGTGGCAACCCCGTCGCGTCCCCGCGCGCCGGTCGCGGCCGATGTGCGGCTGCTCGGCATCGCCACCGAACACCTCTCCCGCCTTGGGCCCAAGCGCGTGACGGTGGTGGCCGTGGCGGCGGAAGCCGGCATGACGCACGCCAACGTCTACCGCTACTTCCCGTCGAAGGACGCGCTCCTCGATGCGGTGGCAGGGCGCTGGCTGCGCGAGGTCGAAGCCCGACTCGCCGGCATCGCCGACGCACCCGACCCGGCCGACGACAAGATCGAGCGGCTGCTCACCGCCCTGGCCACGGTGCAGCGCGACGCGCTGTTCGACGAGCCGAACCTGTTTGCGGTCCATCTCGACGCCACGGTGTCGGCCCGGCCGATCGCCCGGCGGCACCGGGTCCGTTTGCGGAGCCTCGTCGAGCGGGTGGTCGAAGAGGGAATCACCTCGGGCATCTTTTCGGCCCGGGACCGGGAGCGGGCGATCGCCTACATCTTCGATGCGAGCTACCGCTTCACGCATCCGCTGGCGATTCAGCACGATGCCGACGTACCGCGGGACCTGATCGAGGCGCGATTCGGGGCGGTCATCCACGCGATCCAGCGGGTCCTCCGGTCTGGGATCCTCTGAGGACGGACCACACTCCAGTGTTGGTCGACAACGCTTCGAAAGGCCCGGACATCGCGTCCGGGCCTTTCGCGTTTTTGGCCATGATGGTGCATTATGGCTCAGCGAGTTCGACGGCCCTGAATTTCCTGAAATGACAGGATCTCGGATCTGTTATCTGAGCTTTGCCGCACCGGCGGGGCCGGGTGCAGTGCACCTAAAAGCCTCGCCGCATTGGCGTTTCGTCGCCCGGGCTTGCGCCCTCCACGTCAGGCCCGGGCCAGCCCGGCCAAGTCTGCAACGGTCCATCGGGTTGAAGCGACGAGGCTTTTCGGCCACACAACCGCGCAGATTCCAGAGCGGCGAATCCCGCGCCGGCACCGACCAGTGGACGGTCCCGGCGCCTCGCCGATCCCACCGAAGATGACACGCAGCGGAGGTTGATCCGACATGGCTCGCAACAAGATCGCGCTCATCGGTGCCGGCCAAATCGGCGGCACCCTGGCCCTCCTGGCTGGCCTGAAGGATCTCGGCGACGTGGTGCTGTTCGACATCGTCGACGGCGTGCCGCAGGGCAAGGCGCTCGACATCGCCGAGGCCGCCCCGGTCGAGGGTTTCGACGCGACCTACGCGGGCGCGAGCGACTATGCAGCCATCAAGGGCGCCGACGTGGTGATCGTCACCGCCGGCGTGCCGCGCAAGCCCGGGATGAGCCGCGACGACCTGATCGGCATCAACCTCAAGGTCATGCAGGCGGTGGGCGAGGGCATCAAGGCCTACGCCCCGGACGCCTTCGTGATCTGCATCACCAACCCGCTCGACGCGATGGTCTGGGCCCTGCAGAAGTTCTCGGGGCTCCCCACCAACAAGATCGTCGGCATGGCCGGCGTGCTCGACTCGGCCCGCTTCCGCCACTTCCTGGCCGAGGAATTCAAGGTCTCGGTCGAGGACGTCACCGCCTTCGTGCTGGGCGGCCACGGCGACGACATGGTGCCGCTCACCCGCTACTCGACGGTCGCGGGCGTGCCGCTCACGGATCTGGTCAAGCTCGGCTGGACCACCCAGGAGAAGCTCGACGCCATGGTCGAGCGGACCCGCAAGGGCGGCGGCGAGATCGTCAACCTGCTCAAGACCGGCTCGGCCTTCTACGCGCCGGCCTCCTCCGCCATCGCCATGGCCGAGAGCTACCTGCGCGACAAGAAGCGGGTCCTGCCCTGTGCCGCCTATCTGGACGGCCAGTACGGCGTGACCGGCATGTTCATCGGCGTGCCGATCGTCATCGGCGCTGGCGGCGTGGAGCGCGTCCTCGAAGTCACGTTCGACCCGGCCGAGAAGGCGATGTTCGAGAAGTCCGTCGCCTCGGTGACCGGCCTGATCGAAGCCTGCAAGAGCGTCGACGGCAATCTCGCCTGATCACGGGGCGAATAGTGAATAGGGTTTGGCGATTGGTGACCCAGCCGAGGTCCTATCGCACTCTAGAAGCTACTCGCTATTCGCTACCCCCTACTCGCTCCTCCGTATGAGGTCCCGATGAACATCCATGAATACCAGGCCAAGGCCGTCTTGAAGGAGTTCGGCCTGCCGGTCTCCCGCGGCGTCCCGATCTTCGATCCGTCGGAGGCCGAGGCCGCCGCCAAGGAGCTCGGCGGCCCGGTCTGGGTCGTGAAGAGCCAGATTCACGCGGGCGGCCGCGGCAAGGGCACGTTCAAAGGCGCCCCGGAGGGTGCGAAGGGCGGCGTGCGCGTCACCAAGTCGATCGACGAGGTGAAGCTTTACGCCGGCGAGATGCTCGGCCAGACCCTGGTGACGATCCAGACCGGGCCGGCCGGCAAGCAGGTCAACCGCCTCTATATCGAGGAGGGCGCCCAGATCGCCGAGGAGTTCTACCTCTCGATGCTGGTCGACCGCGCCACCGGCGGCGTGGCCTTCGTGGTCTCCACCGAGGGCGGCATGGACATCGAGGCGGTCGCCCACGACACGCCCGAGAAGATCCACACGATCCCGGTCGATCCCGCCACGGGCGTGATGCCCCATCACGGCCGCGCGGTCGCCAAGGCGCTGGGCCTTTCCGGCGCCCAGGCCAAGGAAGCCGCCTCGCTCACCGAGAAGCTCTACGCGGCGTTCGTGTCCAAGGACATGAGCATGCTGGAGATCAACCCGCTGGTGCTCACCGCCGACGGCCACCTCAAGTGCCTCGACGCCAAGATCTCGTTCGACTCGAACGCGCTCTACAAGCATGCCGACATCGTCGCGCTGCGGGACGAGACCGAGGAGGACGCCAAGGAGATCGAGGCGTCGAAATACGACCTCGCCTACATCGCGCTGGACGGCACGATCGGCTGCATGGTCAACGGCGCCGGTCTGGCCATGGCCACCCTCGACATCATCAAGCTCTACGGCGAGAGCCCGGCCAACTTCCTTGACGTCGGCGGCGGCGCCTCCGAGGAGAAGGTGACCGCGGCGTTCAAGATCATCACCGCCGACCCGCAGGTGAAGGGCATCCTCGTCAACATCTTCGGCGGGATCATGAAGTGCGACGTCATCGCCCGCGGCGTCATCGCCGCCGTCAAGGCGGTGGGCCTGCAGGTGCCCCTGGTGGTGCGCCTGGAAGGCACCAACGTCGAAGAGGGCAAGGACATCATCCGGGGCTCCGGCCTAAACGTGATCCCGGCGGACGACCTCGACGACGCCGCCCAGAAGATCGTCGCCGCCGTGAAGGGAGCCTGATCATGTCGGTGATGATCGACGCGAACACCAAGGTCATCTGCCAGGGTTTCACCGGCAAGAACGGGACCTTCCACTCCGAGCAGGCCATCGCGTACGGGACCAAGATGGTCGGCGGCACCAGCCCCGGAAAGGGCGGCGCGAGCCATCTGGGCCTGCCCGTGTTCGACACGGTCGCCGAAGCCCGCGAGGCCACCGGCGCCGACGCCTCGGTGGTCTACGTGCCGCCGCCCGGCGCCGCCGACGCGATCTGCGAGGCGATCGCCGCCGAGATCCCGCTGATCGTGTGCATCACGGAGGGCATCCCGGTGCTCGACATGGTGCGGGTGAAGCGGGCGCTGACCGGGTCGAAGTCGCGCCTCGTCGGCCCGAACTGCCCCGGCATCGTCACAGCCGGCCAGTCGAAGATCGGCATCATGCCGGCCAACATCTTCCGCCAGGGCTCGGTCGGCATCGTCTCGCGCTCGGGCACGCTGACCTACGAGGCCGTGTTCCAGACCACCAACGCCGGCCTCGGCCAGACCACGGCCGTGGGCATCGGCGGCGACCCGGTGAAGGGCACCGAATTCATCGACGTACTGGAGCTGTTCCTGGCGGACCCGAAGACCGAGTCGATCGTGATGATCGGCGAGATCGGCGGCTCGGCCGAGGAGGAGGCTGCGCAGTTCCTGCGGGACGAAGCCAAGCGCGGGCGCAAGAAGCCGATGGTCGGCTTCATCGCCGGACGCACGGCGCCTCCGGGCCGCCGCATGGGCCATGCCGGCGCGATCATCTCGGGCGGCAAGGGCGGCGCCGAGGACAAGATTGCCGCCATGGAGGCGGCCGGCATCCGTGTCTCGCCGTCGCCGGCCCGGCTCGGCTCGACGCTCGTCGACGTCCTCAAGGGCTGAGGCCAGCGCGCCAGCGTTGCGGCCGGCGCAGGGCCGCGACACCCATATCGACCTTGTCGGGGCGCGCTTTCGCCCCGGGTCAATTTCAGGGCGATCCGCACTGCGAGCGGGTCGCCGACAGGGCAGCCGGCCTGCCCGCGCGACAGGATGAACGGACCATGGCACGCCAGGACGTGAACGAAGCGCTTCTCGAAACCTCGTTCCTCTACGGCGCCAACGCCGCATACATCGAGGAATTGCAGGCGGCCTACGCCCGCAACCCGGCCTCGGTGGATCCGGAATGGCAGGCCTTCTTCAAGGGCCTGGGCGAGGACGAGACACTCGTCGAGAAGAACGCCGCGGGCGCGTCCTGGGAGAAGCCGAACTGGCCGGTGCCGGCGAATGGCGAACTGGTTTCGGCGCTCGACGGCAATTGGGGCGCGCTCGAGAAGGCGATCGGCGACAAGATCGTCGCCCGGGACGCCAAGGAGCCCAAGCCCGGCAAGCCGGTCGACAGCGTCGCCGCCACCACGGGCGTGTCCGTCGAGCAGGCGGCCAAGGATTCGGTGCGGGCGATCATGCTGATCCGCTCCTACCGGATGCGCGGCCACCTGCATGCCAAGCTCGATCCGCTCGGCCTCGCCCCGCGCGGCGACCACGAGGAGCTGCACCCGCAGCATTACGGCTTCACCGAAGACGCCGACTGGGATCGCCCGATCTTCCTCGACAACGTGCTCGGCCTCCAGTTCGGGACGATCCGCGAGATCGTCGACATCCTTGAGCGGACCTATTGCCAGACGCTCGGCGTCGAGTTCATGCACATCTCCGATCCCGCCGAGAAGGCGTGGATCCAGGAGCGCATCGAGGGCAAGGACAAGGAGATTTCCTTCACGCCTGAAGGCCGTCGGGCGATCCTCAACAAGCTGATCGAGGCCGAGGGCTTCGAGAAGTTCCTGGACCTGAAGTACACCGGGACCAAGCGCTTCGGCCTCGACGGCAGCGAGTCGATGATTCCGGCGCTGGAGCAGATCATCAAGCGCGGTGGCGCGCTCGGCGTGCGCGAGATCGTGCTCGGCATGGCGCACCGGGGCCGGCTCAACGTGCTCACCAACGTGATGGCGAAGCCGTTCCGGGCGGTGTTCCACGAGTTCAAGGGCGGCTCCGCGTCGCCGGCCGAGGTCGAGGGCTCGGGCGACGTGAAGTACCACCTGGGCGCCTCGTCCGACCGGGCCTTCGACGGCAACAACGTCCACCTGTCGCTTACCGCCAACCCGTCCCACCTCGAGATCGTCGATCCGGTGGTGCTCGGTAAGGTCCGGGCCAAGCAGGACCAATGGGCCAAGCCGCATATCCAGCGCGCCAGCGTGCTGCCTCTGCTGATCCACGGCGATGCCGCCTTCGCCGGGCAGGGCGTGGTCGCGGAGTGCTTCGGCCTGTCGGGGCTGAAGGGCCACCGCACCGGCGGCTCGGTGCACTTCATCATCAACAACCAGATCGGCTTCACCACCGACCCGCGGTTCTCCCGCTCCTCGCCTTATCCGTCGGACGTAGCGAAGATGGTCGAGGCGCCGATCTTCCACTGCAACGGCGACGACCCGGAGGCCGTGACCTTCGCGGCCAAGGTGGCGGTCGAGTACCGGCAGAAGTTCGGCAAGCCGGTCGTGATCGACATGCTGTGCTACCGCCGCTTCGGCCACAACGAGGGCGACGAGCCGGCCTTCACCCAGCCGAAGATGTACCAGCGGATCCGCAAGCATCCCTCGGTGCTGGAGACCTACGGCCGCCGGCTCGTGGACAACGGAACCCTCGACCAGCCGGCGCTGGACGCCCGCAAGGCCGAGTTCCGCCAGATGCTCGACAGCGAGCTCGACGTCGCCACCAACTACAAGGCCAACAAGGCCGACTGGCTCGACGGCCGCTGGTCCGGCTTCAAGGCCGTGCACGAGGACGTCGACGACCCGCGCCGCGGCCGCACCGCGGTGCCGGCCGAGACCCTGCAGGAGATCGGCCGCAAGATCACTCAGGCGCCCCCCGGCTTCCACCTGCACCGGACCATCCAGCGGTTCATGGACAACCGCGCCAAGGCGGTGGAGACCGGCGCCGGCATCGACTGGGCGACCGCCGAGGCCCTGGCCTTCGGGGCGACGCTGCTCGACGGCAACCGGGTCCGGCTCTCCGGCCAGGACGTCGAGCGCGGCACCTTCTCGCAGCGCCACGCCGTTGTGATCGACCAGGAGAACGAGCAGCGCTTCACGCCGCTCAACGCCATCCGCGACGGCCAGGCCTCGATCGAGATCATCAACTCGATGCTCTCCGAGGAGGCGGTGCTCGGCTTCGAGTACGGCTACTCGCTGGCCGAGCCGAACGCCCTGGTCCTGTGGGAGGCGCAGTTCGGCGACTTCGCCAACGGCGCCCAGGTGGTGATGGACCAGTTCATCGCGAGCGGCGAGCGCAAGTGGCTGCGCATGTCCGGCCTCGTGCTGCTGCTGCCGCACGGCTACGAGGGCCAGGGTCCCGAGCACTCCTCCGCCCGCCTGGAGCGCTACCTCCAGGCCTGCGCCGAGGACAACATGCAGGTGGCCAACGTCACCACCCCGGCCAACTACTTCCACATCCTGCGCCGGCAGCTGAAGCGGGACTTCCGCAAGCCGCTGGTGCTGATGACGCCGAAGTCGCTGCTGCGCCACAAGCGGGCGGTCTCGACGCTCGACGCGCTGGCCGAGGGTTCGACCTTCCACCGCGTCCTGTGGGACGATTCCGAGGAGGAGGGCGCGCCCAACAAGTTGGTGCGCGACGACAAGATCCGCCGCGTCGTCCTGTGCTCCGGCAAGGTCTATTACGACCTGCTGGAGGAGCGCGAGAAGCGCGGCCTGAACGACGTCTACCTGATGCGCGTCGAGCAGCTCTACCCGTTCCCGCTCAAGGCACTCGCCAACGAGATGGGCCGGTTCCGCAACGCGGACGTGGTCTGGTGCCAGGAGGAGCCCAAGAACATGGGCGCCTGGTCCTTCGTCGAGCCCTACCTCGAATGGGTGCTCGGCCAGGCCGGCTCCGCGGTGAAGCGCGCCCGCTACGTCGGCCGTCCGGCCTCCGCGTCCACGGCCGTGGGCCAGATGTCCAAGCACCAGGCCCAGCTCCAGGCGTTCCTCAACGAGGCGCTGGCGGTCTGATTTTATGGAGCCCGGCGGTCATCCGCCCGGGCGCCGCCGCCCTCAACAATTCCAGGCCGTCCGGCACGGCCCAACCGATCCGGAAGTGCGAAAGACCATGGCTACCGACATCCTCGTCCCGACGCTCGGCGAATCCGTGACCGAGGCCACCATCGGCCGCTGGTTCAAGAAGCCCGGCGACACGGTCGCGGTCGATGAGCCGATCGTCGAGCTCGAGACCGACAAGGTCACCCTGGAGGTCAACGCTCCGGCGGCCGGCCAGCTCGGCGAGATCCTGGTCAAGGACGGTGAGACGGTGGAGCCCGGCGCGCTGCTCGGCTCGATCGTCGAGGCCGGTGCGGCTGCGGCCTCCGGCGGCGGCAAGAAGGCCGCCGCCAAGGAGGCCCCGAAGGAGGCCGCCGAGACCAAGTCCGAGAGCCGCAGCGAGGCGCCGAAGCCGGCCGCCCCCGCGAAGACCGAGGCGCCCGCCCGGGAATCGTCCGCCGGCTACGGCAACCACGGCGACGCCGGAGCCCCGGCCTCCCAGCGCCCGACCGGCGACAACGGCCCGGCGGTGGCCAAGCTCGCCCGCGAGAGCGGCGTCGATCCCTCCGGCATCAACGGCTCCGGCAAGGACGGCCGCGTGACCAAGGGCGACATGCTCGGCGCGATCTCCAAGGGCCCGAGCCCGGCCCCGGCCGCCCCCCGCCAGGGAGGCCCGCCCGACCCGCCGCGCGCGCCCTCGGCGCCGGACGATGCCGCGCGCGAGGAGCGCGTGCGCATGACGAAGCTGCGCCAGACCATCGCGCGCCGCCTCAAGGACGCGCAGGACACTGCTGCGATGCTGACGACGTTTAACGACGTCGACATGTCGGCCGTGATGGCGCTCCGCAGCCAATACAAGGACATCTTCGAGAAGAAGCACGGCACCAAGCTCGGCTTCATGGGCTTCTTCACCAAGGCGGTGATCGGCGCCCTCAAGGACGTGCCCGCGGTCAATGCCGAGATCGACGGGCAGGACCTCGTCTACAAGAACTATTACCACATCGGCATCGCGGTCGGTACCGATAAGGGCCTGGTCGTGCCGGTGGTGCGCAACGCCGACGACCTGTCGATCGCCGGCGTCGAGAAGACGATCGCCGGCTTCGGCAAGAAGGCCCGCGACGGCAAGCTGTCCATCGAGGACATGCAGGGCGGCACCTTCACGATCACCAACGGCGGCATCTACGGCTCGCTGATGTCGACCCCGATCCTCAATGCCCCGCAATCGGGCATCCTCGGCATGCACCGCATCGAGGAGCGCCCGGTGGTCCGTGCCGGCAAGATCGAGGCGCGGCCGATGATGTACCTCGCACTGTCATACGATCACCGGATCGTGGACGGTAAGGAGGCCGTGACCTTCCTGGTGCGGGTCAAGGAGGCGCTGGAGGATCCGGCCCGGCTCGTGCTGGACCTGTGATCCGGTTTGGCGGGGGAATGATCGTGGCCTCGATTGGAAAGTCTCGCTGATCGCGGCCGACGATCGCCATCGTCGAGGGCGTTCGGATCACGATCTGTCTCAACGATCATCTGCCGCCACATCTGCACGCATTCTTGTCCGGCCAGGAGGCGAAGCATTCGATCATCACGGGCGAAGTCCTCAGCGGGGCTTTGCCGCGTGCGAAGGACAAGGACATCCGGGCGTGGCTGGATGCCAACCGCGAACAGGTTTCCTATGTCTGGCGAGAGATCCGGGCCGGTCGCTACAACGGGGGAATGATCGAATGACGTCGCATCGGATCGCCTCCGTGGAGCCTCTTCATTATCCGGCTCTCCGCGTCACGTTCGTTGACGGCATCGCGGGCATTCTGGACTTTTCGGACTCCATTACGACGGGCGCCATCTTCGCGCCGCTCGAGGACGAAGCCTTTTCCCGGACCGTCGCTGTCGGCGATCACGGACGGACCTTCGGCTGGAAACTCGACGCTGTCGGGCGCGAGATCGGTTTCTGCCCCGACGCCGCACGGATCCGGATCGAGACCCAGATCGTCGAGGTTCTCGCGAGCCGCTACGAGTCGGCCCACGCGGCAGCCGCATGAGTGAGCCCATGAACAGACCCAACGTCGCCATCGTCACGGGCGGCAGCCGCGGCATCGGTCGGGCGGTATCGTTGCTGCTCGCCGAGCGCGGCTACGCGATATGCCTGAGTTACGTGTCGGACACGGCCGCGGCACAGGCGGTGGTGGATGCGATCACCGCCAAGGGCGGCAAGGCGCTGGCCGTGCGCAGCGATGTCGGCGTCGAGGCCGACGTGCTGGCGCTGTTCCAGGCCGCGGACGGGCTCGGCCGGCTCGCGGCGCTCGTGAACAACGCGGGCGTGGTCGATATGAAATCCGACGTGGCCGACATGAGCGCGGCCCGGCTCCAGCGCATGATGACCACCAACGTGGTCGGGAGCTTCCTGTGTGCCCGCGAGGCCGTGCGGCGCATGTCGACCAAGCGTGGCGGGGCAGGGGGCGCCATCGTCAACCTGTCCTCCGTCGCGGCCCGGCTCGGTGGCCCCGGCCAGTTCGTCGACTACGCCGCCTCGAAGGGCGCGATCGACTCGCTGACCACCGGGCTCGCCCGGGAGGTCGCCGGAGAGGGCATCCGCGTCAACGCGGTGGCGCCCGGCATCATCGCCACCGAGATCCATGCCAGCGGCGGCGAGCCCGACCGGGTCGAACGCCTCGGGCCCGCCGTCCCGATGGGCCGCGCCGGCACCGCCGAGGAGGTCGCCGCGCCGATCGCGTGGCTGCTCTCGGAGGAGGCCGCCTACACCACGGGTGCCATCCTCGACGTCGCCGGCGGCCGCTGAGCCGCCCCCGACACCTCTCTTCTCTTCGACCGCCCCAGGCGGCATGACCGACCGGAAGCGAACTCTCATGTCCTACGATCTCGTCGTCATCGGCACCGGCCCAGGCGGCTACGTCTGCGCGATCCGCGCGGCGCAGCTCGGCCTGCGGACCGCCGTGGTCGAGAAGCGGGCGACCCACGGCGGTACCTGCCTCAATGTCGGCTGCATCCCGTCGAAGGCACTGCTGCACGCCTCCGAGGCGTTCGAGGAGGCGACCAAGCATTTCGCCGATCTCGGCATCGAGGTGAGCGGCGTGAAGCTCGATCTCAAGAAGATGATGAGCTTCAAGGCTGAGGGCGTCGCCGGCAACACCAAGGGCGTCGAGTTCCTGCTCAAGAAGAACAAGGTCGACACCTTCCACGGCACCGGCAGGATCGCGGGCGCCGGCCGGGTCGAGGTCGTGTCCGAGGATGGCGGCAACCAGATGCTCGAGACCAAGAGCATCGTCATCGCCACCGGATCCGACGTGACGCGCCTTCCGGGCGTGACCATCGACGAGACGGTCGTGGTCTCCTCCACGGGCGCCTTGGAGCTCGACCGGGTGCCGAAGAAGCTCCTGGTCATCGGCGCCGGGGTGATCGGCCTGGAACTGGGCTCGGTCTGGCGCCGGCTCGGCGCCGAAGTCACCGTGGTGGAATACCTCGACCGGGTGCTGCCCGGCATGGACGGCGAGGTCGGCAAGCAGTTCCAGCGGATCCTGACCAAGCAGGGCATCCAGTTCAAGCTGTCGACCAAGGTGACCGGCGTCGAGGTCGGCAAGAAGGGCGCCAGCGTCAGCGTTGAGCCGGCAGCGGGCGGCGCGACCGAGACCGTGCAGGCGGACGTGGTCCTCGTGGCGATCGGCCGGGTGCCCTACACCGAGGGTCTCGGGCTGGACACCGTGGGCGTGCAGCGCGACGACAAGGGCCGGATCCTCACGGATTCCCACTACGCCACCAACGTCACGGGCATCTACGCGATCGGCGACGTGATCGCGGGGCCGATGCTGGCCCACAAGGCGGAGGACGAGGGCGTCGCCATCGCCGAGATGCTGGCCGGCCAGTCAGGCCACGTCAATTACGGCGTTATCCCGAACGTGGTCTACACGTTCCCGGAGGTGGCCTCGGTCGGCAAGACCGAGGAGGAGCTGACCAAGGACGGCATCGCCTACAATGTCGGCAAATTCCCGTTCACGGCCAACGGCCGCGCCAAGGCGAACGGCACCACGGACGGGTTCGTCAAGGTGCTGGCCGACGCGCAGACCGACCGGGTTCTCGGCGTGCACATCGTGGGCGCGGATGCCGGCAACCTGATCGCCGAGGTCGCGGTGGCGATGGAGTTCGGCGCCTCGTCCGAGGATATCGCCCGCACCTGCCACGCGCATCCCACGCTGACCGAGGCGGTCAAGGAGGCAGCCCTGGCCGTGTCCAAGCGCGCCATCCACGTCTGACCGGTCCAGCCGATCCGGCGCGGGATCAGGCGATCTTGCGCCGGGCGTTCGGGAGGTCCGCGATCCGCAGGAGCGCGCTTGGGGCCGGCGGCGCCGTCAGGGCGTTCAGGAGATACGGCCGGCGCAAGCCCAGGGCGTTGTGCAGCGCCAGGTCGATGTCGCGGGCGTAGAACGGCATCCGCAGCACCGCATCGACCCCGAAGTAGCGCCCGGCCTGTGCGATCGGCTCCAGCTCCGACGTGGTCAGCAGGGTGATCCGTGTCGGCAGCCCGAGGGGCTGGATCTGACAGGCGAGTTCCATCCCTTCGATGCCACCGAGCTTCACGTCGAGGAACGCGAAATCGTAGGCACGGAGCTTGAGCTGGCTCAGGGCATGGTGGCCGCAATTGGTCTCTTCGAGTTCGATTGCGAAGCCGCTGCGGGCCACCACCCGGCTGATCGCGGTCCGCCCGGCGGGGGACGAGCAGGCCAGCAGCGCCCGGGTCGGGGTGCGGCGGCGGGCATCGGCATGCAGCAATGGCTCGATATGGCCCGGGTCGAGCGGCGTCTTCAGCACCTCGTAGGCGCCGAGGCTCTGGGCGATCTCCTGCCAGTGCGGCAGCACCCGGTTGGCGACCAGAACCAGGCAGGGCGGCTCGGCACCGGCCCGGCGTGCGACCGCGACCGCCTCGGGCCCGCTCAGGTCGGCGAGCTGGAGCCCCACGAAGGCGAGGCTCGGGCGTTTCTTCAGAAGGATGTCGCACAGCGCCTGACCCGACGTGGCCTCGTCGATCACGGCGCGGGAGTCGAAGCGTTCGACGATTGCCCGCAGGGCGGCGCGGCGTCCCGCATCGCAATCCGCGATTGCGACACGCGCCGGCGACCCCGCCTGATCAAGCTCCATGGCCATGCCCCGACACTCGCATCCCCCAATCCGGATCATGGATGCAGGTGATGACGAAGCCCTTAAAAAGCAGCCTAATAAGCTCAGTCTACGGATTATTCGAACGGACAACCCATAAGAATAGCAACTTGCACTATCACCGACAGTCTAGATCACCGGCCCGCCCGCGGATGCGCCGCCGTGTAGGCGCTCATCAGCCGGGCGGCGTCGACCTGGGTATAGAGCTGCGTGGTCGACAGGGAGGCGTGGCCGAGCAGTTCCTGGATCGCCCGCAACTCGCCCTGGCGGGCGAGCAGATGCGTCGCGAAGGAGTGGCGCAGGGCATGGGGCGTCGCACTTTCGGGCAGGCCGAGCGCCCCCCGGGCGCGGGCCACCGTGTACTGGATGATGCGCGGCGAGAGCGGCCCGCCGCGGGCCCCCACGAAGAGCGGCCCCTCCGGCGGCAGCGGCAGCGGGCAGGCGGCGACGTAGTCGGCCACCGCCCGCGCCACCACTGGCAGGATCGGCACCATACGCTGCTTGCCGCCCTTGCCGAGCACCGTGACCTGATCGCTGCCTGGGAGCGGGGCGTCGCGCCGGGTGAGGCCGAGGGCCTCGGAGATGCGCAGGCCGGCGCCGTAGAGCAAGGCGAGGACGGCGGCGTCCCGCCAGCACCCACGGCGCGCGCTCCTCGCCGGCCCGGATGGCCGTGTCGGTGAGCGCCACCGCGGCGGCGACGGGCATCGGCCGGGGCAGCCGGCGCGGGACCTTGGGCGCACGCACGCCGCCGAGCGCCGAGACGCTGCCGTAGCCCTCGCGCTCCAGGAAGCGCCCGAACGAGCGCAAGCCCGCCAGCATCCGCATCAGCGAGCGTCCGGATACCTCGTCGGCCCGGCGGGCGGCCATGAAGGCGCGGATGTCGCGGACCTTCAGGGCCACCAGCATCGGAATGGTCGGGGTGCCGAAGCGCGAGGCCAGGTGGACCAGGAACTGGCGCAGGTCCCGGCTGTAGGCCTCGACGGTGTTGGGCGACATCCGCCGCTCCCGCGCCAGCCCGTCGGCCCAGGCATGGACCACCTCGCGCAGGCGCGCGTCGCCGGGAATCACGATCAGGTCGTCTGCCGTGTCGCGCGCGCTCATCGCCTCACTCGACCGGTATTTTATTGTCGGGGACTTAACGCCGCGCAGGGCCGCGCCTCAGTTCAGAATTCCATCCTTGCCCTGGAAACCCGCCAGCGGCGCGGTGAGGACGCAGAGCAGACCGGTCTCCCGGTACTCCAAGGCGACGTCCCCGGCGACCGTGCCCGCGAAGGCGCGCTCGATCAGGCGGGTTCCGAACCCCTTGCGCGACGGCGCGGTCACCGGAGGCCCACCGGACTCGGCCCAGCTGAGCCGAAGGTGCGGATTGTCGTCCCGGGTCTCGATCTGCCAGGTGACGCCGACAGCGCCGGCTGCCGCCGAGAGGGCCCCGAACTTCGCCGCGTTGGTCGCCAGCTCGTGGATCATCAGCGCCAGGGCGAGGGCCGCCTTCGGCCCGATGTCGAGGGGCGGCCCCTCGATCCGCAGCCGGCCGGCGCGGGCGTTGTCGTGGAGCGCCAGCGCGCCGCGGATCACCGCCTCCATGCCGGCCCGCTCGGCATTGCCGGCGAGCAGGATATCGTGCGCCTTGCCGAGCGCCAGCAGGCGCTGCAGCAGGGCGTCGCGGGCCGACGCGACGTCGGGGGCGTCGCGCAGGGTCTGCGAGGCAATTGCCTGGACCATCGCCAGGGTGTTCTTCAGCCGATGGCTGAGTTCCTGGCTGAGCATCTCGCGGTGGGCGTCGGCCTCGGCCTGCTGGGTCGCATCCAGCATCACGCCGGTCATTCGGGTGGCCCTGCCCTCCGAGCCCCGGACGATGATCGCCCGGTTGAGGACGGTGGCATAGCTCCCGTCGGCCCGCCGGAAACGGTATCCCTCGCTCCAGCGCAGGGGTGCGCCGTCGATGGCCGCCTGGACGCTGCGGCGAACGCGGTCGCGATCCTCGGGATGGATGTGCGCGTACCACCAGTCGTTGCTGGGTTCGATCTCGCCCGGCTGAAATCCGTACAGCGCCGACAACCCGTCATCCCAGTGGATCCGGCCCGTCTGCGGGTTCCAGTCCCAGATCAGGTCCGTGGTCGCCCGCGACGAGAGGCGGTAACGCTCCTCGGAGACCGCCAGGGCGTCGCGGACCAGGCGCTCGGCCGCCAGCGCCGCCTCCCGCTCCCGGACCGCGCGGCGCAGTTCGAGCTGCGCCATCACCTGCCGCGCCAGGGCCCGCAGTGCGAAGGCCTGATCCGGCTTCAGCCCGTCCGGCCGAGGTTTCGTGTCGATCACGCACAGGGTTCCGAGCGAGACGCCGTCATCGGTCCGCAGCACAGCCCCGGCATAGAACCGGATGAACGGCGTTTCCGTCACCAGCGTGTTCTCGCGGGTGCGCGGATCGGCCGTCAGGTCGGGGATCACCAGCAGCCCGTCCTCGGCGGTCAGCGCATGGGCGCAGACCGACTGGCTCAAGGGCGTCTCGCAGGATGGGAAGCCGCATTGAGCCTTGAACCATTGCCGGTCGGCCGCGACGAGGCTGACGAGGCCCACCGGCACCGCGCAGATCTGCGTCGCCAGCGTGACGATGTCGTCGAAGGCCGGCTCGCGCGGCGTATCGAGGATACCGTAGCTGTGGAGGACCTGGAGGCGGGCGGTCTCGATCGGGTCTGACATGGCCGGGGTGGTGGATCGGGCGGGGCCCGGGAAGCACGCGGAAGCGATCGGGACAGGTCTTAGCCGATCTTGCGCGCGTGAGCATCTTGCACTTCGGGGTAAGGTTTTCCGAGGATGCGGCGTCGCCCGCTTGTCCATCTCACCTCGCCCCTGGTCGATACCCATGCCAAGGCTCGTGCGATGACGCTCCTCGTCTATGCCGGCGCCGCCCTCGCAGAAATCGCTGGATGCTTCGCCTTCTGGGCCTGGCTTCGGCTCGGCCGCTCGGCCTGGTGGGCGCTGCCGGGGACCGCCTCCCTGGTGGCGTTCGCCGGCCTGCTGACCCTGGTGGACAGCCCGGCGGCGGGGCGCGCCTTCGCGGCTTATGGCGGAGTCTACGTGGCCGCCTCGGTGCTGTGGTTGTGGCTCGCGGAAGGGCAGCGGCCGGACCGCTGGGACCTCGCCGGCAGCGCCGTCTGCCTCGCCGGCACGGCAATCATTTTGCTCGGGCGGCGGGGGTGAGGGCGCCTCATCGCCCCATCGTGTAGAACTCGTCGTTGGGCCGCAGATCCGTCACGCTGGCCAGTCGGTTCGACAGGGCGAACAATGCGGTGATCGCGGCGATGTCCCAGATGTCGTCGGGGCTGAAGCCGTGGCCCGCCAGCACGTCATGGTCCTCGGCCTCGACCGTGTGGGCCGCCTGGGCCACCTTGAGCGCGAAGGCCAGCATCGCGCGCTGGCGCGGGGTGATGTCGGCCTTGGCGTAGGCGACCGCGACCTGGTCGGCGAGCAGCGGGTTCTTGGCGCGGACCCGCAGGATCGCCCCGTGGGCGATCACGCAGTAGAGGCAGTTGTTGGCCGCGCTGGTGGCGACCACGATCATCTCGCGCTCGGCCTTGGTCAGGCCGCCGGGCTTGTCCATCAGCGCGTCGTGATAGGCCATGAAGGCGCGGAACTCGTCCGGGCGGTGCGCCAACGCCAGGAAGATGTTGGGCACGAAGCCCGCCTTCTCCTGCACCAGGGCGATGCGGGCGCGCAGATCCTCGGGCATCTCGGACAGCTTCGGCACCGGGAAGCGGCTGATCGGTGCTGACGCGCTCATGGTCGGGCTCCCTGAATCCCGGTCCCTTGGTGAAACCGGGCGTTCACGATACGTACGGCACGCTCGGGCAGATCGTCGAGGGCGGACGGCCGATAGGATGCGGCCGCCTTTCGGAACACGACGATGGACGAGACAAAAAGCCCTGGAGCGTCATGAGCAGCATCGTCCGCATCCTGGGGATCGACCCGGGGCTCCGCCGCACCGGCTGGGGCCTGATCACCGCGCAGGGCAGCAAGCTGAGCTACGGCGATTGCGGGGTCGTCACCTCGGACGGCGACCTGCCGCTTGCGCTGCGCCTGCGCGAGCTGTTCGAAGGGATCGGGCGCATCGTGGCGGCGCAGACACCCGACGAGGTCGCCGTGGAGGAGACCTTCGTCAACAAGGACGCCCAGGCGACACTCAAGCTGGGCCATGCCCGGGCCATGGCGCTGGTGGTGCCGGCGCTCGCCGGCCTCCCGGTGTTCGAGTACGCCGCCAACCTGATCAAGAAGACCGTGGCGGGCTCCGGCCACGCCGAGAAGGTGCAGATCCAGGCGATGGTCCGCTTCCTGCTCCCGAAGGCCGAATTCCGTGTCGCCGACGCCGCCGACGCGCTGGCCATCGCGATCACTCATGCCAGCCACCGCGACGCGCACGCCCTGCGCAAGACGCACCTGCCGGAGGGCAAGCGGCGCAACCTCAACGGACAGGCGGCCGCTGGGCAGGGGCTGGCCGGAAAGGGATTCTCGGCCGCGGCCGCCGCGCGCATCGAGGCGGCCCTGGCGAAGCAGGTCTGATCGGGCAGGATCTTCAGAAAGCTTGGTGGGGGAAGTAGGACTCGAACCTACGAAGCTTACGCAGCGGATTTACAGTCCGCCCCCTTTGCCGCTCGGGACATTCCCCCAAGGCAGGTTTCTCACCCGCGGCGCCCTTATGGTGAGGGGCTGGCCGGGTGTCAACGCTTGTCGTGGCCGGATCCCGCCTCCCGGGCTGGGTTTACGACACTTCTGCGGGGTTGAGGGGGCCGAACCGCTGCGCGGCGCATGCGGTGCTGGGTCCCGGATCAGGTTCCGCTCCACATCTCCGGGAAAGCGGCGGTGCAGGATGAAACGCCGCTTTCCCGGGCGCCTGCAGCGGCCGCGGAATGTGGCCCGGAACCCAGCATGGGATGCCCCGCGCAGCGGCTCAGTCCGAACGAACCTGCGCCAGCGACCACAGCGCCCGGGAAGAAAACGCGAACGTTCCGCGTCCCGAGGGATTCACAAAGGAATCCGGATCGGCCACGGTGCGCCGATGTCGCCCTGCTTCGCCGGCCCTTGACCCGTCCCGCCCCATCCCTGCGGTCGCACCAGCGTACGTTGATGGCCCTCGTCGCGGCCATGGCGAGCGGGCAGGCGGGGCATGTCCAGAAGATCCTGGCGGCGGTGACGCCTGGCGGCGGCAAGTCGCTGCTCCCGGTGATTGCGGCGCATACGCTGATCGCCGCGGGCCGGGTGGACCGCGTGGTCTGGGTGGTGCCGCGGGACTCCCTGCGCCTCCAGGCCGAGGAGGCCTTCGCCGATCCGCTTTGGCGGGCGACGTTCGGGCATGCGCTCAGCGTGCGCGCGGCCGACAACGAGCGCGATCCCGCCCGGGGCCTGGCCGGCTACGTCACCACCTATCAGGCGGTGGCGGCTGCCCCGGCGCTGCACCTCGCGGAGGCGCGGGCCCACCGCACCCTGCTGGTGGTCGACGAGGTCCACCACCTGCCGGTCCCGGGACGTCCCGGCGCGGAGGAATCCTCCACCGAGGAGGCCGAGGCCGGGGCGTGGTCCCGGGCGATGCTACCCGTGATGGAGGCGGCCGAGATCGGCCTGTTCCTGTCCGGCACCCTGGAGCGGGCGGACGGGCGGCGCATCCTCGGCCTGCCCTACCGGCCGTCCGCCCTCGGTCGCGGGCCGGAACTGGAGCTGGAAGCGCCGGGGCTCGCGGTGATCGGCTACTCGCGTTCGCAGGCGCTGGCCGAGCGGGCGGTGCTCCCGGTCACCTTCGGGGCGATCGACGGCGAGGCGAGCTGGCTCGAAGGCGGCCGCATCGCGGGCGACAGCCCCCGGGTCGGGCCGCACCGGCTGGGCGCCGGCTCGGTGCGGGTCACCACCCGGCCGGCCCTGTTCACGGCCCTGCGAACCGGCTTCGCCCGGGATCTCCTCAGCGAATCCTTCTTCGCCACCAAGCGCCTGCGCGCTCGGCGCCGGCTCGAACGCGACCTGCCGGCCGGCGAGATGGCACGGGGACTCGGCAAGCTCCTGGTGGTCGCCCCGGACCAGGCCAGCGCGCGCGCCTACCTGACGACCTTGCGGAGCTGGATGCCGGCCGGGCAGGGCGAGCGCGACGTCCGCCTGGCAACGTCGGGGCAGGGCGATGCCCATGCGGCCCTGGCGGCGTTCCGCCTGACCGCGGAGCCGGCCGTGCTGGTCACCGTGGCGATGGCCTACGAGGGGCTCGACGCCCCCGAGGTCGCCGTGGTGGCGGCTCTCACCCATATCCGCTCCCGGCCCTGGCTCGAGCAGATGCTGGCCCGGGCAACCCGGGTCGATCCGCATGCGGGACCCTACGAGTCCCAGCAGGCGCTGATCTTCCACCCGGACGACCCGCTCTTCGCCCGGTTCCGCCTGGAGCTGGAGACCGAGCAGGGCAGCAGCGTACGGCCCAAGCGCGAGCGGCCGGCCACCGCGCTCGTGCCGGAGCGGACCCCGTGGCGGGACGAGGATCCCGGGGGGATCACGCCGCTGGAGAGCAATGCGATCGGGCTGCGCTACGCTCTGCTGCGCCCGCGCCTCGCCGAACCCGCCCCGGTGGCGCCGGCGCCCGAGCCGCCGTCGGTCACGGAGCGGACCCTGCGCCAGCGGCTGGCCGTCGCGGTGGCGAGCCAAGCCGTGGAAGACGAGGCGTCGCTGCGCGTTCCCCGCGGCAGCAACCTCGCGCATCGCTATAACGCGGTGCTGAAACGCGTGCTCGGCAAGGGTCGCGCGACCATGACCCTGCCCGAACTTGAGGCCGCGCTCGCCTGGCTTGAACGCAACCGGCTTTCGGACCATCTCGACCGCCTCGACGGCGATACCCGCTACGCGTGGTCCGCCCGCCAGCGCCGCAGCCGCTGGCTGCCGGAGCGCGCCGCTGGACGCTGACCCGTCGCGGATGGGGAGGAGTGCCCGATGACCGAGACCCTGCCGGCCGCCTTCGCGGCGACGCTGACCGAGCCCGAGCCGCCTTCCGCCTGGCCGGCGCCGCGCGCCGCCCTCTGGTGGCTCGCCAAGGATGGCACCGAGACCGCCGACGCTGCCTGGGCACGGGCGCATGCCCTCGTCCAGGACGCCTCCGGGCCGGACGCCGCCTGGGTCCACGCCCATCTCCACCGGATCGAGGGCGATGCCGGCAATGCGCGCTACTGGTACGACCGCGCCGGCCGCCCGGTGCCGCGCGGCACGCTCGCCGAGGAACGCGCGGAGCTCGCCGCCGCCCTGTCGGGCGCGGATTGAGCGTCGAACTCACGGTCGTCGTGGGGCAGGGGAGGGTTCCGGTCCTCAGCCGGTCGGCCAACCCTGCTGATGTCTGCTGCCGACCCTATCGGGGAACCAAGACCGAATATCCGACCGACATATCCTTCAAATGCGGTGTGACAGGATTGATTTTCCGCCCGATATTCAAATTGAGAGCGTCAGAGGTTCTACATCGACCGAGTCTGCTCAGATCGAACCCTGTGCATTTCCCGTTGACTACGTGGCCTTCGGTACCGCACAGCGCCCAGATCTGACTAAGGCTGGACCCGTCGAGTTCGGACCACGAGGAACGTGCCGGTTATCGTAATGAGCCTGGGGTGCTTAGTCTGCAGTGTGGGTCTGGCGGGTCTTTCGCTGCGCGACCCGGCGCGCGCCGTCGTCCTCGAACGCTGGAGCGGCATCTTCCTGGTGCTCGGGCTGACCCTGCTGGGGATCGCGCTGCACGGCGCCCGCGGCTAGTCTCGGCGCCGCGCAAACCGATTCTCGGAACGCCTGGGCCGACAACCGGTTTACAGCCCGCCCGGCGCACAGGTCGGGCCTCGATTATCGGAGCGGACCTATGAGCCTCCTCGGCAGCATCGTCGGCAAGATCCTCCATCCGTTCGGCGGCGGTTCCGCGGACGCCGCGCCCGCGTCCACGTCGGGCTCCGCGAGCGGCTCGACCGCCTCGGGCACGGCTTCGGCCCCAGGCAGCGCGGGCGGCGAGCCCGTGGACGTGGAGGCGGTGCTCACCGGCCTCGCCGAGAAGAACGGGCAGAAGCTCGACTGGCGCCACTCGATCGTGGACCTGATGAAGCTGCTCGGCCTCGAGTCGAGCCTGACCGAGCGGAAGCAGCTCGCCGACGAGCTGCACTACACCGGCGACAAGGATGACTCGGCTTCGATGAACATCTGGCTGCACAAGCAGGTGATGAAGAAGCTCGCTGAGAACGGCGGCAAGGTTCCGGAAGACCTGAAGAACTAAAACCGAGACCTGAAGGCCCGGCGCATCGAGCGGCGCCGGGCCTTTCTTTCAGCGCCCGGTGCGGACCCGGGTCCAGAGCCGGGTGACGTAGCGCTGCGTCCGGTCGTCCCAGGCGGTGTTGATCGACAGGCGCTGCATCGTCGCCTCGTCCGGGTAGATGCCGGGGTTGCTCAGGATCTCCGGTTTCACGAACTTCTTCGCCGCGAGGTTGCCGCTGGCATAGGCCACGAAGTTGGTGTTGGCCGCCGCCACCTCGGGCCGCAGCATGTAGTCGATGAAGGCCAGGGCCTCGGCCGGGTGGGCGGCATCCTTCGGGATCGCGAAGGAGTCGAACCACATCAGCGCGCCCTCCTTGGGCACGACATACGCGATCTCGATGCCGTTCTTGGCCTCCTCGGCTCGGCGCTTGGCCTGCAGCACGTCGCCCGAATAGCCGACCGCAACACAGATATCGCCGTTGGCGAGCGCCTGGATGTATTCCGATGCGTGGAACTTCCGCACGGTGCCCCGGACCTTGTAGAGCGCGTCGGTGACCAGGGTCAGGTCGTCCAAGCGCTTGGAATCGGCCTTCGCGCCGAAGACCGGCAGCATGCTGGGGATCAGATCCTCGGGACTGTCGAGCATCATGATCCCGCAATCCTTGAGCTTGTTCGCGGATGCGGGATTGAGGACGACGGTCCAGGAGTTCAGCGCCGCGTTGACACCCAGTCGCTCGCGCACGGCGGCGACGTTGTAGCCGATGCCGGTGGTGCCCCACATGTAGTCGACCGCGTAGGTGTTGCCGGGGTCGTAGACGGCCAGCCGGCCCGCGATCTCCGGCCAGAGATTGCCAAGGTTCTTCAGCTTCGCCTTGTCGAGGGGCAGGAATGCGCCGGCCCGGATCAGCCGCTGGAGATAGGGCCCCGACGGCACGACGATGTCATATCCGGAGCGGCCGGCCAGCAGCTTGGTCTCCAAGATCTCGTTGTTGTCGTAGGTGTCGTAGACGACCTTGATCCCGGTCTCCCGGGTGAAGGCGTCGAGCACCTTCGGGTCGATGTAGTCCGACCAGTTGTAGATGTTGACGACCCGCTCGTCCGCGGCCCGCACGGGCGCGGCGGGGCCGAGGACGAGGAGGGCGGCGAGCAGCGCTGCCATCCTGGTCCGCAAGCCGCTCTCCGAGCGCGCAGCCGCCCAGCGGCGGGCCGGGACGAGGCGCCGGAGCGATCGTCCGACCCGGCCCGTCCCGGCCGCGATCACGCCAGCCTCGCCGCGACGACCACGATCTCGACCAGATATTGCGGATCGCACAGCCGCGCCTCAACGGTGGCACGCGCCGGCGGATGATCCTTGGACACCCAGGCATCCCAGGCGGCGTTCATCTCAGCGAAATGGCCGATGTCGGCGAGGTAGATCGTTGCCGTGAGGATGTGATCCTTGTCGCTGCCGGCGGCCGCGAGCAGGCGGTCGATCTGGTCCAGGATATTCTGGGTCTGGGCGGTGACCCCGGTGCCGACCGGGTCGGATGCAACCTGGCCGGCAAGGTAGATGGTGTTGCCGTGGATGGCGCCCTGCGACATCCGCGAGCCCGGTTCGATCCGTTCGATGCTCATTCAAGTCTCCAGCCGGCGAAACGCCGGTATCTGCCGCGGCTCCGGGCCGATCGTAAAGGGCCGCGCGCCGACGCGCCGCGGGAACCGGCGGAAAATTCTCCCTTCGTGTGCAGTTGCGAGCAACCGGTGCCGACCGACGTGCGTTCACACGGCATCGCTTGTCACGCCTTGGGGTTCGTCATGGGTATTCTCTGGACCATCATCATCGGGTTCCTCGCTGGAATCATCGCGAAGTTCCTCATGCCCGGACCGAACGAGCCGTCGGGCTTCATCCTCACCACCATCCTGGGCATCGTCGGCGCCTTCGTGGCGACCTTCCTGGGCCAGGCTATCGGCTGGTACGGACCGAACCAGGGAGCGGGCTTCATAGGAGCCATCGTGGGCGCCGTCGTGGTGCTGTTCATCTACGGCATGATCGCCGGCCGCCGCCGCACGACCATCTGACCGATTCCGGCACATCGGAAAACGAAGGGGCGCCCCGCGGGGCGCCCCTTTTTTGTGGCCGGTCGATCCGGTCGGACCCTCAGAGGTGATCGGCGGCCGCCTTGACGGCGCAGTGGCCGGTGGCGCCGCGCACTGCCAGGCCGACGCCGACGACCAGCGCCAGCAGGCTGAGGATCTTGTTCGGCCGGGGCTGCGCGGCCGCCGCGGCGATCCCCAGACCGAGCGCGACCGACACGGCCCGCTCGGTGGTGGACAGGTTCGGCTGCCCACTGAAGATGTCGTTGATCATATCGTTGGCCATGAAACGCTTCCCGTTGTGAGATCGCGGTGCGAACGCGGGCGCGGAGCCAGCGTTCCGTCCGCGCCGCACGATGGAGCGCTGCATATCGCGCACGGCGATCAGTCGTCGCAGCTGAACGCGGCCGGCAATCTCGGCCCCGGGACGGCGGCGGTGCCGGCTGCGCGTCGGCCGTGACGCGGTGCGGTCAGAAATCGGCCTCACCGCGGCAGACATGCGTCGTCACGCATGAAAAAGGCGCGGCCCCGGGGGACCGCGCCTCGCGCATCGTACCCGTGCGGGCCAAAGCCCGCACGGGAATGTCTCAAGCGATTACTCGCCGGTGGGTTCGCGGCGACGCTCGCCACGGTGGCGGCCGCCGTTATCCTCGCGCCGGGGCTCGCCGTCCCGGTCGCTGCGGCTGGAATCGCGCTCGGACTTCACCTTCTCGGTGATGTCCTCGCCGGTCTGCTGATCGACGACGCGCATGGACAGGCGAATCTTTCCGCGGTCGTCCTGACCGAGGAACTTCACCTTGACCTTGTCGCCTTCCTTGACGACGTCCGTCACCTTGGCGACCCGCTGGGCGGCGAGCTCCGAGATGTGGACGAGGCCGTCCTTGGCGCCGAAGAAGTTCACGAAGGCACCGAACTCCATGCACTTCACGATCGTGCCGTCGTAGATCATGCCGTTCTCGGGCTCGGCGACGATCGAGCGGATCCAGTTATAGGCCGCCTTGATCGCCTTGCCGTCGGCCGAGGCGATCTTCACGATGCCGGTGTCCTCGATGTTGATCTTGGCGCCGGTCTTCTCGACGATCTCGCGGATCACCTTGCCGCCGGTGCCGATCACGTCGCGGATCTTGTCGGTCGGGATCTGCATCGTCTCGATGCGCGGGGCGTATTCGCCCAGCTCCGGCCGGGCGTCGGTGAGGGCCTTGGCCATCTCCTGCAGGATGTGGGCGCGCCCGTCCTTCGCCTGGTCGAGGGCGACCCGCATGATCTCCTCGGTGATGCCGGCGATCTTGATGTCCATCTGGAGCGAGGTCACGCCCTCGTCCGTGCCGGCCACCTTGAAGTCCATGTCGCCGAGGTGATCCTCGTCGCCCAGGATGTCGGACAGGACCGCGAAGCGCTCACCCTCGAGGATGAGGCCCATGGCGATGCCGGCCACCGGGCGGCGCAGGGGTACGCCGGCATCCATCAGCGACAGCGAGCCGCCGCAGACCGAGGCCATCGAGGACGAGCCGTTGGACTCGGTGATCTCGGACACGACGCGGATCGTATACGGGAACTCGTGGGCCGGCGGCAGGACCGGCCGGATCGCCCGCCACGCCAGCTTGCCGTGGCCGATCTCGCGACGGCCCGGGGAGCCCATGCGGCCGGTCTCGCCCACCGAATAGGGAGGGAAGTTGTAGTGGAGCAGGAAGCGCTCCTTGTAGGTGCCGTCCAGCGAGTCGATGAACTGCTCGTCCTCGCCGGTGCCCAGCGTGGCGACCACGAGGGCCTGTGTCTCGCCGCGGGTGAACAGCGACGAGCCGTGGGCGCGGGGCAGCACGCCGACCTCGGAGACGATCGGGCGGACCGTCTTCAGGTCGCGGCCGTCGATGCGCGAGCCGGTGTCGAGCACGTTCCAGCGCACGACCTTCGACTGCGCCTCCTTGAAGGCGGCCTTGACCTTCTCGGCCGGGAACTTCTCGGCGCCCTCGGCGCAGAGGGCGGCCATCACCGTCGCCTTCACGGCGTCGACGGCGGCGTAGCGCTCCTGCTTGACGGTCTTGGTGTAGGCGGCGCGCAGCTCGGTCTCGCAGACCTCGAGGACGGCCTTCTCGACGTCGGCGTTCTCGGGGGCCTTGAAGTCGCGCGGCTCCTTGGCGGCCTTCTCGGCCAGGCGGATGATCGCCTCGATGACCGGCTGGAAGTGCTTGTGGCCGAACATCACGGCGCCGAGCATCACGTCCTCGGACAGCTCCTTGGCCTCCGACTCGACCATCAGGACGGCGTCCTGGGTGCCGGCGACGACGAGGTCGAGGCTCGACTCCTCCTTGGTCTCGGTGACCAGCGGGTTCAGCCGGTAGCCGCCGTTGATGTAGCCGACGCGGGCGGCGCCGATCGGGCCCATGAACGGCACGCCCGACAGGGTCAGGGCGGCGGAGGCGGCGACCATCGACACGATGTCGGGATCGTTCTCGAGGTCGTGGGTCAGGACCGTGATGACGACCTGGGTGTCGTTGCGCCAGCCGTTGATGAACAGCGGGCGGATCGGGCGGTCGATCAGGCGGGAGACCAGGGTCTCCTTCTCGGAGGGACGGCCCTCGCGCTTGAAGTAGCCGCCCGGGATCCGGCCGGCGGCGTAGGCGCGCTCCTGGTAGTTCACGGTGAGCGGGAGGAAGTCGATGCCGGGCTTCGGCTCCTTGGTGGCGACCACGGTGGCGAGCACTGAGGTCTCGCCGTAGGTGGCGATCACGGCGCCGTCAGCCTGCCGGGCAACCTTGCCGGTCTCCAGGACGAGCTTGCGGTCGCCCCACATCAGCTCTTCACGTTGAACGTCGAACATTCTTGTCTCTTCCTTACCTTCGGCGGGCCCGGCCCGGCGCCGTCGGGGGCAAGACGGCGAGACACTTCGTCCAATGAAGTGTCTCGCGATCCTGCCCCGACGCTGGCGCCTCGAAGCGGCCCGTTTTCGAGCGGCCGGACCCATTCCGGCAGCCCGAGATTGTGAAACGCGGCCCCGAGCCGGGCTCGGAACCGCGCGTGGTCGGACTTAGCGGCGGATGCCGAGGCGCTCGATGAGGGCGCGGTAGCGGGCCTCGTCCTTGCGCTTGACGTAGTCGAGCAGCGAGCGGCGCTGCGAGACCATCTTCAGCAGGCCCCGGCGGGAGTGGTTGTCCTTGCCGTGGGTCTTGAAGTGGCCGGTCAGGTTGGTGATCCGCTCGGTGAGGATCGCGACCTGGACCTCGGGGGACCCGGTGTCCTTGGCGTCCTTGCGGTGTTCCTTGATGAGCGCGGTCTTGCGCTCTGCCGTGATCGACATCGCATACCTTTCGGGTTGTGCAGGTCAGATGCGGCGCCCCGATCGGGGCGCTCGAGCTCGGCGTTCGGCCGGTGCCGGGATGTCGTCCAGCACGGTCACAGCGCCAAGCGGCTCAAACCCCGCCCGGTAACCCGGGCCGAGGCTGCGCGATCCATACACGAAACCACCGGATAAACCAGCCCCGGGCCCGGGCGGTCCGCCGAGGGAAGGTTTAACACCGGCGTGCTAGAGCATCGTCCCGAAAGGTTGCCGCCGGCTTTCGGACAAAGACGATGCAGGATCAGACACTTACGGCTTCATCCCGGCTGCCGGGACGAGGCTGGGGCGGGAAGGCCCGACGCAGAGCGGCCCGCCGATGAACGCCAGTCTCACGGACGCGTGCGGGATCCTGGCGGCGACGCTGCTCGGTGTCCCCCTGCTGCTGCTGCCGGGCTACGCGCTGGGCGCTCTGACCGGGATCCTCGGCTTCCGCGCCCTCTCGCCCGGCGATCGGCTCCTGTGCGCGGCTCTGCTGGGCATCGGCCTGCTGCCGGTTCTCGACAGCCTGCTGGTCCAGGCCGCCGGCATCCCGGCCGCCGCGCTGGCCAACCTCGCGCTGGGGCTGGCCGGGCTGGTGCCGGCGATCCGCGCGCTGCGGGGCAGGATCGATCTCTCCGCCGCGGCGTACGGCCTGGCGCTCGCCGGGCTCTGGCTCGGGATCGTCGGTTACGCGCTGATCGACATCGATACCGGCACGGGCCTGTACCAGCCCGTCACCGTCATCGACCTCGTGAAGCACGCAAGCCTGACCCGCGCGATCGTCCAGGACGGCCTGCCGCCGGTCGATCCGTTCTTCGCCCGGCCCGAGCGCGCCGGCTACTATTACTTCTTCTACACGCTGTGCGCCCTGATCGACCGGGCCGGCGGAACGCACGTGGACGGGCGCACCGCCTTCGCGGGGCTCGCGTTCTGGACCGGGGTCGGGCTGCTCGGCCTGTTGGACCGGTTGCTCGCCGCCACCGGCCTGGTGCGGGAGGCCTCCCCGCGCCTCGTACGCCGTGCGACCCTCCTGCTGCTGCCGGCGGCCGGGCTCGACATCCTGCTGGTCCTCCGCGACCGGATCGCCACCGGGCTCTGGATCCCGATGCCGGAATGGCTGAACGACCAGGTCCTGAATTGGCCGAGCTCCCTGGTCTGGGTCCCGCACCACGTCGCCGCCACCCTTGCGGCCTGGCTCGGGCTTCTGATCCTCGCGGAGGCGGCGGACGGCACCCGGCGCGCACCGGGCGTCGCGGTCGCGGTGGCGGGCATCGCCTTCGCGGCCTGCGCGGGCCTGTCGGTCTGGGTGTGCCTGGGCGCGGTCGCGGCGGCCGGAACCTGGCTGACGCTGCTCGCGCTCGAGCGCCGCTGGCGCGATGCCGGACGGCTGGTCGCGGCCGGGCTCGTCGCCGCACTCCTCGCAGCACCCTACCTGTCCGGGCTCGTTGCGAGCCGGCATGAGGCCGGGCAAGCGATCGTCCTGGCGGTCCGGAGCTTCGGCCCCCTGGAGGGATTCGCGGACGGGCCGCTCCTGAGCCTGCTCCGCCTGATCCTGCTGCCGGTCAACTACTACCTGGCCTTCGGCGTCTTCGCCGCCGGCGCGTTCCTGTTCTGGCGTGTCGTCCCCCGGCGCGCTGCGCATGCGCGCGAGGCGGGACGCCTGCTCACCATCGTGGCGGCGTCGTCCCTGCTGATCGGCGGCTTCCTGCGCTCGGCGATCCTCTACAACGACCTGGGCTGGCGCGTGGTGTTGCTGGCGCAGGTCGCCGCCCTGGCCTGGACCGTCGCGGCGCTGGCGCGGGCGCCGGCACGCGGCTCCGGCTGCCCGGCCTGCTCGCGGCGCTGCTCCTGCTCGGCTATGCGACGACGCTCTACGGCTTCGCCGGGATGCGGGCCTACCGCATCTCCGGCCATCCGAGCTTCGCGTTCCTCAACGCACGCCCCGACATCGATCGTGCCCTGCGGATGGCCTATGAATGGGCCGGCACGCATCTGCCGCGGAGTCTCGTGCTTCAGCACGCGGCCGCCGAACCGCGCGTGTTCGACTTCGGCCTCTACGGACGCCAGCCGGTCGCGGTGGCCGACCGGGAGGCGCGGCTGTTCGGGGCCTCCCCCGAAGCGGTCGCGGCGCGGCTCGCGCAGGTCGGGCCGATCTTCTCCGAGACCCTCGGGGCAGACGACGTCCGGCGCCGGGCCGCCGCCGCCGGCATCGGCGCACTCATCGTCACCGCCCGAGACGCCCCCTGGACGGACCCTGATTCCTGGGTCTGGCGGAGCCGGCCGCTCTACGCGTCGCCGTTGGTCCGGATCCTGTCCGTTCAGGATCTCAGCCAGGACCCAAGCGGGGCAGCGCGATGACCCGGCCCGCCCCCGCACGTCTGAATGGGGCGCTGCGCTGGCTCGCGGCCCAAGGGGCGCTGCATGCCGGAGCAATCCTCATCGGGTTCGGCTGCTTCGTGCTGCTGTTCCGGACGGACCTCGCATCCAACGTGACGATCCTGTTCTATCGCGGCCTGATCCTGCTGCTGGTGGCTTTCGCGGTCACGGCCGGCGCGATGACGACGCTTGCCGGCCTCGGCCGTCCCTGGGGCCTGCATCGCAGGGATGCTCTGGGAGCCTGCGTGCTATCGCTCGCCCTGAACCTCAGCGTGTTCGTGATTCTTCCGGTGACGATCGACCGCTCGATCAGCGTCTTCCTGCTCGGCCAGATGGCGGCCCGTCCCGAGGAGAGATTCAGCGCCGCGCGCGCGCGCGCCTTGTTCGAATCGGTCTATCTCGGGGAGTACCGGCAGATCGAGCGGCGCCTGGCGGAGCAGACCGCCTCTGGCAACGTCGCGCCGTCCGGGGACGGCTACGTGATCACCCCGCAGGGCCGCGCCTTCATCAAATTCTCGGCCTCCGTGGCCCGACTCTTCCGGACCGATCCGCGGATGGTCGAGGTACAGCCGCCGGCCTCGGACAAGGCAACGCCATGAACACGACGCCGGCACCAAGAAGCAGAAAGCTTCAATGTGCCTAAAAATTCGACCTTTGCATATTTTGTAGTTCATTTTGGTATAAAAATCTATTCGATACCAGAACCCGATCAAACACCAAAAAATTACATTGATAAAATTGCGTGATCAATCAAAGATTTTACTGAGTTATAATAGGGGTTGAATTTCATTGGTGCATTGCACTCGTGATCTCAAGTGGGATCCGGTGCACCAAGCAGGACGCGTGATCCTCGCCAGGTCGGCGGGATCCTCGACCCCGGCGCCGTCGAGTCTGGCGGCCGGCACCGTGGCCACGAAGGCGGACCGGTCCCTGTCGGTGGCGGCCTACGCGGGGGATGCCGCCTTCGAGGTCCAGCGGGCCTCTGCGGCCGCCGCGGAGCTGGGTTCGTCGATCGTCGAGCTCGGCCGGCAGGTGGGCGCGTCGGCGACGTGGCGGCGCTGATCTCGGACATCGCGGGACAGACCCAATTGCTGGCTCAAAGCGCCAGGGTCGAAGCGGCACGGGCCGGGGCTTCGCGGTTGTGAACGCCGAGGTCCAGGAACGCGACCAGCAGACGGCCCGGGTGACGCAGGCGATCGCCACGCAGGTCCACCGCATCCAGACCTCGACCGAGCAGGCCATCACGGCCGTGGACGGCATCACCGTACGGATGCGCGACATGAGCGGCGTCGCCCCGGCGATTACCACAGTGGTCGAGGAGCAGGGCGTGGCAACCCGGGACATCCTAAGGACCGTCTCGGAGGCCGTCATTGGCACCGGCGCGATCACCGCCACCCTGAGCGTCGTCACCGGAGACGTGCAGGTCACGGGCTCAGAGGCCGGCCCCGTGCTCGCCTCGGTCACGGACCTGCCGCAGGTTTTCACGAGCCTGCGCGCCGAAGCCGGCGGCGTCCTGAACGCCGTACGTGCGGCTTGACGTCGCGGCTCGGATCTTGCTCACCGGGCTCCCATCCGACACAGCTGATGCCGGACGACCGTGAGCCGCGACATGACCGACACCGCTGCAATCGCCCGGATCGAGAGCCCGGCGAACGGTCATCCCGAACTCGCGCGGAGCCTTACGGCCCCCGGCCTCATCGCCATCGGGCTCGGCGCCACGATCGGCGCCGGCATCTTCGTTCTGACAGGAACCGCGGCGGCGCAATATGCTGGGCCGGCCCTCAGTCTGTCCTTCGTGATCGGCGGCATCGCCTGCGGCTTCGTCGGCCTGTGCTACGCCGAGCTGGCCGCCATGATGTCGGAGGCGGGATCGACCTACACCTACACCCGGGCGACCCTTGGGGTTTTCCCGGCCTGGATCATCGGCTGGGACCTCGTGCTCGAATTCGCCCTGGCGGCGGCCACGGTGGCGGTGGGATGGTCCGGCTATGCGCAGTCGCTCGCGGCGGATTTCGGCCTGACGCTGCCGGCCGCGCTGTCGGGGGCGCCGGGAGATGGCGGCTGGTTGAACCTGCCGGCGGTCGGCATCGTGTTGGCGCTGACCGCGCTCTTGACCCGCTCGACCCGGGACGCCTCCCTGATCAACGGGCTCCTGGTGGTTGCCAAGATCGCGATCATCCTGGCCTTCGTGGGCGTCGGCGCCGTCCATCTGCAGCCGGCGCTGTGGCACCCGTTCGTGCCCGAGAACGCCGGCACCTTCGGCAGCTACGGCTGGAGCGGCGTGTTCCGCGGGGCCGCGGTGGTGTTCTTCGCCTTCATCGGCTTCGAGACCGTGGCCACCGCGGCGGGCGAGTGCCGGGCGCCCCAACGCGACGCGCCGGCCGGGCTGATCGGCTCGCTGGCGATCAGCACGGTCCTGTACGTGGCGGTGGCGGCGGTGCTCACCGGCCTCGTGCCCTACCGGGAGCTCGACGTCGCCGACCCGATCGCCAAGGCGATCGACCGGCTGGCGCTGCCCAGCTTCGCCATCGTCATCAAGATCGGTGCGCTGATCGGGCTGACCACCTCGGCGCTCACCGCGCTCTACGGGCAGGGCCGGATCTTCTTCGCCATGGCCCGGGACGGGCTGCTGCCGCCCCTGTTCTGCCGGGTCGATCCGGCGACCCGGGCGCCGGTGTCGAGCCAGGTGGTGATCGGACTGTTCACGGCGGCGGTGGCCGGGCTGGTGCCGATCGACATCCTTGGCGAGCTCGTCAGCATCGGCACGCTCCTGGCCTTCAGCCTCGTCTGCGCGATCGTGCTGATCCTGCGCCGCACGGACCCAGGCAGGCCCCGGCCGTTCCGAGTCCCGGCGGCGACCCCGATCGCCGTGCTCGGCATCCTGTCTTGCGTGATCCTGATGGCTTCGCTGCCGCCGGACACCTGGATCAGGCTCGCACTCTGGCTGGTGATCGGGCTGGCGATCTACGCCGGCTACGGCCGCCGCAACGCCCGGCTCACCCGAGAAGGTTGAGCGTCGCCCGGCTCACCGTGTCGATCGACGCCTCGGCGCTGAGGTTCAGCTCGTAGTTGCGGATCACGCGCTGCAGGTCGGCCGATTCGAGGGCGACGTTGACGTTGGGCAGGCGGACATAACCTTGCCGATCGGCGGACACGTTGGTCGGGTCGTAACGCCTGCGGAAGTCGCTCGAATCGCGCACGATGCGGCCGACCAGCTCGCGCCCCGCCTCGACATCGACCGGACGGAACACCGCGATCTTCCGGGCGTAGGGCGCCCCATTGGGATTGGCCGGGACCGAATCGGCGTTCGCGATGTTCTCGGAGATCGCACGGATCTGGCCGCTCTGGATCCGGCGGCCGTAGGCCAACGCATCGGTGGCCGCCTTGAGGGGGCTTGTATCCGGCATGCGAACAGGCTCGGTCGGAACGGGACGTTGGGCTGACCGATCCTTCTCGAAACAGGCTTAAGGGTCGGTTAACCGGCCCGGCCAGACAGGCTCACCGCCTCGCGCAGGTCCCGTCCGTCGGTCAGGCGCAGGCCCCTCCGGCGCAGGGAGGCGAGCAGCGCGCGATCCGGAAACGGACAGTAGGGCAGGACGGCGGTGCTGCGGCCCTCGGGCATGCGGCCGGTGCGGGCGATCTCATCGAGCAGGCGGTCCAGCAGTCCGCGGCCATGGGCGTGGAGCGCCAAGGCCGCCCGGGTGGCGGTGGTGTCCGCGGGCAGCGGCACGGCCTCCTGGGCGAGGATAGCCCCGGTGTCGATCGTGGCGGCGAGCCAGTGCAGGGTCATGCCGAAGGCGCCCGGGCCGTCCGCTAGGGCGTGGATCGTCGGGACCGGCCCGCGATGGCGCGGCAGCAGCCCGGGATGGCCGTTGATGCCGCCGAGCCGCGCCAACCCGATGGTCTCGGCCTTCAGGATCTGATCGAAATGATAGGTCAGGATCAGGTCGGGGGCGGTCTCGCGCACCCTCTGTGCGACCTCGGGACCGTTGACGTCGTCCACCGTCAGGGTCGGGATGCCGAGGCGCCGACACAGGGTCTTGAGCGGCGTCGATTCCGGCGCGTCGCCGCTGCCGGCCACGGCCTGGGTCAGGGGCGCCAGCGGCCGCAGCAGGTCGGGCAGCCCGAAATTCACCGCCAGATACGGAAGGATCCCGGTCCCCGACCGCGTGAGGTGGCGCCGGACCTGCCCGGTCAGCCCGCCGCTTGACGGCCGCTCCGCGTTCGAGAGCCCGACGAAGGCGATGTCGGCGCTGTGATCGGCCACGAACCGGCGCACCACCCGGGCATTCGGCAGCGCCTCCAGCACGAACAGGGCGATCCGGGCGCGGCTCATCAGCGGCGCGGCCGCCGCTGGAACCGGAAGGCGTAGAGCCCGGCCCGGCGAATGCTCTCAGGAAGAAGTAGGACGGTCCTGGCCAAGGCCGCCAGCGCGAACGGGAAGGCGATCACGTCGCGATCCTTGGCGACGCCCTTGGCGATGCGCAGGGCAGCCTGCTCGGCGCTCATCTCCAGGGGCCGCCAGCCCTTCAGCTCGCCGCCCATCGGGGTCTTCACGTAGCCCGGCGCAACGACGTTGACCTTCACGCCCCGTGGCCCGACCTTCTGGCGCAAGGCCAGCCCGTGGGCGACCAGGGCGGCCTTGGCGCCGCTATAGGCCGGGGCATCCTGCAGCGGCGCGTAGGCCGCCAGGGAGGAGACGAGCACGATCTGGCCGCTGCCGCGCTGAAGCATCAACGTCAGGGTGGGCAGCACGATGTTGAGAGAGCCCGTGTAATTGATGTCGGAGGTCTCGAAGGCCGTCTCCTCGGACTCGACCTCGCCCTTCTGGTTACCGCCGTTCACGGCCGCGTTGGCGATCACGAGGTCCAGCGGCTGCGCCGCGTGAAGCCTGTGGATCAGGGCGATCGCGGCGGCCCGGTCACGGGTGTCGAGCCGCACGGGCTCGACGGTCGCGCCGCTCGCCCGGCAATCCCGGGCCACGGCTTCGAGCCGCTCGACGTTGCGTCCGACGAGGATGAGGCTTGCGTCGGCACGCGCGTAGTGGCGTGCGAGCGCAGCGCCGATACCGCTCGACGCGCCAGTGATCAGAATGCGGGGCATGGTGCGGGTGCTACGCCGCGGAGCACGGACAAATCAAGGCCGGTGACGGCTCTTCGGTGACTTAATGGGTCGGCCGGCCCCGGAAACTGTCAGCCGGAACCGACACGTTTGCCGCCACGCTTCAGTAGACGGGCGCGAGTTGCCCGTCGCTCTCGCCGCCTTCGCGGATCACCCGCGCGGCGGCCAGCATCGAATCGGGGAGGGCGGATTCCATCCGCGGCACCGAGCCGGCCACCGCCCGCTCGATCGCCCCCTTGGAGAAGAAGCCGCCGTTGACCTGTGTCCGGTGTAGCACCACGCGGCGGAAATCGGCCATCAGGCCCATGTCCGGCGGGGTCGGGTTCGTCCAGAACCCATCGAGGTCGGCCTGATGGGTCAGTCCGGCCATGTTGTAGATCGCGGTGCCGACCGCATGAGTCGGCCGGCCCATCTCCAGCGACAGCATGCCGACGGTCGAGTTGACGATCACGACGCCGCGGGCGCCCTTGATCAGCGACGGAAGGTCGCCGCCGTCGATGAAGTCGAGCCGGTCGCTGACGCCGTGGCGCCGGGCCGAGGCACGGGCGAACTTGCGCCAGTTGATCAGGCCGCTGTCCAGCGGATGCAGCTTCACGAGGAGGCGCGTCGGCGCCGAGGACGCGTCCGCGAAGGACTTGATCACCCGGTCCATGAAGCCTTCGACGCCCAGGAACGGCGAGTGCACCCGGATCTGGTAGTCGCTGTCGAGCTGGAGCGGCAGAAGGAAGTAGTCGCAGCCGACCGCACGGTAGATCTCGTCGCAGCGCGCTGCCTCGCGGCGGGTGTGGGAGCGGCGGCTGAACTTCTTGATCCAGCCCGCGTACTCGGCCGCGATATGGGTCGGCCGGTGGCTGCGGAAATGTGGGAAGAGATAAGGGAAGGCGATGTTGGCGATGTTGTAGCCGACATCCCAGACGCTGCGGCGGGCCATATCGCCGGTTGAGGGCATTGCCCGGCCGGGCTGGGGCAGGCGGCGCGCCAGCGCGCGGACTTCGGCCGCCGTGCGGGGCAGGGACGAGAAGCCGTTCACCCCGCCGAGCTCGCAGGTGATCCAGTTGGGACGGATGTAGCCTTCCTCGAACACGTGGACGCGCAGGCCGCGGACCTCCGCGATCATCCGGGCCGCCCGGTGGAACGGCCGGCAATCGCCGAACAGCACGATGTCCGTGACGGCCTCGCGGTCGAGATATGATTCGAGATACGTGCCCCACGCCTCGCGGCGGCCGCGGTAATTGTCCGCCTTACCGTTCCAGAACAGCCAGTCGCCGGGGCACAGGTTGATGCGCCGGACCTCGTGTCCCCGGGCGCGCAGCGCCGTGCCGAGATCGGAGAAGAACGGAGACGCGATGCCCTGCAGGAACAGAAAGGTTGCGGGGCGGTCGCGGAGGGCGTCGGGGGCGGTCTTATGCATTCCGCGGCGCTTCTATCCTTGACCCTCGGCCGGACGGAGCCGGACCGGAAAGACTGACCTGAGGTGGCACGCCTCGGCGCGAGCCGGCAATCCGAGGCCGCGTCGCAGGAGGGCGTTTCCGCTCCGGCGTGGCCCGTCTGCAACGGTCGCACTTTCGCGGCCCCCGCCTGGATTGAAGGGTCAATCACGGCGACGATATGTCCAAATCCTTTCCGCGACGTGACGCTTTGCGCGAACGGACGCGCTTGTCCCTGTGATTTCGGTGGTTTTGGGCCGGCCATCCCATGCCGGAGAAAATGCGCTACACGACGGCCCGAACGAGTCAGATGACCGGAGCCGGGCGCCCCATCATGTCCCTTGAACCGACCCCGTCGCTCTATGCGACCGGCCGGACGATCCACCGCCTGCGGACGGAGATCGAGGCCGCGACGGGTCTCGCCTTCGGGCCGGTGCGGCCCGGTGCAGTCGGCGCCGTCTGGCAGGCGGGAAGCCTGGCGGCGCGGCTGCTCGCGCTGACCGGCCGGCGCAGGCTCGTCGTCGCGCCGGGTCCCCTGGTCAGCCCGTACGATCGGCCGGAGACGGGCTTCGCATCTTTGCGGATCAGCCTCGACGACGTGCCGCTCGGCGGGGAGGGCGGCATCCACTACCTCGATCCCTGGACCCGCGCGCCGATCGGCCGCGAGGCCTGCGCCGAGGCGGTGGCCTGGCTCGCCGCACGCTTCGCCGAGAACGACCGGCGCGTCGTCTATGTCGGCATGTCACGCTGGAAGAGGACGGCCCTCGACGTGCTCGGCACCGGGCCCGCCGGGCGCCCGGTCCACACCATGACGGCCGAGGCCGCGGTCGAAGCGGGCCAGCGCCATCACGGCCGGATCCTCGCCTGGGCGACGCGGGCCCCGGGCAAGCTTGAAGACGCCTGCACGCTGGCCGGCCTGCCGCTCGCCCGGGTGGAGGACGGATTCCTACGCTCGGTGGGCCTCGGGGCGAGCTTGCAGCCCGGCGCCTCGATCGTGGTCGACGACCTCGGCATCTACTACGATCCCCGCAGGGAGAGCCGCCTGCAACGGCTGCTGGCCGAATCGGATTTCCCGCCCGAACTCGTGAGCCGGGCTAAGCGCCTGCGTGAGGAGGTCGTGGCCCGCCGCCTCAGCAAGTACAATGTTGGCCTGGACGCCGCATCGCTCGATTGGCCGGCCGGCCGCAGGATCGTGCTGGTGCCGGGACAGGTGGAGGACGACGCCTCGGTGCAGCACGGCTCGCCGCTGGTCCGGTCCAACCGGGCGCTGCTCGAGGCCGCCCGGCGGCGCAACCCCGACGCCTTCCTGCTCTACAAGCCCCATCCCGACGTCGAGGCGGGGTTTCGCCCCGGCATCATCCCGGAGGCGGAGGTGCTGGCGCTCGCCGACCGGATCGTGGCGGGGGTCAGCATCGTCGACCTGCTCGACCGGGTCCACCACGTCGAGACCATGACCTCGCTCGCGGGCTTCGAGGCGCTGATCCGCGGGCTCACCGTGGCCACTCATGGCCGTCCGTTCTACTCGGGCTGGGGCCTGTCCGAGGATCTGGCGCCGGGAGCCGACCGTGGCCGCAAGCTCACCCTGGACGAGTTGGTAGCCGGGGCGATGATCCTCTATTCGCGCTACCTCGACCCCGTAGCGATGAAACCCTGCAGCCCCGAGCAGCTTCTCGACCGGCTGAGCGCCGCCCGCGAGGCCGCACCGCGCAGCGCGCTCTCGATTGGCCGCACCGCCCATTGGGTCATGCGCGCCCGCTACGGCTTGTTCAATCCGATCGTGCGGGCGTTGCGCCGGCGCCGCGGCGTCGGCCGCGAGGCTGGACCGCGCTGAGGGCAGGGAGCACCGCCGTGACATCCGGTGTCCCGGATTTTTCGAGCCCGCAAACGGGGATAGGGCCGGCTTCTCTTGTAGCGGAAGAGGGGGTGACGCCGAGGCCCCCGCTTCAGGGAACGTCCCGAAGCCCTTGTTTCAACATGTTCTTCCGTGCCGGGTCGGATGCCGTATCGCTCGCTCGCGCGCTTGCCCCTCTCCGAGTTCCAGGACCTTGACGACGTTCCTCACCGCCGCCAGCCTCGCGCTGGCCCTCTGCCTCGCCCTCGAAGTCTTCGTCGGCGATTCGCTCACCCGGGCCAGTCTCGCGCCGGGCGATCTCGCCCTGCGGTTGCTCGGCTACTCGCTGATCCTGCTGTTCTGGTTCTGCTTCTCGTGGCGGCCGTGGCTGGCTGCCCTGACCTGCGTGGTCTCCGTGGCGGCGCTGATCTATGTCAGCCGCGCGAAGCGATCGGTGATCGGCGAGCCGCTGCTGTTCAGCGACTTCGTCCTGCTGCCGCAGGTGCCGCGACACCCGCAGCTCTACTACATCCCGCCGCTCTGGGATCCGCGCATCGCGGTCCCGGTGATCCTGACCCTGATCGCGACGGTGATCTGGTACCGGACCGAGCCCAGCGTCTTGCCGGGCGGGCCGCTCCTGCGCGTCGCGGCGCTGCTCGGCTTGCCGCTCGCCCTGTGGATCCTGTTCCGCGCCGCGTCCCGGCCGCCGCTCGCTGGCCTCGTCGCGCAATGGTTCCCGGAGCCCGACCTGGAGGCCGATGTCGCGCGGGTCGGCCTGCCGGCGAGCCTGCTCGGCTACACGGCCCGGGCGCTGGCGGGCAGCGCCCCGGTCCCGGACGTGCCGGTGCTGCAGGCCGGCCCGGGCGACGACGTGGTCGTGGTGATCCAGCTCGAATCGTTCATCGACCCGGAGCGCCTCGGCGGCCCGGCACTGCCCGCGATGGAGCTGTTCCGCACCCGGGCTGCGCAATACGGCCGGCTGCGGGTCCCGGCGCACGGCGCCTACACCATGCGCAGCGAGCACGCCGTGCTCACGGGCCGCCCCTCCGAAAGCCTCGGCTTCGGCCGGTACGATCCCTATACCTCCCGCAGCGGCGACGAGCCGACCAGCCTCGCCCGGCTGGCCCGGAGCCGGGGTTACGGCACCCTGTTCCTGCACCCGTTCCACCGGGATTTCTTTCGCCGGGCGAAGGTCATGCAGGCCTTCGGCTTCGGCGACCTGGTGATGGGCGAAACATTCGCGGCCGCCCCCCGCATCGGCCCCTATGTCGGCGACGTCGCCCTCGGGGAGCGTCTGCTCGACGAGGTCCGGGGGCGGCGCACCCCGCTGTTCCTATTCTGCGTCACGATGGAGAATCACGGACCGTGGAAGCCCGGTCGGCTGCCCGGGATCGACGCCCCGGAGGCGCAGTACCTCCACCACGTGGTCAATACAGGGCGGATGGTCGAGAACCTGGTGGCCGGGCTCGACGCCCTGGCGCGCGAGCGCGGCCAGACCGTCACGCTCTGCGTCTTCGGGGACCACGCCCCCTCGCTGCCGACCTGCAAGCCCGGGTTCGGCGGTCAGGCGACCGATTACGCCCTGTTCCGCTTCGGCGGGCCCCCTGTCCCGCCGAAGCGACGGGACATCGCTGCCGATGCCCTGGGGCGGGAGCTGCGGTCCACCCTGGCTGGCGCCCTTGCGGACATGCCGGCAAGGACGCGATAAGGTTAAGCTTGACGGCAACAAGCTCGGCAGTGCCACGCTGGTGACGCATTGCCGGCCGATAGCGAAGCTGTCCGAGAAGTGGGTTCCGCACGGCGCCCGCCTGTTCGACGCGGCCGTTAAAGCGATCGCAGCGTTTGGCGGTCACCATGGATGTCCCGGTCCGAGCCAGCGATGGCGCGGAGGCCGGCGAGGAGAAGTCTCTGTGATGCTGCGTAAGACGGCGCTCTCAGCGCTGATGGCCGCCCTCGCGGCAGGGTCCATCGGCGGCTGCACGTACCTGCCCGCGGCGGGTCCGACGGCCAGCGCGATCGAGGCTGGCGCGGAAGTCGCCACCGCCGACGGCGGCGTGCTCGCCCGCTACGAAATCATCGACGTCACCCCATCCGTGGTCGAGGCCCTGCGCGGCCGGCCCCTCGACAGCCTGCTCGCCTCCTTCGGTGACCACCGCCCCTCCACCGAGCCGGTGATCGGCATCGGCGACATGGTCTCGGTCTCGGTCTGGGAGGCCGGCTCCGGCGGCCTGTTCTCCGGCCCGCTGGTGGCCGACCGCTTCTCCGCCGGCTCCAAGTCCGCCCTCATCCCCGAGCAGCCGGTCGGCCGCGATGGCGCGATCTCGGTGCCCTATGCCGGGCGCATCAAGGTCGCCGGCCGCCGGCCCCAGGACGTCCAGGGCCTGATCGAGAACGAGCTCGCCGGCAAGGCGATCCAGCCGCAGGTGCTGGTCTCGGTCACCCGGCCGATCAGCCAGGCGGTGACCGTCACCGGCGAGGGCGCCGCCGGCGCGCGCCTGCCGTTGTCGGGCCACGGCGACCGCATCCTCGACGTCATCGCGTCGGCGGGCGGCAACCGCTCGCCGGTCTCGGAGACCTTCGTGCGCCTGTCGCGCGGGCCGGTCACCGCCACGGTGCCGCTGACCACGGTGGTGTCGAACCCTAAGGAGAACATCTACCTGCGGCCCAACGACGTGCTGACCCTGGTGCGCGATCCGCAGACCTTCCTGGCGGTGGGCGCGCTCGGCCAGGCGACCGAGCTGCCGTTCCAGGCCGACGGGATCACCCTGGCCCAGGCGCTCGCCAAGGCGCGCGGCCTCTCGGACTTCGCCGCCGACCCGGCCGGCACCTTCATCTTCCGGTTCGAGCCCGCCAGCGTGGTGCGCCGCCTCAACCCGGCCACCAAGCTCACCGGCACCCCGCTGGTGCCGGTGGTGTACCGGATCAACATGCGCGACCCCAACAGCCTGTTCACCACCCAGGCGTTCCGCATGCGCAACCGCGACCTGATCTACGTCTCGAACGCCCCGTTCACCGAGGTCCAGAAGGTGCTGACCGCCTTCAGCGGCGTCACCGGCCCGCTCAGCTCCGCGGCCACCGCCTACGCCTACGCCAAGTAGGCTGGCCGACACGCCGGCCTCCGGGCCGGCGTGGGATCCGGAGCCCACATGCAAACAGGGCGCGGATGCCATCCGCGCCCTGTTTGCATGTGGGGGTGGTGGAACGCGCCGTGACCGGCGCGGTCCGGATGCTCAGCCGCGCTTGGCCAGAAGCTGCTCGATCAGCGAGCCGCCCTTGTCGATCGCCATCATCTCCTCGGCCACCGCGTTCACGGTGTCGCGGATCTGGTCCGCGGTGTGCTCGGAGGTGAGGAAGAAGCGCAGGCGCGAGGCCCGCTCGGGCACGGCCGGGTGGATGATCGGCTGCACGTTGATGCCGCGGCGGAACAGGCGGTCCGACAGGGTCACGGCCTTGAGGGAGTCGCCCACGATGATCGGCACCACCGCGAGGCCGAGGCTGAAGCCGGTATCGAGGCCGAGCTTCTTGGCGGTGGCGAGGAACAGCGTGCCGTTCTGGCGCAGGCGCTCGACCCGCTCCGGCTCGGCATGCATCACCGCCAGCGCCGCCTCGGCGGCGGCGGCGAGGGGCGGCGACATGCCGACGCTGTACACGAAGCCGCCCGCCGTGTGCTTGAGGTACTCGATCAGCGCGATCGGGCCGCAGATATAGCCGCCGCAGGTCGACAGCGTCTTCGACAGCGTGCCCATCCAGAGGTCGACCTCCTTCGGGTCGACGCCGCAATGCTCGAACAGGCCCGCCCCGGTGCGGCCGGTGACGCCGAGGCCGTGCGCCTCGTCGACCATAAGCCACGCATCGTAGCGCTTCTTGAGCGCGACGAGACCCGCGAGGTCCGGCGCGTCGCCGTCCATGCTGTACAGGCCCTCGACCACGATCAGCGCCCGGCGGTGCTCGTGGCGGGTGTTCTGGAGCAGGCTCTCCAGGGCGTCGAGGTCGTTATGCGCGAAGGAGCGGCGCTGGGCGCCGGAGAGCTGCGCGCCGGTGACGATGCTGTTGTGGGACAGCGCGTCGTGGAAGATCACGTCGCCGGCTTCCAGGAGCGCCCCGATGGTCGTGACGTTGGTGGCGTGGCCGCTCACCATCACGATGCAGCCTTCGGTGCGGTAGTGCTTGGCCAGGGCCTGCTCGAGGCTGATATGGCCCGGCCGCTCGCCCGCCACCACACGGCTCGCCGACGCGGAGGTGCCGTAGGCGTCGATCGCCTCCCGGGCCGCGTTGCTGACCCGGGGATGCCCGTTCAGGCCGAGATAGTCGTAGGACGAGAAGTTGGTGAAGGTCTTCTGGTCGATCCGCGTGGTCGCACCGGCCTTCGCGTCGTGGACGCGAAAGAACGGGTTGCCCAGCCCGATCAGCTGCGCCGCCTGGCGCTGCAGCTGCAGCTCGCGGTAGCCCGGCAGGTTCTCGAAGTTCTGTGCGGCCGATTGCCCGGCTGGCGAAGCCGCCTTGACGGGCGCCGGGCGCGGCGTCGCGCGTCCGAGGCGGTTCGTCACGAAGCCGGCGAGCGCCGCGCGCCCGCCGTCAGGCCGTGCCGTATCGGTCATGAGTTGGTCTCTTTGAGCTCGCTGTTGGTCTTCTCGATGAGTTCCCTGAGCGGCGCCATCATCTGCGCGTCGATCTCACCACCGATATGCTTCGAGACGAGGCTCATCGCGACACCGGCCGCTTCATCCATGGGCGCGGAAACCGCCTGAATTAAGGACTCCGACAACTCGTTGACCGTCATGCCGGACGACAGGCCGGCGGGCGGCGCATCGAGGGCGAAGCGCTCCTGCAGGCTGGCGCCGAGTTCGACGCCCATCAGTGAGTCGAGGCCGATCTCGGAGAGCTGGCGCACGCGGCTGATATCGTCCTTGGGCAGGCGCAGGATGCGCGCGATGTCCTCGACGATCGCGTCCGACACCGTCTTGCGGACCGCATCCACGTCGCCTCCCTTGAGGAGCGCGCCGATGTTGATCGCCTGGACGCCGCCGGCCTCCGCCTGCTGATCCGACCCGAGACCGGCGTAGCTCGGCGAGCGCATCGTGGCGAGCCGCTCGCGCGCCTTGCCCCAATGCATCGCCGCGATGGCGATCACCGCCTCGTCCGGCGAGGTCCCCTGGCTTTCCAAGGCGTCCGCCATCAGCTCGAGGCAGCGTCGCGCCTCCATCGGGGTGACGCCGACACGGCCGGCGAGGCCTTCCATGACCGCCTTGTTGCGGGCGAGCATGCCGACATCGCCGATCGCGCCCCAGGCCACCGCCAGCGCGGGCAGGCCGCGACGACGGCGCTGCCGGGCCAGGCCTTCCATGAAGCCGTTGGCGGCGACGTAGGAGCCCTGGCCGGGGTTGCCGATGAACGTCGTCGCCGACGAGAACATCACGAAGTAGTCGAGGCTGCGGTCCCGGGTGGCGGCGTCCAGGTGCTGGGCGCCGACCACCTTCGGGCCGATCACGGCGTCCAGCGCCGCCGCGTCGATGTTGGCGATCAGGCCGTCCTGAAGCACCGCCGCGGCGTGGAGAACGCCCGCGAGCGTCTTTCCACCCTGCTCGATCTCCACGATCAGGCGATCCACCGCCGAACGGCTGGTGATGTCGACGGCCTTGGCCTCGACCTTGACGCCGCGCCCGGCGAGTTCGGCGACGATCGCCTTGGCCTCATCGGTGGTCGCGCCCTTGCGGCCGGCGAGAACGAGGTGCCGGGCGCCCTTGTCGACGAGCCAGCGGGCCGCCTCCAGGCCGAAGCCGCCGAGGCCGCCGGTCACGAGGTGGACGCCGGTCTCCGAGACCGTGAACGGCCGCTTGGTCTCCTTGATGATCGTGCCGGCCTTGGGCGGGCTGATCACGATCTTACCGATGTGACCCGATTGCTGCATCAGCCGGAACGCGTCGGAGGTCTCGGCCGCCGTGAACGGCTGGTAGGGCAGGGGCTTGAGGCCGCCGTCGTTGAACAGGGCCATGACCTCCCGGAACATCCGCGCGCCGTCGTCGCCCTGGTGCTGGATCACTTGATCCAGGTCGACGCCGAAGTAGCTGAGGTTCCGCCGGAACGGACGCAGGCCGATATGGGTGTTGGCGACGTAGTCGCGCTTGCCCAGCTCGACGAAGCGGCCGAACGGCCGGAGGGCGTTGAGCGAGCGCTCCATCGCCTCGCCGAACAGGCTGTTCAGCACGATGTCGACGCCGTCGCCGGTGATCGCCCGGATCTCGTCCACGAAGGCGAGGGAGCGGGAATCGAGCACGTGCTCGGCGCCCAGCGCCTTCACCAGGGCCCGCTTCTCGCGGGAGCCGGCGGTGGCGATGACCCGCGCGCCCTTCAGCTTGGCGATCTGCAGCGCGGCAAGGCCGACGCCGCCCGCGCCGCCATGGACCAGCACCCACTCGCCGCGCCGCATCCGGGCGCAGGAGACGAGGCCGTAATAGGCGGTCAGGAACGCCACCGGGACGGTCGCGGCCGCCATCGGGTCCAGGCCCTGCGGACTCGGCGCGACGACGATCTCGGGCACCACGATGTGGGTGGCGAAGCCCGATTGGGCGAAGGCGACGACCGGGTCGCCGGCCTTGACGCCCTTCACGCCGGGGCCGACGGCGGTGACGCGGCCGGCGCATTCGAGGCCAAGGCGGGGGCCGGCGAAGCCGTCCTCCAGGATCTCCTCGGGCAGCATCGAGAGCGCCCATAGGACGTCGCGGAAGTTCAGGCCGGTGGCCTCGACCGCGATCTCGATCTCACCCTTGCCGGGGGTGCGGCGCTCGGCCGGACCCCAAACCATCTCGTTGAGGCCGCCGGTGTTGCTGCGCTCCAGGCGCGCGGCCTCGGCCGGGACGGCATCCGCCGGATCCCGGTGCTTCGGCCGGCCGGCATGGAAGCGCACGACCTGCGTCCGCTCGTCGTCGAGGACGATCTCGGTCTCCGGCGTACCGGAGAGGATGAGGTCGCGCAGGCGCTCGGATGCCCGCTTCGACGACATCTCGGGCGAGAGGTCGATGCGGCGCACGTCGAGGTTCGGCGCCTCGTTGGCGAGCGTCCGGGAGAACGCCCACACGCCGGCCTCGATGTTGGTGGTCTGGCCGCCGCGGTCGCGGGTCGCGCCCGGCGCCACGACCCACAGGCGGGTCTGGCGGGCACCGAGATGCTCCGTGCAGCGCTTCAGGCTGAGGCAGCGGTCGCGCAGCCGCTCGGACGCCTCGCCGCCGCGGGTGAAGGCGCCGGCCAGGAACACCACCGTGTCGGGGGTCTCCTTCTCCAGCTCCATCAGCGACGTCTCGGAGTCGAGGATGATCGAGACGTGCACGCCGCCCGCGACCAGCAGGGTCGCCAGGGACGAGGCCGTCTCGGCCGCGAACTCGTCGTCCGAGCCGATCACGAAGGCGAAGCTCTGCGCCGGGGCGGGGCCCGGACGCACCGGGGCCTCGGCGACCAGCAGCAGGTCGTCGCCGTTGGCCGACGCCGCGCGCTCCACCGCGACCTTGACCAGGCCGTGGGCGCTGAGCGTGCGCTGCCAGCCCTCGATATCCTCGAGGCGGCCGACGGGCATGCCGCCCACGGCCTCCTCGAACCAGCCGCCCGTGAGGCCGAACACGAGGTCGCGGAACAGGGACGCGCCCGGCTCCACGGCCACCAGCAGGCCACCGGTGGCGAGCGCCCCGGAGAGCTGCCCCGGCAGGGCGCGGTCGCCGCGATGCAGGCTGCCGGCCGCCAGGATCAGGTCGAAGCTGCCGGGGGCGAGTTCGTCGGCAGCCTCGACGACGGCGGCGCCGTTGGTGAGCGACAGGCGGGCACGCTCGGCGAGCCGGCGATCCGCCTCGAACACGGTCAGCCGGGCCTCGGCCGCGGCGGCGAAGGCCGCAGCCTGGGCGGAGAGCGGGCCGAAGCCGACCTGCAGGACCCGCAGGGCGCGCTCCTTCGGTAGGTGTCCGCGGCTGGCCTCGATCAGGCCGGCGACCACGTCGGCCGTGTGGCGGGCGGTGGCCGAGCGCATGACGAAGGCGTCGATCGCGCCCTGAGGCAAGGCCGGGGCCTCGGTCAGCTTGCCCGCGAGCAGCCGATCGACCATGGCGCCGACATCGGCAATCAGCACCAGTTCGGCGGAGAGATCCGGGTGGTCGCCCGCGATCCAGCGCATGATCTCGTCGGGAGCCGGCAGCGCCGAGCCGTCTTCGCCCAGGGTCCAGTTCTGGCCGGCACGTTCGGCCAGGCCGCTGCTCTCCAGGGCGTAGAGCGCGTTCAGCACCCAGGGGCGCAGGGCCTCGGGCACCCGCCGGTCGGCGACCGAGACGGTCCCGCCCTCGGCCAGCCCGGAGGCGAGACGATAGGCCAGCGAGGTCGCCCAACCCTCCAGCAGGAGGTGGCCCGGGGACAGGGCGGCGTCGGCCGGCCCCTTCGCCTCGGCGGTGAGCGGACGCAGGCGGGCGGCCACGCTCGGCCGGCGCTCCATCGGGATCGCGGTCGGCTCGGTGGCGAGTTCCGGCACCTGCGAGATCGCGAAGGCCGAGAGGTCGCCGCCGCCCTTGGCGCGCAGGGCCTGGAAACGGCCCTCGCGGATCGTGGCGACCACTGCGCCGTCGGCGTCGAGCAGGGTGAAGTCGGCCAGGATCGAGCGCTCGTTGCAGCGGCGCGTCCGGATGATCGAACGGGCGATCACCGCACCGGGGCGCAGAAGCCGCACCTCGCCGAAGCGCACCGGGATGTAGGCCTTGCCGGCGTTCTCGCCGAGCAGGTCGGCGAACAGCAGGATCAGCCCGTGGAAGCAGGCGTCGAGGCGGGCCGGGACCAGGGTGAACCGGTCGTCGGCCACGGCCGGCAGCAGGTCGGACACGATGGTGGTATCATCCAGCCGGGCGCTCATGGCGACCTGCTGGAAGCTCGGGCCGAAGCCGAGGCCCGAGGCCCGGGCGCGGCCGTAGAGCGCGTCGCCGGACAGGACCTGCTCGCCGGCGGTGTCGAAGTCGAACCCGTTCAGGTCGGGCGCCTTCGGAGCCGTGAACGTGCCGTCGACGATCTTGGCCTGGGCGTGGAGCTGCCAGGGGGTCTGGGTCAGGCGCGGGCGGCTGAGGACCTGGATGCCGTTGCCGGTCCCCGACAGACGCACCGCGACCTCGCGCAGGGCCTCCTCGGCGAACACCATGGGCGACAGGATCTCGAAATCGGCCAGCACCACCTCGTCGTGGCGCATCGCCTCGCGGACGCAGGCCAGCGCCATCTCGACGAAGCCGGCGCCGGGCATGATCACCTGGCCGTCGACCCGATGATCCTCCAGCTCGGGCAGGGTGGCCGGATCGACGAAGCCGTTCCACTCCAGGCCGTCGAAGGTGGTCCGCGATCCGATCAGCGGGTGGTAGGGGCGGGCGCTCATCGCGCCGACGCTCTCCGGGGTGTCGGCCAGGCGGAACGGACGCCGCTGCCACGGATAGGTCGGCAGGCGCACGTCGCCCCGGGGGGCGTCGCCGAAGAGCAGGGATTCGTCGACCTGCGCGCCCTGGACCAGGGCGGCGCTGACCGCCTTGGCGATCGGGTCGCCGCCCGACGCCTTGCGGTGCATGACGCCGACCGTGGCGGTCTCGATGCCGAGCGGCTCGACCGCGTCGCCGACATGGGACATCAGCGTCGCGCGCGGGCCGACCTCGACGAACACGCGGGCGCCGCGGCGGGTGGCATCCTGCACGGCCTCGCTGAAGCGCACCGGCTCACGGATGTTGCGCCACCAGTAGCCGGCGCCGAAATTGTCGCCCTCCAGCACGCTGCCGGTGACGGTGGAGACCATCGCGGTGGTGCCGGCCTTCGCCTTCAGCCCGGCGAGATCGCGCAGCAGCGGCTTCTCGGTCGGGTCCATCAGGCGCCCGTGGAAGGCGTAGGCCAGGTCGAGCTTGCGGCCGCGACGGCGCTTGCGCGACAGCGCCTTCAGGGCGGCCTCGATGTCGGCCACCGGCCCGGCGACCGTGACGGCCTTCGGGCTATTGTAGGCGGCGATGTCGAGGGACGGGTAGTCCTTGAGGAAAGCCTCGACCTCCTCGGACGGCATCAGCAGCACCGCCATGGTACCCTGGCCGTGCGTCGTCTCCTGGTGGTGGCTGCGATAGTAGATGACTCGGACCGCGTCCTCGAGGCTCAGGACGCCGGCCGCCTCGGCGGCGGCGATCTCGCCGACGCTGTGGCCGAGCACGTAAGAGGGGATCAGGCCCTTGGCCTTGAGGGCCGCCGTCGAGGCGCTCTCGATGGCGAAGATCAGCGGCTGCGAGACGCTGGTGAGCGCCAGGCGCTCGTCGAGGTCCTCGGCGTAGAGGGCCTGCTTCAGCGACCAGTCGGCATAGGCCTGGAACAGGGTGTCGACCCGGTCGAAGGCGGCCCGGAAGGTCGGGTTCTCCTCGTAGGCCTCGCGGCCCATGCCGGCCCACTGGCTACCATTGCCGGAATAGACGAACGCCACCTCGGCGGCGCGGTCGACCGCGGTGCCGGTGAAGGCGTCCTGGGCATCCTCGCCCTCGCCTACGGCGCGCAGGGCGGCGGCCACGTCGGTCTTGCCGTCCAGCGTGATCGCCAGGCGGGCGGGCAGGCGCTCGCGCCGGTGCGCGACCGCGGCGGCCACCGTGGCGATCCGGCCGGGCTCGGCTTCGAGCCGCTCGGCATAGTCGAGGGCGAGCTCGTTCAGCGCGGCGCGGGTCTGGGCCGAGAGCAGCAGAACCTGCGCGGACGGCGCCGGGGTGGCCTCCGCCGCCTGCGTGCCGACGTTGCCGTCGGTGATCACGACGTGCGCGTTGGTGCCGCCGAAGCCGAAGGAGTTCACGCCCGCGTAGCGCTCGCGCGGACCGCGGGTGATCGGCAGCGCCTCGCGGACGACGCTGAGGTTCAACTCGTCGAACGGGATGTCGGGATTCAGCTCGGCCGCGTGCAGCGAGGGCGGCACGAGATTGTGCTCCAGCGCCAGCGTCGCCTTCATCAGGCCGGCGAGGCCGGAAACCGGCTCGGTGTGGCCGATATTCGTCTTGATCGAGCCGATCGGCAGCGGCGCCTGACGGCCGCGCCCGAGCTTGGTCCCGATGGCCGAGGCCTCGATCGGGTCGCCCACCGGGGTGCCGGTGCCGTGCGCCTCCATGAAGGCGAGGTCGTCGAGGCCGATCTCCGCGTCGCGGTACACCCGCTCCAGCAGGGCACCCTGGGCGTAGCCCGACGGCAGCGAGATGCCGGTGGTGCGACCGTCGGAATTGATGCCCGAGGCCACGATCCGGGCGCGCACGGTGGCGCCGTTGCGCCGCGCGGCCTCGGCCGATTGCAGCACGAACACCACGCCACCCTCGGAGCGCACGTAGCCGTCTGCGTTCTTCGAGAACGCCTGGCACAGGCCGGTGCGCGAGAGCATCTGCGCGGTGGAGAAGCAGATGAAGTTGAACGGGCTCGCCAGCACGTTGACGCCGGCCACGACCGCGGTGTCAACGCGGCCCGACTGGATCGCCTGCACGGCGTTGTCGAAGGCGACGAGGGAGGACGAGCAGGCCGTGTCGACCGTGAAGCTCGGGCCCTTCAGATCGAAGATATACGAGATGCGGTTCGAGATGATCGAGAGCGTGTTGCCGGTGGCCGCGTAGGCGTCGCCGGAGGCCGCGTCGAGGATGCGCAGGTTGCCGTAATCGAGCGACGAGGCGCCGACGAACACGCCGATGTTGCTGCCGGCCACGCTCGACGGGCGCAGGCCTGCATCCTCGAGGGCTTCCCAGGTCAGCTCCAGCAGCATCCGCTGCTGCGGATCCATCTGCTCGGCCTCGCGGGGCGAGATGCCGAACACGGCCGGGTCGAACGACCAGATATCGTCGATGACGCCCGCGGCCCAGGTGTAGCTCTTCCCGCGCTCCTGGGCGCGCGGATGCGCGAACCGGTCGAGGGAGAAGCGGTCACTGGGAACCTTGCTGACGGCGCAGCGTCCCTCGGACAGGAGTTGCCATAGCCCATCGACGCTGGGGGCCCCGGGCAGTCGGCATGCGCGTCCGACGATCGCAATGTCTGTACGTTGTGTCACGTTCGGTTCGCACACGCTCGTTATCGGAAGTCGGCTCGGCTCGCGACGAGTGAGTACCGTCTCACCCCTTACTGTGGCACCATTGCGGTGTCCAACCTGCCCCCAGGCAAGGTCATCCCCGCCCGGCCAGATTGCGCCGCGCTGTGACATGTATTCATCAGACTGCAGTCCAGTGCCGGCGGCCGAAATGCCAAGTTTGCTCGGCATGACGGCCTGTTGAGACGGTCGCGCGACCATCGAAATGCCACAGTTGCGCGTCGGCGGACGGAGCCCGTCTACCCGGGCCGCGAGGGTTTTCCAAAGAGATCTTTGCAGCAGCCTGCAGATCTAGAACCGCAACGGGACGGCTCATCGCTGGTCCGCCAACGCTCAAGACGTGCCCGGAGCGGCATAATCCTTGGCGCTATCCTTGGATCGTCCGACGCCGCGATAGGTGAAACCGTGGCGCTCGGCCGTCTCGGGATCGTAGATGTTGCGCAGGTCGATGAGCACGGGCGCGGACCCGGCCGGCGCCATGATCTGCCGCAGCCGGTCGAGATCGAGCGCCCGGAACGCGTTCCACTCGGTGACGATCACCAAGGCGTCCGCGCCATCCGCGCAAGCGTAGGCGTCTTGCGCGAAGTCCACCCCCGGCAAAAGCGGCCGGGCCTGCTCCATCCCCTCCGGGTCATAGGCGCGCACCTTGGCGCCGGCATCCTGAAGGCCGGCCACGATCGACAGGGACGGCGCCTCGCGCATGTCGTCGGTGTCGGGCTTGAAGGTCAGGCCGAGCAGCGACACGGTCTTGCCCCGGACGCTGCCGCCGCAGGCCTTGATCACCTTGCGGGCCATGGCGCGCTTGCGCTGATCGTTGACCGCCACCACGGTCTCGACCAGCCGCAGCGGCGTGCCGGCATCCTGGGCGGTCTTGACCAGAGCCAGCGTGTCCTTCGGGAAGCACGAGCCGCCGTAGCCAGGGCCGGCATGCAGGAACTTGCTGCCGATCCGGTTGTCGAGGCCGATGCCGCGGGCCACCTGCTGCACATCGGCGCCGACCTCCTCGCACAGGTCGGCGATCTCGTTGATGAAGGTGATCTTGGCGGCCAGGAATGCGTTGGCGGCGTACTTGGTCAGCTCCGCCGTGCGGCGACTGGTCACCACGATCGGCGCGGCGTTGAGATAGAGCGGCCGGTAGACCTCGCGCATCACCGCCTCGGCGCGGGGATCCTCGCTGCCGACCACGATCCGGTCCGGACGCTTGAAGTCGGAGATCGCCGCGCCCTCGCGCAGGAATTCCGGGTTCGACGCCACGGCGACATCCGCCTCGGGCCGCAAGTCACGGATGATGCGCTCGACCTCGTCGCCGGTGCCCACCGGGACCGTCGACTTCGTCACCACCACGGTGAAGCCCGAGAGCGCCCCGGCGATCTCCCGGGCGGCATCGAACACGAAGGACAGGTCGGCGAAGCCGTCGCCGCGCCGCGAGGGGGTCCCCACCGCGATGAACACCGCGTCGGCCTCGGCCACGGCGTCCTGCAGGCTGGAGCCGAAGGCGAGGCGGCCCTGGCGGACGTTCTCGGCGACGAGGGCGTCGAGCCCGGGCTCGTAGATCGGCATGCGGCCGGCGTTCAGGCTCGCGATCTTGTCCGGGTCGCGGTCGATGCAGACCACGCTGTGGCCGAAATCGGCCAGGCAGGCCCCGGACACCAGGCCCACATACCCGGCCCCAATCATCGCAATCCGCATACGGCCCTCCCGGCGACCCGCCGTGCGGCTCGTTGCACTGCAGCATGATCCGAGACCAGCGACGATGCAACCCGGGCCGCTCGGCAGCGCCCATTTCTATCATGCGCATGCAACACCGCGGAAACACGACTGTTTTTTGACAGCGTCGACGCTCGCAGCTTGACGGGGGCCGGAGCTTGTCGCCGGCGCGGGCCTTCCGCAGGCGCGTTCGCGGCTTCGCAGCGCGGTCGGCTTCCTGTAGAAGCGCGCCCGCCGGCCGAACGAGGCCGGGCGCCGCCAGGCCCCATACATAGGATCGGCGAAGGACCGCGATGACCGAATTGCCGAACGTGCACGTGCGCGCCGAAATCCTGGCCCAAGCGCTGCCCCACATGCAGCGCTACGACCAGGAGATCGTGGTCATCAAGTATGGCGGCCACGCCATGGGCGACCGCGCCGCGGCCGAGGATTTCGCCGAGGACATCGTCCTCCTGGAGCAATCCGGCGTGAAGCCGATCGTGGTGCACGGCGGCGGCCCGCAGATCGGCAAGATGCTGGACCGGCTCGGCATCCAGTCCGAGTTCCGCGGTGGCCTGCGGGTCACCGACGAGGCCACCGTCGAGGTGGTCGAGATGGTCCTGGCCGGCTCGATCAACAAGCAGATCGTCGGCTGGATCTCAGCGGAGGGCGGCCGGGCCATCGGCCTGTGCGGCAAGGACGGCAACATGGTCCGCGCCAAGCGGGCGATGAAGACCGTCATCGATCCCGAGAATCACACCGAGCAGACCGTCGATCTCGGCCTGGTCGGCGAGCCGGACCATGTCGAGCGCGGCGTCCTCGACGCGGTGCTGAAGGCCGAGCTGATCCCGGTCCTCGCGCCGGTGGCCTACGGGGCCGACGGGCAGACCTACAACGTCAACGCCGACACCTTCGCGGGTGCCATCGCGGGGGCTCTGCGGGCCAAGCGGCTGCTGCTGCTCACCGATGTCCCGGGCGTGCTCGACAAGGACAAGAAGCTGATCCCCGAGCTGACCGTGGAGGATTGCCGGCGCCTGATCGCCGACGGCACGATCACGGGCGGCATGATCCCGAAGATCGAGACCTGCATGTACGCAATCGAGCGGGGTGTGGAGGCGGTCGTCATTCTGGACGGCAAGGTCAACCACGCGGTGCTGCTGGAGCTGTTCACCGATTACGGTGCCGGCACCCTGATCCGCCGGAGCTGATCTCCCTGGGACGGCGATGGGCGGATCGGACGCGGCAACGCCCGCGCCGCTCGCGCATTGTCGTCGTCCCGGCTCAGCCTCGCGCAAGCCCGCGCTGCAAGCCTGACCGCTCCAGGGCGCCGATTCCGGAGGGATCGTCGGCCGGGCCCGCATCGCACCGAGGGTTTTGGGCTGCATCCGATTGCAACGCGATCGGGCCTGGCCCTAGAATCCCTCAGGTTCAGGATCTCAAAGGGACACGGTGCACCACCCGGAGAAAGCCCAGTTCACCACACCCGCCTCCCGTGGGTTTGCCGATGTCGACACCTGGGTGTTCGACCTCGACAACACGCTCTATCCGAGCGACGCGCAGGTCTGGCCGCAGGTGGACGAGCGCATCACGCTCTATGTCATGCGGCTCTATGGGATCGATGGCATCTCGGCCCGCGCCCTGCAGAAATACTTCTACCACCGCTACGGCACGACCCTGACGGCGCTGCTGACGGAGGAGGGGGTCGATCCGCACGACTTCCTCGATTTCGCCCACGACATCGACCACTCGACGATCAAGCTCGACCAGAGCCTCGGCGACGCGATCGAGCGGCTGCCCGGGCGCAAGCTGATCCTGACCAACGGGTCGCGCCGCCATGCCGAGAACGTCGCGGCCAAGCTCGGTATCCTCGACCATTTCGAGGACGTGTTCGACATCGCAGCCGCCAACTTCGTGCCGAAACCCGAGCGCTCGACCTACGAACGGTTCCTGGACGCCCACGGGGTCGAGCCGACTCGCGCCGTCCTCTTCGAGGACATCGCCCGCAACCTCGCGGTACCGCACGATCTCGGCATGGCCACCGTGCTGGTCGTCCCCAAGATCGTCGACCCCTACCGCGAGGCCTTCGAGCAGGAGGCGGTGCGCGAGCCGCATATCGACCACATCACGGACGATCTGGCCGCCTTCCTGTCGGCCTGCGTGCTGCCCGAGGCCACGCGGGGCTCAACGGCCGCGGATCGCCCCTGACGCGACGGCCGGCATCGGCAATCGACAAGCCGTCGGGGATCCTGTAGAGGGCTGCGCAACTCACAACAGGATCGCCGAAATCCTGGTGCCGGACGCCCATGAGGGGCGGCACGGCGCAACGGCTGGAGCTATGCCATGAACATCATCGAGCAGCTGGAGCGCGAGGAAGTCGCGCGCCTCGCCAAGACCATTCCCGATTTCGAGCCGGGTGACACGCTCATCGTCAACGTCCGCGTCAAGGAAGGCGAGCGCACCCGCGTCCAGGCCTACGAGGGCGTCTGCATCGGTCGCCAGGGCGGCGGCCTCAACGAGAGCTTCACGGTCCGCAAGATCTCCTACGGCGAGGGCGTCGAGCGCGTCTTCCCGGTGCATTCGCCGATGATCGATTCGATCAAGGTCGTCCGCCGGGGCAAGGTGCGCCGGGCCAAGCTGTACTACCTGCGCGACCGCCGCGGGAAATCGGCCCGCATCGTCGAGCGCACCGATCGCTACAAGTCCAAGGATACCCCGAAGGCGGCCCCCGCCGCCGCCGAGTAAGGCCCTCGGGTACCCCGGCTCGCAGCCGGGGAACCCGCAGTTTTCAACCGGCCCGGCTCAGCCTGGCCGGTTTTTTCATGCAAGCGGCTCAGGCGGCCCGGACCCGATCGAGGAAGTGGGTGATCTCCGCGGAGAGCAGCCTGGACTTCTGCGACAGTTCGGCGGCGGCACCGAGCACCTGCTCGGCCGCGCCCCCGGATTCCTGGGCGGCGGTCGAGACCTCGGCGATGTTGCCGGTCACCGTGCTGGTGCCGTCCGCCGCCTGCGCCACGCTGCGCACGATCTCGCCGGTGGTCGCCTCCTGCTCCTCGATCGCGGCCGCGACGCTGGTGGCCAGCGTGTTGACCTCGGTGACCGTGCGGCCGATCTCCTGGATCGCCTCCACGGCCTGCCGGGTCGAGACCTGCACGGCGCCGACCCGGGTCGCGATCTCCGCCGTCGCCTGCGCGGTCTGGTTGGCCAGTTCCTTCACCTCGCTGGCCACCACCGCGAAGCCGCGCCCGGCCTCGCCGGCGCGGGCCGCCTCGATCGTGGCGTTGAGCGCGAGGAGGTTCGTCTGGCTGGCGATCGCCGCGATCATGCTGGCCACCGCGCCGATCTTCTCCGCGCCCTCGGCGAGGTCGCGCACGATCGCGTCGGTCCGCTGCGCCTCCGTGGCCGCCTGGCCGATCATGGCCGACGAGCGCGCCATCTGGCCGGAGATCTCCCGGATGGTCGTCGACATCTCCTCGGTCGCAGCGGCCACGGTCTGCACGCTGGCGGAGGTCTCCTGCGCGGCCTCGGCGACCTGGGCGGAGCGCGCGCTCGTCCGCGTCGCGCTCTGCGCCATCGTGGCGGCGTTGGCCTGCATCGCCGTGGCGGCGGAGGTCAGGCCCCGCATCAGGGTCCCGGCACCTCCCTCGAACTGCCGGGTCAGGGCATCGAGAGCCTGAGCGCGCTCGATCTTGGCCTCGGCATCCCGGGCGGCCGCGACGTCCATCTCGCCCTTGGCGACCAGGGCCTGGCGGAACACCTCGACGGTGGCGGACATCCGGCCGATCTCGTCGCGCCGCTCGCTATCGGAGACCGGGCTCGTGATGTCACCCTCCGCCAGGGCCTGCATCCTCCGGTGCAGGCGGCCGAGCGGCCGGGTGATGCTGCGCCCGATCAGCAGCGAGCCGAGCACCGAGACGCCGACGATGCCCAGGAGCAGGCCCACCACTGTGATCGCCAGCGACCGGAACGCGGCCGCGATTTCGTCGGTATAGGCGCCGGTGACGATGAAGATGTCCCAGGGTGCGAAGCGGGACGCCACGGACACCTTCGGAAAGACGCCCTCCCGTCCGGGCCGGAGGTAGGTGTATTCCAGCATCGTCGAGTCGGACGATCTCAGGCCAGCGATGAAGGCGCGAATGATCGGTATGCCGTTGACCGTGAGATCCAGCTGGTTCTTGCCGACGTCCTTCCGGTTCGGCGCGGCGATGGTCCTGCCGTCCATCGCGTAGATCGATATGTAGTTGGTTCCGCCGCTGTAGCGCATCGCCATGGTCGATTCGGCCAGCTCGGTCAGGGCCGCTTCCTTGGTCATGGTCCCGGCCTTGACCCGCTCGTCGAGGGCCTGGGCGTGCGACTGGATCAGCTCGACCATGGCGCGCAGCGACTGGACGCGCTCGTCCAGCATTTCACGGTGAAATAGATTGAGGCCCAAGCCACCGATCGTAGCAATAATCAGACACGTCAGTATCGTGAGAAGCGAAAGCTTGCGTGACAGCGTCAAATTCGCGAGAGAAAAGCGCATATCGATCTTTATCCTATACGATTGAGGATCAATATGCTCAGCGCAACGCATAACTCAAGATTTTCTATCAAAAAACCTTTCCCGAACAGTAAAATAATTTCTATATTTGCAACCGTAGTACGATTAAATACCGACAATCATTATTTTGTCTTCGGTAATCGGTCGATCAAACGCAGATCATATCAACAATTTATATTGGAGAGTACGACAGTTCGGATACAGTGCAGCCGATCCATCTCATCGCGGCATGGCAGATCCGCGATGGTGAATGTGAGCGTGCGGATCGTGGCGGCGGGACAGGCCTGGCCCGCAGGGACCGTTCGAGCAGGAGCCGTGCGCCACAAGGGGGCAAGCCGCGCCGATGGCCGTGGCGGTCACCCTCCAACGCCCTCGAGCGCGCGATACTCCGGGCGGCGCGGGGCCGACCAGCGGCGAAGGGCAGGATGCGGGTCTCCCGTCCGATCCGAGACCGAGACAGGGTGCACCTGTTCCACCGAACCCCGGTCCCTCACCCCGCTCCTTTCCGGAGCGGGGGGGGGCGTCACTGCGCTCTCGCGTCGATTCCGGCCCCAAACCTTCGGGGACCATCCTGCCTCTCTTGGCGAGCCGGGATGACTTCCTTGGCGAGCCAGGATGACTCCCCGCGAAAAACACCGCGTCGGCCGCCGTGCGTGGAGACCCAAGCGGCCTACACCCTCTCAGCTTCCGCGCAGGGCTTCCAGCACCTTGCCGCCGGGGCGGCCCGTCGGAGTCATGCCGAGCTTGCGCTCGACGTCCTTGATCGCGTCGCGGGTCTTCTGGCCGACCTTGCCGTCCGGCTCCCCGACATCGTAGCCGCGGGCGGCCAGCCGGGTCTGGAGGTCCCGCCGCTCGGCCCGGGACAGGGGCGGGTCGTCGGTCGGCCAGGCTGCCTGGACGCCGGCCTTGCCGCGCAGCCGGTCCGACAGGACCGCGATGGCGAGACCGTAGGATTCGGCCGCGTTGTAGGAGTAGATCGCGTCGAAGTTCCGGGTGACCAGGAAGGCCGGTCCGTCGATGCCGGCGGGTGCGATGATGCCGGCCAGTCCCTCGCCCGAGAGCGAGCGGCCATCCGCCCGGGTCACGCCGAGCGCGGCCCAGTGGGCGATCGGCTTCTTGTTCTTCCGGCCGGCGGAGGCGACGCTGAAGCCGCGGGGCAGCTTGACCTCGTAGCCCCAGACCTGGCCGTTCTGCCACTTGGCCACGTGCAGGAAGTTCGCCGTGGAGCCGACAGCATCGGCCACCGAATCGACCACGTCCCGCCGGCCGTCGCCGTCACCGTCCACCGCGAGCCTTTGATAGGTGGTCGGCATGAACTGGGTCTGGCCGAAGGCGCCGGCCCAGGAGCCGGTGAGCCTCTCCGGCGCGATGTCGCCGCGCTCGATGATCCGCAGGGTGGCGATCAACTCGCCGCGGAAGAAGTCCCGGCGGCGATTGCTCGAGCAGGCGAGCGTCGCCAGCGACTGCACCAGCGGCATCTTGCCGAGGTTCTTGCCGAAGTTGGACTCGACGCCCCAGACCGCCGCGATGGTGTAGCGGTCGACCCCGTAGCGCGCCTCGGCCTGGGCCAGGGCGGACGCATTCTGGCGCATGGCCGCGCGTCCGTCCTCGACCCGCTCATCGTCCACGAGCGCCGCCATGTAGTCCCAGATCGGCGTCTTGAACTCGGGCTGCGCCTGCGAGAGCTCGATCACCTTGTCGTCGAAGCTGATGCCGCGGGTGGCCGCCTGGAAGGCCTGGGCCGACACCCCGGCCGCCGCCGCCTGCCTCTGGATGCCGGCGAGGCACGAATCGAAATCGGCGCGCGCCGGCACCGCGGCGAGGCCGGCGAGCAGACCGACCCCGAGCGCGACGCCCGATCCGAGGGAGTGAATCCGCATCCTGGCGATCCCGTTCGACGTCCGTTGCATGAACTTCGAATCAGGCAACACCAGGGTTAAGGAGCGGTTAGGCCGCACCGAATCCACCGGCCCGCCCGACGGGCCCGGACGCCGCCGCGCTGCGCCCGAAGTCCGGACCGTGAAATTCAATCGTCCGGTCGCGGTGTCAGTACGGAAATAGATTTGGCGGCGGCTTTAGTTTTCCGACAATCGATGCCTTGGTTGTTGCTAATTAATATCTTCTAATACTTCACAAATGCAGCAATATATTAGAATATTCCCGCCTATTCAATCGGCAATCCGCTCGGAACGATGTGATTCTTGACGGCAACTTATTAACCCACGACTGTTCATATAAGACGGAATCAGTTTTTGGACGACGGCAGGAAATCTGGACCATGCGCCTGGTAGATCTATCGATTGCGAAGAAAGTCGTTGGTTCATTCGCTGTTTTAATAATTATCGCGCTGGTAAGCGCGGTTATCAATCATCGGAAACTATCGTTCATCCAATCGTCGATTGGATGGTCGGAGCATACCTACGACGTCCTGAACGTGAACGCGTCCCTGATCACCACGATGGTCGATCGCGAGACCGGCCTGCGGGGCTATCTGGTGACCGCAGACCCGGCGTTCCTCGCGCCGTATCGCAGCGGCACGCAGGCCTTCGACGCGAATCTACAGCGGCTTCGGACGCTGACATCGGACAATCCGGCGCAGCAGGCCCGCATCGCCGAGGTCGAGACCCTGGCGAAGCGCTGGCAGGCCGACATCGCCGAGCCGGAGATCGGCCTGATGGGTCAGCCGAGTACCCAGGCGGAGGCCCGCGCACGCGTGGGGGGCGGCGCCGGCCGGGCGCTCATGGACGCCATTCGCGCCAAGGGTGGGGAGATCGAGGCGACCGAGCGCACCCTGCTGACGGCCCGGCAGGCCGACGAGGCCGACGCCTTCTCGACATCCTACGCGGCTACGCTGCTGTCCCTCGTCGCCCTCCTGGCGACCGCCATCGCGGGCGCCTTCCTGCTGACCAAGCTCATCGCCATCCCGACGCGCACGATGACGCTGGTGATGGGGGAGCTGGCCCGGGACAATCTCGACGTCACCGTCCCGAGCAGCGACCGGCGCGACGAGATCGGCGGCATGGCGGCGGCGGTCGAGGTGTTCAAGGCCGCGCTGATCGCCAAGCGGTCAGGCGACGCCGCGACCGCCCGGGAAGCGGATGCCAAGGCCCGCCGCGCCGCCCATCTCGACGCCGTGGTGACGCGGTTCGAGACCGAGGTGTCCGGCCTCACCCAAGCCATGGCCGGGGCCGCCACCGAACTCGAAGCGACGGCGCAGTCGATGACCGGCATCGCCGAAGAGACCGACGCGCAGGCGCAGACGGTGGCGGGCGCCGCCGAGCAGGCCTCCTCGAACGTGCAGACGGTGGCCGCCGCCACCGAGGAGCTGTCGATCTCGATCCGGGAGATCAACAGCCAGGTCACCCGGGCGGCCCAGGCCGCGAGCGCGGCCTCCGACGAGGCGATCCAGACCGACGGGGCCGTACAGGTGCTCGCCGAGAGCGCGGAGAAGATCGGCAGCGTCATCGCGTTGATCTCGCAGATCGCCGGGCAGACCAACCTGCTGGCGCTCAACGCCACCATCGAGGCCGCCCGGGCCGGCGATGCCGGCCGCGGCTTCGCGGTGGTCGCCAGCGAGGTCAAGGAGCTGGCCGGCCAGACCACCCGCGCCACCGAGGAGATCGGCGCGCAGATCGGCGCGATCCAGACGGCCACCGGCCACGCGGTCTCGGCGATCCGGTCGATCGCCCGCATCGTCGGCGAGATCGCCACCAGCTCCACCGCGATCGCGGCCGCGATCGAGGAGCAGGGGGCGGCCACCCAGGAGATCGCCCGCAACGTCCAGCAGGCCGCCTCCGGGACCGAGCGGGTCACCGGCAACATCGTCGACGTCAAGCGCGCCGCCGGCGAGACCGGCTCCGCGGCGACCCAGGTGCTGGGCGCAGCGCGCGGCCTCTCCCAGAACTCGAACGACCTCACCCGCGCGGTCGCGACGTTCCTGGCGGACGTGAAGGCGGCCTAAGCGGAGGTCCGCTCAGACGTGCGAGAGCTTTCGCGTCGCCCGCTCAGGCCCATTCCCGAGCGGCGAGCTTCTGCTCGTAGGCGTCGATCGCGGCGGCGCGCTGCAGGGTCAGGCCGATCTCGTCGAGGCCGTTGAGCAGGCTGTGCTTGAGGCCGCCGTCGATGTCGAAATGCAGGGTGCCGCCGTCCGGCCCTTTGATGGTCTGGGCGTCGAGATCGACCGACAGGGTCGCGTTCGAGCCGCGCTCGGCGTCCTCGAACAGCTTCTCAAGGTCGTCCGGAGCGACCGTGATCGCCAGGATGCCGTTCTTCGCGCAGTTGTTGAAGAAGATGTCGGCGAAGCTCGTGGAGATCACGCAGCGGATGCCGAAATCGGCCAGCGCCCAGGGGGCGTGCTCCCGGGACGAGCCGCAGCCGAAATTGTCGCCGCACACCAGGATCTTCGCGTTCCGGTAGGCCGGCTTGTTGAGCACGAAGTCCGGGTTTTCGGAGCCGTCGTCCTTGTAGCGCATCTCGGCGAACAGGCCCTTGCCCAGGCCGGTCCGCTTGATCGTCTTCAGGTACTGCTTCGGGATGATCCGGTCGGTGTCGACGTTGATGATCCGCATGGGCGCCGCGACGCCCTCCAGCGTGGTGAATTTTTCCATCGTCTGCAGGCTCTTGGTGAAGGCACGGTCTGGCGCCGGTTTAGCAGCCTCGGCGGCGGGTCGGAAGCGTCAGGCCAGATCCCCGGCCTCGGCGCTCCGCAGGGTGCCGTCGTGGAGCGCCGAGGCGACCAGCGCCCCGGCGATCCCGGCCGCGCAGGGCCCGCAGGTCGTCCGCCCGCGCACCCGCCGGCCGCGTAGACCCGGCGGCCGAGCCACGGCCGGAGCGCGTCGAGGTCGGGCCACCGGCGCCGCCCGGGCCAGCGTCATCGCGATCACGTCCGGCGGCCAGAGCCCGGATCGTCGTGGAGCGCGGCCGGGCCGAGGCGCTCGGATCCGCGCGTATCGAGGGACAGCACGGCGCGTTCGCCGAGATCGGTGACGAGCCCGGTATCGTGCTGGCTCTCGCTGCCGATCACGGGCCGCCCGAGGCCGGCGGCGAGGAACGCCGCGACGCCCGCCGATTCGGAAAAGCCCGCATCGACCCACAGGCCGAGTCCCGGGCATGCGCGGGCGATCGCCTCCAGGGCCCGGAGGTCCGGCCTGATCCCGTCGATGATCGCGTCGAGATCGGCGACGTAAAGCGTTTGGGCGGGCCACGCGTCGAGAAGACCGCGCGCGATCGCATCGGGCGCGGAGCCCTTTGCCAAGGGCGTCTCGATCGGGGCATAGGAGGAGCGCTCGCCGCGGCGCGCCCGCACCACGCGGCCGCCGCGCAGGTCGAGCACCGGGATCACCGCGAAGCCGGGGCGCCCGAGTCCGTCATCCATCGAGGCGCGCGTCGCGGTCATATGCCCATGCCAGTCCCAAAGCAGATCGGGTGGGACCTCGGTGGGGTCCACGTCAAGGCCGCGCTGGTCGAGGATGGCCGGGTCGTGGCGGCGGCCCAGGTCCCGTGCCCGCTCTGGCAGGGCGTCCCGGCCCTGGACGGGTCCCTGGCGACCTTGCCCGACTGGGCGCGCGGCGAGGCCCGGCACGCGGTCACCATGACGGGCGAGTTGACCGACTGCTTCGCCGGCCGCCGGGAAGGCGTGGCAGCGCTCTCGGGCTGGGCCGAGCGGCACCTCGCCGGCCCGGTGCGGATTCGCCGGCCGCTCAGGCCTCGTGGCCCCGAACGCGGCAGCGGAGGTTTTCGCGGACGTCGCCTCGGCCAATTGGCACGCCACGGCGGCGCTCGCCGGGCAGCATGCGCCGGACGCGCTCCTGATCGATGTCGGCTCGACCACTGCCGACCTGATCCCGATCGTCGCCGGCCGCCCGGCGGCCGCCGGCTACAGCGACGCCGAGCGCCTGGAAACCGGGGAGCTCGTCTATACCGGGATCGTCCGCACCCCGGTGATCGCGCTCGCCGACCACGCCCCCTTCGGCGGTCGCCGCACCCGGCTGATGACCGAGACGTTCTCCCACATGGCCGACGTCTACCGGATCCTGGGGCTGCTGCCCGAGGGGGCCGACCAGCAGGCCAGCGGCGATCGCAAGGGCAAGTCCGTCGCCGAGAGCGAGACGCGGCTCGCCCGAATCGTCGGGCGGGACCGCGAGGAGAACCGAGGCCTGGGCGCTGCTGGCGGGCCACTTCGCCGAGGCGCAGCTGCGGCTGCTGCACGACGCCGCCACCCTGCTGAGCCGGTCCGATCTCACCAGGGGCGCCGCTCATCGCGTGCGGCGCCGGCGCCCTGGGCCCGCGCCTCGCCGCGCGGCTCGGGCGGCCGACCATCCCGCTGGTGAGCCTGCTGCGCGGCCGGATCGCCGGAGAGCTCGACTGGATCTCGACCTGCGGGCCGGCGGTCGCCGTCGGCCTCATCGCCTCGGAGGACGCATTCGCATGAGCGCCATCAAGATCCTGGCCCGGGTTCTGACCAGCCGGGTCGGGCCGCATATCGAACTGGCCGTGGAAACCGAGACCGGTGAGGTCCTGAAGGTGCTCGCCACCGAGGATCAGATCGATCGGCTGGTGGACGAATTGGAGGACATGCTGAACTCGCCCGTGGAGCCGGAGGATGGCGAACCGCCGGAGGCGGCTTGAGGGTCGGCGGGTCGAGACCGGCCATGCGACCGGCATGAGACCGGCATGAGCCTGATCGCCGCCAAGATCGCCATCACCCCGGCCCTGATGTGGGCCGTGTCGGCGGCGGCCCGCCGGTGGGGCAGCCTGGTCGGCGGCCTGCTGTCGGGCCTGCCGCTCACCTCGGCGCCGATCTCGATCTACCTCGCGCTCGAGCAGGGCAAGACCTTCGCGGCCGATGCCGCCGTCGGCTCGGCGGAGGGGCTGGGGGCGGTCACGCTCTGCTATCTCGCCTACGTGGTCTGCGCCCCCCGGATGGGCCCGGTCGCGGCCCTCTGCGCCGCCCTGTCGGCCTTCGTCCTCGGCGGTCTCGTGCTGCACGGGCTGATCCGGCCCGGGCTATGGTTCGCGGCGGCGATCGACCTGCCAGCCATGGCCTGGATGCGTGGCGCTCTGCCCACCGCCCGCCGGACCCGCGCCCGCCGGCGCGCCCGATCCGCCGCGGTGGGACATGCCGGCGCCTCGCGGCCGCGACCGCGCTGGTCCTGCTGGTCTCCAACCTCGCGCCGTATCTCGGCTCCGGCCTGAGCGGCCTGCTGGCGCCGATCCCGATCATCTCCTGGCCGCTGATCGCCTTCGCCCGGTTCCAGGACGGCGTCCGCGCCTCCCTCGACGTGGTGCGCGGCAGCGCCCAGGGCGCCTTCGGCGTGCTGGCCTTTTATGGGTGCGTGCACCTGTCGCTCGGGCAGACCGGGCTGGTCACGGCCTACGCGGTGTCGATCGCGGTGTCGGCGGCCTGCGTGCTGCCGTGGCTGATCGTGGGGCGCCGCCGACGCGCCAAGCGTTCGGCCGCGGCCCGGCCGGCCTGATCGGACCGGGTCGAGGCGGGGTCACCCGTGTTCCTGGACGTAATCCCAGACCTTCGAAATGACGACCGATCCCTCGCCGACCGACGATGCGACGCGCTTCACGGACGCGGCGCGCACGTCGCCGACCGCGAAGATGCCCGGTTGCGACGTGGCATAGGGCGAGCCGGCGCCGACGGCTTCCCCGGTCAGGACAAAGCCGTTGCGATCGAGTTCGACGAGGCCGGACAGCCAGCTGGTATTGGGGGCCGCCCCCACCATGACGAACACCGCGCAGGTCTGGATCGTCCGGACCGTCCCGTCGGCGATGGTGCGGATCGACACCGCGTCGAGGGCGTCCTCCCCATGTAGCGCGCTGAGCTCGGCGCCGTACTCGATCGTGATGGCCGGATCCGCCTCCAGGCGGCTCGACAGGTAGCGCGACATCGAGGTTGCCAGCGACGGCCCGCGGACCAGAAGCCGGACATGCCGGGCGGAGCGGCTGAGGAACATCGCCGCCTGCCCGGCCGAGTTGCCGCCACCGACAATGACGGTCTCAGTGTTCTTGCAATAGCGGGCCTCGATTTCGGTGGCCGCATAATAGACGCCCGCCCCCTCGAATGCCTCCAGGCGATCGATCGGCAGGCGTCGGTACTGGACGCCGGTCGCCACGACCACGGCCTGGCCACGCACCCGCTGGCCGTTGTCGAAGGTCGCGCAGTACGCGTCGTCGTCGAGGCGCTCGAGCTTCGCCACGCGCCGAGGCATCGCGAACCGCGTGCCGAACTTCATCGCCTGGACTTCGCCGCGCCAGACCAGATCGGCCCCGGAGATCCCGGTCGGAAACCCCATGTAGTTCTCGATCCGGCTCGACGTGCCGGCCTGCCCGCCGATCGCGACGTCTTCGACCACCAGGGCGCGCAGCCCCTCGGCGCCCGCATAGACGCCCGCCGCCACGCCGGCTGGACCGCCGCCGACGATCAGCACGTCGAAAGCCTCGTCGTCGATCAGGTTGTAGTTCAGGCCGAACAGCTGCGCGACCTTGTCGGGCGTCGGGTCTGCGACGACGTTGTTCCGGCCGAAGATCACGGCCGGCCGGTCGGCGGGAACCGAACAGGTCGTGGCGACACCCGCGGCCTCCGGACTGCCGAGCGCGTAGGACCGATAGGGCAGGCGGTTGCGGCTGGCGAACTCCGCGATCCGCCGGACCGCCCGGTCGTCGTCCTCGCCGATCAGGACGAGCGTGCCGTCGCGCGAATCGAGCTGCCGCCGCCGCCGTGCCGCCAAGACCGTGATGACGATGTCCGACATCTCGGGGATCTCGGCCATCAGACGCAGCATCGCGGCCCGCGGCACCTCAATCACATCCGTATCGGTGACCGTCCGCATCGGCATCGACCAGCTGCCGCCGTTGAGGAAGGAGATCTCGCCCATGAACTGCGTCGGCCCCAGGGTCGAGGGCAGGTGGCGCTCGTCCGTGAACGGGTTCACCACCTCGATCTCGCCGTCCTCGACATAGACGAAGCGGTCCGCCGGCTCGCCGGCGCGAACCAGGACGGTCCCGGCCGGGTAATGCCGCGGGACTCCCACGGCTCTGATCGCGGCGACATGCGAGGCCGCGAGGGGGACGCGCTGCATCACGCGCAGATCCGGGCCGATCGTTTCCATGGCCTGCTCCCTCGCACTTCTGCCGCCGTGACGCCCGGTCGGCCACGGGGGACGAGGACCCGTTCCAGGGGCGGGTTCGTCTTCGCGACCTGTGCGGGCGAATATCCGCCCGAGGTGCAACGAAGGATTGTCCAAGGTCAAGCTTGACCGGCCTGGCCCATCCGATCCGAGGGCCTTCGCCCAAACGCGCGACGGGCTCGGCCCGCCTGGTCATGCCCGGTCACAGCGTGCCGGTGACCGCAGTCTCCAAAACGAGAAGACCCGCGGCCGTGGGGCCGCGGGTCTTTCGAGAACACTCCGATACCGGTGGGTCAGGCGGCCGTGCGCTTGCGGGCTTCCTGCTTGGTATCGACGCCGGCCGCTTTGATCTCGGACAGCTTCTGGGCGACGTTGCGCGAGAACACGAACTCGGCCGGGCGCTGGTTCTCCAGGCTGACCTCGGGGGCCATCGCACCGTCGGTCTTGATGCCGCGGATCGCGTGAACGAGCGGCTTCCAGGGCTTGCGGACCGAATCGACCACCGAGGAGGCCTCGTAGCCCGAGTGGACCATGCAGTCGGCGCACTTTTCGTAGTTGCCGGTGCCGTAGGAATCCCAGTCGGTCTCTTCCATCAACTCCTTGAAGGTCGCCGCGTAGCCCTCACCGAGCAGGTAGCAGGGCTTCTGCCAGCCGAACACGGTGCGGGTCGGGTTGCCCCAAGGCGTGCAATGGTAGGTCTGGTTCCCGGCCAGGAAGTCGAGGAACAGGCCCGACTGCTGGAAGGTCCACTTCTCGCGGCCCTTCTCCTTGCCGTGACGGAACACGCCGCGGAACAGCTCCTTGGTCGCCTTCCGGTTCAGGAAGTGCTTCTGGTCGGGGGCGCGCTCGTAGGCGTAGCCGGGGGAGACGGTGATGCCGTCGATGCCCATCCGGGTCACGCTGTCGAAGAAGTCGGCGATCTTCTCGGGCGAGGAATTGTTGAAGAAGGTGCAGTTGATGGTGACCCGGAAGCCCATCTCCTTGGCCTTGGCGATGGCCGCGACTGCCTTGTCGTAGACGCCGCGCTGGCACACCGACTGGTCGTGCATCGACTGGTCGCCGTCCAGGTGGATCGACCAGGTGAAGTACGGGCTGGGCTTGTAGTCCTTGATCTTCTTCTCGAGCAGAAGCGCGTTCGTGCAGACGATCGCGAACTTCTTCTGGTCGATAATGCCTTGCACGATCTGCGGCAGATCCTTGTGCAGCAGCGGCTCGCCGCCGGCGATCACCACCACGGGTGCACCGCACTCGCGGACCGACTCAAGCGCGTCGGCAACCGGGAGACGCTTGTTGAGGATCTCGTCCGGGTAATCGATCTTGCCGCAGCCGGCGCATGCGAGATTGCAGCGGAACAGAGGTTCCATCATCATCACAAGCGGGTAGCGCTTGCGGCCCGTGAGGTGCTGCTTGAGGATGTAGCCGCCGATCTTCGCGACGTACCGGAGGGGGATACCCAAGATTGCGGCTCCTTGACTGCGTCGGCCCCGGGGCGATCGGGGTGCTTACCGCGAAAAAAACACGAATTCCAGCGCTCTAGCTTGGAACTAATCTGAAATGATCCCGTTTCGGCGGGACCATGACGACTTATTCTGTTCCTGACGCAACCGCGCCACATGGGCGGCGATCGGCAGGGAGGACGGATGGGATCGCCCGACGGTTGAGGACAGCACGCGCAATGCGTCCGCAATGCGACCGAAATCCCAAGATTTTGATCCCGATCCCAAGATTGCAGTGCGGTATCGCACATCCGCCCAGGCGAAGACCGAGCCCCGGCCTTCGCGTTGCAATCTGGGATCGCCCTCTTTACTGAGCCCTGTGGCCGCGATGCAAGGGGTGGCCCGTACCGAGCGGCTGCGCGCGGGCCCGCATCGGACCGGTTCGACTTGCGCGCGCCCGCGGCGCGACCAGATCGGGCGGTGCGGCGTTCCCCGAACGCGAAGGTTGCTTGTGCGGCTCAGCTGCGCGCGCACGGACCTCGGGGCGTATCTCGGGCCGGACTTCACGCGGCCCGTCGAGCCCGGCGGGTCTTCGAAGCTGGTCGGGCCGATCCGGCCGGGGCATTTGGGATGAGCCGGTCGCGCATGGGGCGCGTCCGGGGCGAACAGGCAGGGTGCTCGTGATCGAAGGTCTCGTCGCGTTCTCGGTGCGGTATCGGTGGATCGTGATCGCCCTGATGGCGTTCGTCACGGTCGCGAGCCTCGGGGTTGCGGCGCATCTGTTCCGCATCAACACCGATGTCGAGCGGCTGATCGATCCCAAGGAGCCCTGGCGCCAGGACGAGATCAACTTCGAGAAGGCGTTCCCGCAGCGCGGCAACACCCTCGTGGCGGTGATCAACGGCGAGACGCCCGAGGAGACCGAGGAGGCGGCCGCCAACCTGGCCAAGGCGCTGAGCGCCCACAAGAACCTGATCGAGACCGTCTACCGGCCCGACGGCGGCCCGTTCTTCGACAAGAACGGCCTGCTGCTGATGCCCCAGGCCCAGCTCGACAAGACGCTGGAGGAGTTGACCCAGCAGCAGGGCCTGCTCGGCCCGCTTGCGGCCGACCCGTCCCTGCGCGGCGTGATGCGGGTGCTGTCGCTCGGCGCGCGGGGCGTGAAGACCGGAGACGCCAAGCTCGAAGACCTCGACAAGCCCATGGGGCAGATCGATGCGACCCTGCGGAAGGTTCTGGACGGCAAGCCCGCCCGGATGTCCTGGCAGGAGCTGCTGGCCAACGGCGAGAGCAGTGTCACGGACAAGATGAAGTTCGTGATGATCCAGCCGGTGCTGGACTTCAACGCGCTGGAGCCCGGCTACCAAGCGACCAAGCTGATCCGCAACGTGGCGCAGGATCTCAAGATCAACGCCGAGAATGGCCTGCGCATGCGGCTCACCGGCACGGTGGCGGTGGCGGACGAGGAGTTCGCGACGCTTTCGGAGGACGCCGCCCTCAACAACAGCATCATCGTCGGCGCGATCGTGCTGTTCCTGTGGCTGGCCCTGCGCTCCGGCAAGCTCGTCGGCGCGGTGCTGATCACGACCTTCGCGGGCCTCATCGTCACCGCCGCCCTCGGCCTCGTCATGGTCAAGGAGCTGAACCCGATCTCGGTGGCGTTCGCGGCCCTGTTCGTCGGACTCGGCATCGATTTCGGCATCCAGTTCTCGGTGCGCTACCGGGCCGACCGCTACGAGCAGCCGACGCTCCAGAGCGCGATCCGGGCCGCCGCCCGCGGGGTCGGCTGGTCGCTGACGCTGGCCGCCGTATCGCTGGTGGCGGGCTTCTTCGCGTTCCTGCCGACCGCGTTCCGGGGCGTCTCGGAGCTGGGCCTGATCGCCGGCGTCGGCATGGTCGTGGCCTTCCTGTTCTCCCTGACCCTGCTGCCGGCGCTGATCGCGGTGTTCAAGCCCAAAGGTGAGAAGGCCGCGGTGCAGACCGAATGGCTGGTCGGCGTCGATCCGTGGATCATCCGCAAGCGCAAGCCGATCCTGATCGCGGTGGGCCTCGTGACCCTGGCCGGCGCGCCGCTGCTCTGGCACCTGCCGTTCGACTCGAACCCGATGCACCTGCGCAGCACCAAGACCGAGTCGATCGCCACCTATCTCGACCTGATCAAGAACCCCGAGACCAGCCCGAACCTCATCGACGTGCTAGCCCCCAACGTGGACGCGGTGCCGGGCCTCACGAAGACGCTGGCGGCGCTGCCGGTGACCTCGTCGATCAACAGCATCGACACCTTCGTGCCGCGGGACCAGGACAAGAAGCTCGCTTCCATCGCCGACACGGCGCAGCTGCTCGATCCGGTGCTCAATCCGGGCCGCAAGCCGCCGCCGCCGACCGATGCCGAGAACGTCAAGGCGCTCAAGGATGCCGCCACGGCGCTGAACGGCGTGGCGGGCGACGGGAAGGGCGGGGCCGCGGGCGTGCAGACCGCCAAGCAGCTTGCCGGCACCCTCGACACGCTCGCCGGTGGGCCGGTTCAGATGCGCGAGGCAGCCTCGGTCGCCCTCACGAAGGACCTCGTCCCGCTGCTCCAGCGGCTGCGCGACCTGCTCCATCCGGAGAGGATCACGCTCGACAACCTGCCGCCCCAGCTCAAGGCAGATTGGGTCGCAGCGGACGGGCGCGCCCGCATCGAGGTGCATCCCAAGGGCGATTCGAACGACGACGAGGTGCTGCGGACCTTCTCGGACGAGGTGCTGAAGGTCGCCCCCCACGCCACCGGTGCACCCGTGGCGACGACGCGGTCGACCTACACGATCCTGGGCGCCTTCGTTCAGGCGGCCATCACGGCGTTCGTGCTGATCTTCGTCATCCTGTCCGTGGCGCTCCGCAAGCCGTGGGACGTGGCGATGACCCTGGGCCCGCTGGTGATCGCGACCCTGTGGACCCTGATGGCCCTGCGCATCATCGGCATGCCGCTGAACTTCGCCAACATCATCGCCCTGCCGCTGATGCTCGCGGTCGGCGTCGCGTTCCACATCTACTACGTGATCGCATGGCGGGCGGGCGTCACCGACATGCTGGCCTCCAGCCTGACCCGGGCGATCTTCTTCTCGGCGCTGACCACCGGCAGCGCCTTCGGGTCCCTGGTGCTGTCGAGCCATCCGGGCACGGCCAGCATGGGCAAGCTGCTGGCGCTGTCGCTGTTCTTCACGCTGATCGCGGCGTTCTTCGTGGTGCCGGCGACCCTGGGCGAACCGCCCACGCAAGCCGACGACGACCGCCCGGAGGGCGAGAAGGCCGCGGCGGCCGCGCTTCGGAAGAGCGCCGCCCTCTCGGATCCGGTGCCCGCCAAGTAGAGTCTGCTTCCGAGGGACGGGGCGCATGATCGAGAGCCCGGTGCGGGGACGCGCCGGGCTCTCGATCGGTCAGAGCACCTTTTCGAAGAAACGGTCGGGGTAGGGGTCGTCGTTGAAGCGTTCGATCTCGACCCAGCCCGTCTTGCGGTAGAGCGCCAGGGCCTCCGGCAGGGCACTGTTGGTGTCCAGGCGCAGCGCCGTGACCGACAATGCACGGGCCCTGTCCTCGACGGCCTGCATCAGCCGTCCGGCCACGCCGAGGCCCCGGGCGACGGGGTCGATCCAGAGCCGCTTGACCTCGGCGACCGGGCCGCCGCTCCCCTTCAGGGCGACGCAGCCGACTGGCAGACCGTCGGCCATCGCGAGCAGGAACGCGCCGCGCGGCCGGACCATCGCGGCCGCCTCCGGGTCGCGCGACAGGGTGACGTCGAACCCGGTCCGCAATCGGGATGCGAGTTCGGCGTAGTACGCCTCCAGGCAGGTGCGGGCGGCCTCGCCCCGGGGATCGACCTCCGTGATCGCGATCCTGTCGCGTCCGAGCATCAGGGCAACGAGATCCATCGCGCGCAGAAGGTCCTCCACCCGGGGCGCCCGCGTCAGCACCGCCGAGGCGCGGGCGTCGGACAGGCCCTCGTAGGCCACGAATTCCCGCTGCCCGGCCTCGGTCAGATGCGCGACCCGGCGGCGGGCATCGTCCGGATGGGGCTCGGTGGCGACAAGACCCTCCTCTTCCAGGCTGCGCAGCAAGCGGCTCATCAGACCCGAATCGAGGTCGAGATAAGCGCGGATCTCGGCGACATCGGTCCGTCCGGCGCCGATCGCGTTGACCACACGGGCCGCCCCAAGGGGACGTCCCCGGCCGAGGAAGGAACTATCGAGGGCCCCGACCTCCGCGGTGACGGCACGGGCGAAGCGACGGAAGCGGGCAATGGAGTCGGGCGCCATGATACCTGACTTTAGTCAGACGATCGGCGTCGTCAATCGCGAGCGCCGCCAGCCTTTGGGAGATTGCGACCAAGACACGTCTCGGAAAGCGCGATCCCGGCATGCCGATCGGGACGTTGGCAGAGTTCTTCGAGGCGGTCGGGATCGGGATGCTTCCGGTCACGGCCGCGCACACCATCGCGGCCGTCGATCCGATACCCTCGACACGCGCTCCGTTCGACAGGATGTTGCGAACGCGATGCCTCGTGGAAGGCCGACGCCGCGTCACGGTGAACAATGCTCGACGCGACCATCCGCCGGCGGGTCGCTTCGAGGATAAAACCGCGAAGGCTAGCCCAAAAAGTCCGAAAACCCGCCCCTGAGTGCCCCTGACGCGTCGGCGGCCGCCCGGGAGGCGGGGGCGATCAGCGCGTCGCGCTCGGCGCCGTAGAAGTAGCCCGGCGCCTCGCCGGCAAAGCCACCTTCCGTGGCCGGGTGCGTGTACAATTCGGTGAGGCCGTCCGGGAGATGGGCCAGGAGCGCTGCGACCCGGGCCGGCGTCATCGCGCCGGACCAAGCGAGGCCGAGGGTCCGGTCCGGGATCAGCAGGCCGGCTTGGCGGGCGCGCACGGCGAGCAGGGCCGCCCAGGGGGCGATGTCCAGGGCCGGCCGGGGCCGGGCGCTGGCCTCGGCCCGGCGGAGCAACGCGCGAGGCTCGCGGGGCACACGGATCGCCCGCATGTCGTAGCCGCGGCCGATGCGCAGCACCGCGCCGGCGATCAGCGGATGGACGTGGAAGTGCTTGTGGGCGTTGACGTGGTCGAGGGCTAGGCCGCTCGCCCGGTAAGCTTCGAACTGCGCCTCGATCTCGGCGGCGAGCTGACGCCGGGCGGCTGGCTTCCGGGCGAGGTCGAGGCCGACGCGGGCCATGTCGGCGCGCATCAGGCCGGTCGCATCGGTGAGGTCGGGGAGTTGCGCCGCCGGAAGGGTCGGCCAGGCCTCCACCAGCACGAGATGGAGGCCGACCCGCAGGGACGGCATCCGCTTGGCCCGGGCCACGGCGTCGGCGGCGGCCGGCGCCGAGACCATCAGGCTCGCCGCGGTGAGGATCCCCTCACGGTGAGCCTGCTCGACGGCCTCGTTGACTTCGAGGCTCAGCCCGAAATCGTCGGCCGTAACGACAAGACGCTTCACAAAGACCTCGTAAGGGGTGTCGAGAGGGCGAGCCCTCTCGCGGGTCCAGGGCGGAGCCCTGGGGAGGGTGCGGGGCGCTGCCCCGCACCCGCCGGGGCCGCAGGCCCCGGACCCCGGTTCTTACGCCGCCTTGGCGGTGCCCTGACGCTCCTTGAGGAAGCGGTAGAACTCCACACCCTCGCGCAGGCGGCGCTTCATCATGTCGGGAGAGCGCACCATCTCGCTGACGATGGAGGCGATCTTCGGGGCGCGGAAGTAGAACTTCCGGTAGAACTCTTCCACCGCCGCGAAGATTTCGGAATGCGACAGGTGCGGGTAGTGCAGCGGAGCGATCTGCACGCCGTTCTCATCGACCAGTTCGGCGTTCTCGATGTCGAGCCAGCCGTTCTCCACCGCCTGCTTGTACAGGAACGTGCCCGGATACGGCGCGGCCAGCGACGCCTGGATCGTGTGCGGGTTGATCCGCTTGGCGAAGGCGATCGTCTCCTGGATCGTCTCCTTGGTCTCGCCCGGCAGGCCCACGATGAAGGTGCCATGGATGGCGATGCCGAGGTCGTGGCAATCCTTGGTGAACCGCTCGGCCACCTCGACGCGCATGCCCTTCTTGATGTTGTTCAGGATCTGCTGGTTGCCGGACTCGTAGCCGACCAGCAGCAGGCGCAGGCCGTTCTCCTTGAGCACCTTCAGGGTCTCGCGCGGCACGTTCGCCTTGGCGTTGCACGACCAGGTCACGCCGAGCTTGCCCAGCTCGCGGGCGATCTCTTCCGCGCGCGGGAGGTTGTCGGTGAAGGTGTCGTCGTCGAAGAAGAACTCCTTGGTCTGGGGGAACTCCTTCAGGCAGTACTTGATCTCCTCGATCACGTGGGCGACCGAGCGGGTGCGGTAGGTGTGCCCGCCGACCGTCTGCGGCCACAGGCAGAAGGTGCAGCGGCTCTTGCATCCCCGGCCGGAATAGAACGAGATGTAGGGGTGCTTCAGGTAGCCGATGAAGTACTTCTCCATCTGCAGATCGCGCTTGTAGACGCTGGTGACGAACGGCAGCTGGTCCATGTCCGTCATGATCTCGCGGTCCTCGTTATGGACCACGACGCCGTTCTCGTCGCGATAGGACAGGCCCTTGATCTCAGACATCGGCGTGCCGTCGGCGACTTCCTTGACGGTGAAGTCGAACTCGTTGCGGGCGCAGAAATCGATGCAGGGCGCCTGGGCCATGGCGCCGGCGGCGTCGACCGCCACCTTGGCGCCGATCAGGCCGGCCTTGAGCTTCGGGTTGGCAGCCTTGAGCGCCTCGACGGTCTTCACGTCCGACTTGAACGACGGCACCGAGGTGTGGAGCACCACGAGGTCGAAATCGTTGGCCTGGGCAACGATCTCGGCGAGCTTGATGTTGTGCGGGGGCGCGTCGATCAGCTTCGAGTTCGGCACCAGGGCGGCCGGCTGGGCCAGCCAGGTCGGGTACCAGAACGACTTGATCTCGCGCTTGGCTTGATAACGGGAGCCGGCACCGCCGTCGAAACCGTCGAAGGTGGGGGCCTGGAGGAAGAGCGTGCGCATGGGGTTCAAGGCCTCAGGGCGTTGCCGGGGGAGGGGTGAGGAAGCGAGAGCCGGGTTCAACGTGTGGGTGCGCCGGCGTCACGGCCGAGGTCGGCGTCCGGGATCAGGGTACCGTCCGCAACCACGTGATAATCATGACCTTTCCATGTCACCGCCCCCGACATGAAGGCCCAGGAGAAGTTCAGGAACGAGAGGATGTCGCGGATCGGCAACAGTCCGTAGGGGTGCGGGGCGAGGCCGAAGGCCCGCTCGAGCTGCCGGCACAGGACGATCCGGCCGGCGAGCGCCAGGCCCGCCACCACCAGCGCGCCGGTGCCGGCGCCGGGCAGGAGCGCGCCCACCAGGGCCAGCGGGAAGGCGTGGGTGACGATCGAGCCGGCATACCCGGCCGGGTCGACGTTGCGGATGGTGCGGTTCCAGCGCAGCTCGTGCCGCCACAGGCCGGAGAGGTCGGTGTCGACGCTGGTATGGCCGATGGTGAAGCTCGGGATCACCACCCGGCCGCCGAGGCCGCGCAGGGCCGCACCGATGGCGTAGTCGTCGGCCAGGTCGTTGCGGAAGCGGCGGAAGCCGCCGACCGCGTCGAGGTTCGTCCGGGTGAACGCGATGGTGGAGCCGAAGCACGGCTTGGCGAGCCCGAGGCTCAGGCCCATCACCACGTTGGGCAGGAACTGTACGTCGATCGCCAGCGCCGAGAGCTGGTCGTAGAGGCCCCGGAAGGCCGGGACGCCGTGGTACAGGCAGGTGACGCCCGAGACGCCGTCCTGCGACAGCTCGGCGACGAGCCGCTCCAGGTAATCCGGCCGGACCACCATGTCGCTGTCGGCCAGCACGATCACGTCGTGGGCGATCCGCTCGGCCATGTTGATCAGGTTCGAGACCTTGCGGTTCGAGCCGTGCTGGCGGCCGTCGATCACCAGGTCGATGCGGGCGGCCGGGTAGGCCTGCTTCAGCCGCTCGACCACGCCGATGGCCGGGTCGGCGGCCTTCTGCACCCCGAACACCACCTGGACCGGGCCGGCGTAATCCTGGCGCAGCACGGTCTCGAGATTCTCGTACAGGTTGGGCTCGAGGCCGCAGAGCGGCTTCAGCACCGTGACGGACGGGCGGGGCGCGCCCGGCTCCAGCGCAGGCACGGGACGCGCGGCGAACCGGCCGGCGCAGTAGGCGGCCGCCAGCGCGTAGAGGCAGCCCGCCGCCGCCAGGAGCAGGCAGAACAGCGAGAGCCACGACAATGCGTTGAGCGCCAGCGAGGTGAGATCCATCCGGTCGGGTCCGTGCGGTCGTCCGGCCGCCTCAGGCGGCGTTCGCCGCGTGCGACCCGATCGGGACGGCACGCATAGCGGCTGTGAGTACGACGTCGGCAGTCACGGTGTCGGTTTTGCGGCGAGCATGCCGTCGGCGCGCTGCCGGAGGAACTTCACCGCCCCGTCGGCACCGCCGGACTTCAGCGGGGCGGACAGCGCGTTGCGCTGGGCGGCGATCTCGCTGACGTCGCCGTTGAGCAGCACGTCCTGGATCCGGTTGTCGGCATTGACCACGAAATCGACCGCGGAATCGTCGCCGTCGGCCGCGGTGACCCGGGTGGGCACCACGCGCTGGCTGCCGCGCTCCTCGACCTTCGGGGTCACGTCGAACTTGCCGCCGGCCGCCCGGGCCAAGCGGTTGGCGTAGGTCACGGTCAGGCTGCGCTTGAACGCGTCGGTGACCGCCGCCTGCTGCTCCGGGGTGAAGCCCGACCATTTCGAGCCGACCGCGATCCGGGTCATGGCCGGGAAATCGAACGCCTTCTCCAAGGCCGGCCCCACGGCCGCGACCCGGTCGGGCAGGGGGCTCGGGCCGCCCTTCAGGGCGTCGGTGAACGCGGCGTAGAGGTCGCGCACGGTCTGAACCGCGGGATCGTCCGCGGCCCAGGCCGAGACCGGGGCGAAGAGGGGGGCGGCCAGGAGGACAGCGGCCGCGAGCCGACGGGTCAGGCGCACTTCTTCAACTCCTCGCCGTCGCCGATCCGCGAACCCATGCGGGGCGGGGCGTAGCTGTAGAACGGGCCGAGCGTGGCCGGTTGCGGCACCAGCTTGGCGGTGCGGCCGATGCCGGCGCCCGGCTCGGCGGCGGACTCGGCGGCGGATTCGGCAGCGACCTCGGCGGCGGTCTCGGCCGCGAGCTTGGCCTCGATCCGGTGCCAGAGCAGCAGGCCCGGCACGCCGACGCCGAGATCGGCGAAGCGCTTGACCAGCGACAGGGCCAGCGCCGCCTCGGCCGGAATGTTGAACAGGCCGCAGAGCGCGATCAGGCCACCCTCCTGGGCGCCGAGCGCGCCCGGCACCGCGAAGGCCGCGCCGCGGACCGCCTGGGCCAGGCTCTCGATCACCAGCGCCTGAGCAAAGTCGACCGGGTAACCCATGAAATGCAGGCAGATGTAAACTTCGAGGGTCCCAATGACCCAGCCGACGAGGTGGATCGCCAGCGCCGCGACGAAGCGGCCATGGTTGCCGTACATCCGGCGCAGGCTGTCGTAGAGCTGGTCGATGGCACCGAACGCGCGCCATTCACGGCCGGAGGCGAAGCGGGTCATCAGGCCCTGGATGATCCGGTGCCCGGCACGCCGCTGGATGAGGTAGAAGGCGCCCAGCGCCGGCACAGCGACGGCCAGGCCACCCGCCACCGTCCGGGCGATCGGCCCGTCGCCCGCGATCAGGACCAGCAGGCCGAGGCCGATCACCGTGAACAGGAGCTGGGTCAGCGCCTGCGTCATCAGGTCCACGAACATGCTGGCGCCGGCCATGGCACCGGGGACGCCGCGCTTGGACATCAGCCGTGCGCCGACGAAATCGCCGCCCACGGTCGCCACCGGCAGCAGCGTGTTGATCCCCTCGCGCACGAACCGCAGCGACACGCAGTCGCCGAGCCGGGCCATGCCCGCGGGGAACACGATGTGCCAGCCGAGCCCCGCCCAGGCGACGGCGGCCAGGCGGGCCACCACCACCAGGGCGGCACCCCAGCCGGCGCTCATGACGGCGGCCGACACGTCCTCCAAGCCGGAGGACATGAACAGGCCGACGACCGTGCAGAGACCGGCGATCGAGGCCAAGGTCGTCAGGCGCTTCATAATGGTCTTTCAAGCTCGCAAGTGGCTTGATGCGGGAAATCGGTCACGGTCGCGGCAGAAATAGGTCCGGGCGGCCAAGAACGTTTCTGCCACGTTGCAGCACGGATTACCGGTGTCTATCACCCGTTTGACACACCGGGGGCCAAAGCGGTGGCCGGGCCGAGGAGCCCGCGCAGAAGACCGCGGCACGTCGCAGAAGGGGCACACGTCATGGAGCGCGAATCACCGATCACGGCCGTTGAGGCCGTGAGCGACGACACGCATGCCGGCGGCCTCCGGGGCGGAATGGAGCCCGGCGTCCCGGCGCCTCACTCCCCGGTCATGGCCTGGAACGAGTGGGACCCGCTGGAGGAGGTGATCGTCGGATCCCTCGACGGCGCCACCATCCCGACCCATCACCTCACGGTGATCTTCAACCTGCCGCGGGCGGCCCAGCCGTTCTACCGCTTCGCCAGCGGCTGGAAATACCCGAAGTTCATGAAGAAGCTCGCGCAGCAGGAGCTCGACAACTTCATCAAGATCCTCGCCGGCGAGGGCGTCAAGATCCGCCGCCCGGACGCGGTGGACTTCTCCCGCAAATTCAAGGCGCCGCGCTGGACCTCCCGGGGCTTCTGCGTCGCCTGCCCGCGCGACCCGTACCTGGTCATCGGCGACGAGATCATCGAGAGCCCGATGTGCTGGCGCTCGCGCTACTTCGAGGGCGACGCCTACCGGTCGCTGTTCAAGGAGTATTTCCGCGCTGGCGCCCGCTGGACCTCGGCCCCGCGCCCGCAGCTCACCGACGACCTCTACAACTACGATTACCGGGTGCCGAACCTGAAGGCCGGCGAGCCCATGCAGTTCACGGTCAACGAGTTCGAGCCGGTCTTCGACGCCGCCGACTTCGTCCGCTGCGGCCGTGACCTGTTCGTGACCCGCTCGAACGTCACCAACCTCATGGGCATCGAGTGGCTGCGCCGCCACCTCGGCCCGGGCTTCCGCATCCACGAGATCGAGAGCCGCTGCCCGCAGCCGATGCACATCGACTCGTCGTTCATGCCGCTCGCCCCCGGCAAGGTACTGGTGAACCCGGACTACATCGACGTCGAGAAGCTGCCCGCCGTGCTCAAGAAGTGGGACGTGCTGATCGCCCCGCGCCCCGACCCGGTCGAGGGCTTCATGAGCAAGATCTCGATGTGCTCGCCCTGGACCTCGATCAACGTCCTGGCGATCACCGAGAAGAAGATCGTCGTGGACCAGAGCCAGCCGACCCTGATCAAGGCGCTCAAGGACTGGGGCTTCGACCCGATCCCGGCGCCGTTCCTCAGCTACGGTCCGTTCGGCGGCTCGTTCCACTGCGCAACCCTCGACGTCCGCCGCCGCGGTGTGCTGAAGTCGTATTTCTAGGGTTTCGGAGCTGCGTGACGGCGTCCAACGCCGTCCGCAGGATAAATTACCGCGTCATCCCGGGGCGCTGCAGGCGGCCTCGGGATGACGAGGCGGGTGTTCAAGCGCCCGTGCAACGCTGGCACCCCCGCGAGAACGCGCGCGGCTTCACGGTGTGGCGCCCGCCGGTCACGGCGCGGAAATCCCCGCGATCAGCGCCGTGTTGAACCCCTCGGGATCGGACATCTGCGGCGCGTGGCCGAGCGCCGGGAACTCCACGAGCCTGGCCCCCGGGATCGCCTTGGCCGCCGCCTTGCCCAGCTCCGGATAGTTCCCGAGCTTGCTGCGCATGTCCGGCGGGGCGAGGTCCTTGCCGATCGCCGTGTTGTCCTTCTGGCCGATCATCAGCAGGGTCGGCACCGCGATCTGCGGCAACCGGTAAACCACCGGCTGGGTCAGGATCATGTCGTAGAGGAGCGCCGAGTCCCAGGCGACCGCCTCCTTGCCCGGGCCGGCGTTGAGCCCGGCCAGCATCGTCACCCAGGGCTCATAGCGGGGCTCCCACTGGCCGGCGTAGTAGGTGGCGGTCTCGTAGGCGCGGATCGAAGCCGCCGAGACCTTGAGCTCGCGCTGGTACCATTGCTCCACCGAGACCGGGGGGACGCCCTTGGCGCTCCAATCCTCCAGGCCGATCGGGTTGACCAGCACCAGCTGCGCGACGTCCTTCGGGTAGAGCAGGGCGTAATGCGCGGCCATCATGCCGCCGGTGGAATGCCCCACCAGGATCGGCCGCGCGACCCCGAGCTTGTCGAGCAGGGCGTGGGTGTTCTCGGCGAGCTGCCGGAAGGTGAACTGATAGGCGGCCGGCTTGCTCGACTTGCAGAACCCGATCTGGTCCGGGGCGATCACCCGGTAGCCGGCCCCGGTCAGCGCCCGGATCTGGCTCTCCCAGGTCGCCGCGCAGAAGTTCTTGCCGTGGAGCAGCACCGCGGTGCGCCCGTTCGGCGTCGCGGGCCGCACGTCGAGATAGGCCATCTGCACGTCCTGGCGCTGCGACGTGAGGGTGAAGCGCTCGACCGGGAAGGGGTACTCGAACCCTTCGAGTTCGGGCCCGTAGGCCGGCTCGGCCGCAGCAGCGCTCGGAAGCGGGAGGGCCGGGATAGCCACGGCCAGGAGGGTGAGGGCGAGGACGGATCTGAGCATGGGCTGCCGGAAGCTTGAGCGGCGAGGGGCGTTGCGTCGTCCGCTCAGATCGGGCGGGCAGGACGCCCTGTCTACAGGATACCCTGTCCGAGTGGCGGCGACGCGCATCTTCGCGGCCGCGCCGGCCCGCGCTATCTGTCTCGCGTCCCGCCGGTCCGTGGCCCGGAGCCCCCGCAAGGAATTTCCGACAATGCGCTTCCCCGCCGTGGCCGTCCTCACCGGCGCCCTGGTCCTCGCCGCGGTACCGGCCCGGGCCGCGGATGCCTGCGACGCGCTTGCCGCCAAGGTGATCCGGATTACGGGCGCCTCGCTCGCCGGCCGGGAGGGGCCCTACGCGGTGTTCCGGGCCCAGGATGCCGAGCGGATGAGCCTCGATTGCCGGGCACCGGCCCGGATCACCATCGCCTCCCGCGACCGGGAGCCCGGAATCGCCTTCTTCGTCCTGGTCGGGCTGGCTGCCCGGGCGCTCACCGGCGCGGAGCCGCAAGCGGCCGAGGTGCTGGCGCTCAACCTTCACCAGGACAGCCTGCTGGCCGACGCGCCGCGGCGGGGCGGCACCAGCCGGGCGCTGATGCTGTGCGAGACCGGACCCCGGACGGATGGGCTCCGGGACGACCTGACGGTCTGCCGGGTCGCACCCCGGGCCGGGGTTTCGCGAATCCGCCGCGCGGGGTAGAGCGCTGCCCATGTCGACAAACGCAACACCCGGTCCCGTCGTCCAGGTCGGTCCCGTCGTCCAGGTCGGCGCGGCGCGCTTCGGAAATCACCTGCCGCTGACGCTGATCGCCGGCCCCTGCCAGCTCGAGGGGCGCAGCCACGCCCTGGAGATCGCCGCAGCGCTCAAGGAGATGGCTGCGGGTCTCGGCATCGGCCTCGTATTCAAGACCTCGTTCGACAAGGCCAACCGGACGTCCGGGAGCGCCGCGCGGGGCATCGGCCTCGAAGGCGCCTTGCCGGTCTTCGCCGAGATCCGCGAATCCCTCGGCCTGCCGGTGCTGACCGACGTGCACGCCGCCGAGCATTGCGCGCCAACCGCCGAGGCCGTGGACGTGCTCCAGATCCCGGCCTTCCTGTGCCGCCAGACCGACCTCCTCCTGGCGGCCGCCGCCACGGGCCGGGCGGTCAACATCAAGAAGGGGCAGTTCCTGGCCCCCTGGGACATGAAGCACGTCGCCGCCAAGGTGACGGAGGCCGGCAACCCCAACGTCATCGTCACCGAGCGCGGTGCCTCGTTCGGCTACAACACCCTCGTCTCGGACATGCGCAGCCTGCCGATCATGGCGCAGGTGACCCACGGCGCGCCGGTGGTGTTCGACGCCACCCATTCGGTGCAGCAGCCGGGCGGGCAGGGCGCCAGCTCCGGCGGCCAGCGCGAATTCGTCCCCGTGCTGGCCCGGGCCGCCGTAGCGGTCGGCGTGGCGGGGGTGTTCATCGAGACCCACCCGGATCCGGACCGGGCCCCGTCGGACGGCCCCAACATGGTCGCCCTGCGCGACCTGCCGGCTTTGCTCGAGGACCTGATCGCCTTCGATCGCCTGGCCAAGCGCCGCTACGCCTGAGCCCGGTCAAGCCGGCCGGAGCACGTGGATCCGCAGGGGCTGGACCAGGGCGTAGCGCCCGTCTGCCTCGCACTCGGCCGCGCCCAGGAAGGCCGCCTCGACGATCGGCCGCCGGTCCGGGATCGTCGCCGTGCGGGCGGGATCGACCGCGCTGACCCGTGCCAGGAAACCGTCCAGGTCGGCGAAGCTCTCGCGCCGGGCGAGGGTCACGTCCTGGCGGCACAGGAAGGTCCCGGCCGCCAGGGCCGACGCGATGGCGTCCTGCGCTGCGGCCCGGACCGCCGTCTCGTCCTCGATCGGTCGCAGGGCGTCGAAGAAGCTGCCCTCGGCCAGGGGCTCCACCACCACCAGGGTCCCACCCGGCACCAGGATCCGGGCCGCCTCGCCGAGGGCGGCGGTGGGGTTGGGCACGTGATGCAGGGCATTGACCATCACGGCGGCATCGAAATGCGCGTCGGGAAACGGAAGGGCCTCGGCCGAGGCGGCTTCGAATCGCGCGGCCGGCACGGCGTCGCGGGCCTTGCCCAGGGCCGTCTCGCCCGGATCGACGCCCGTGACCAACGCGCCGTCCTCGGCGAGCCGTTTCGCCAGGGTCCCGGGTCCGCATCCGATGTCGAGGATGCGCTTGCCGGCAAGCGGCGAGAAGGTGTCGCGGATCAGCGTGAGGGCATCCATGGCGTTGGCTTTCCGGAACCGCGCCGTTCGCGGCGCCAGCGTAGGTAAGCAGTTTCCGCTTGGAACGGGATGCGCGAGCCGGCGTCATACCGGCTGAGATTGCGTCGGACGTCTCTCCGGTCGCGCCCGCATCCTGAGCTTGGAAGACCTCGAAGGCGCCCTCCAGCCAGCCGCGCGACCTCTGGAGGGCTAGCCCCGTCACACCTCAGGACGGGGGTGAGATCGGGACCTTCGTCCCTCGAAACGGGCGTGAGATAGGAACCGGGCGGTCGGACGGTCGCGGCACCAAAGCCCCGCCCTCACCCGCGACGCGACACCCGCCCGGTGCAGGCGCACCATGATGCGGAAAGTATTCACAAGATCAGTGGCTGGCACTTGCGAGTGCCCAGGCCACCGGCAGTGATTCCGGCCTACGATGCGGAGATGAACCGTCGTTCAGGCCGTCATGGTTATCAAAATCCGCACGTGAAAACTCGGAACCGTTCGTCGTGCAGCCACGTTGGTGGGCATGTTCGATCGAGGATCGAGAAGGAATGTCATGCGCAAGATCGGTATCATTGCCACCGCCGCCGCCCTGGCCCTCGGCAGCGTCGCCGCCACGACCGGCGCCGAGGCCCGTCCGTACGGCTTCCATGGCGGATACGGCCACGGCTATGGTCACGGCTACGGCTATCGCGGCGGACGTCGCGGCATCGGAACCGGCGCGGCCATCGGCCTCGGGATTGCCGGCCTGGCGGCCGGCGCGGTCGCTGCCGGCGCGGCCAACAACTACTACAACCGTGGCGGCTACGGCCCGACCTACGGCGCCCCGGCTTACGGCTACGGCGCTCCGGCGTACGGCGGCTATTACGGCGCCCCCTACTAAGGGCGACGATCCCAACGGATCTGAAGGGCGACCGGCGCGAGCCGGTCGCCTTTTTCATGTCCGGTCAGCGACCGCGATAGGGGGCGACCCCGGTGTCAGGCAGCCAGATCGTCTTCGGCGGCTCGCCGGTCTGCCAGAACACGTCGATCGGAATGCCGCCGCGGGGGTACCAGTATCCACCGATCCGCAGGTAGCGCGGCTCCAGCAGGTCGCGCAGGCGCTTGCCGATCGCCACGGTGCAATCCTCGTGGAACGCCCCATGGTTGCGGAACGCGCCGAGATAAAGCTTGAGCGACTTCGATTCCACGAGCCAGTCGCCCGGCACGTAGTCGATCACCAGGATGGCGAAATCCGGCTGGCCGGTGACCGGGCAGATCGAGGTGAACTCGGGCGCGGTGAACCGCGCCACGTAATCGGTATCGGCATGCGGGTTCGGCACCCGGTCGAGGCGGGCATCCGCGGGGGAGGACGGCAGCGGGGTGGGCTGGCCGAGCTGCAGGGTCTCAGGCGTGGTCATGGCGTCTTTATAAGCCTGCGTGCGGTCCGACGCACCCATGCGCGCCGCGACCAATTCTTTACCGGTTTCCGTCACGATCCGCGCAGCGGGTGGCCGTCGACGCTGTCCGAAGCCGGTACGATACGATGCGTCTCGTTGCCTTCGGGTTGATTGCGATGGTCGCGGCTGCAGACGCTCCCGCCCGCGCTCGGGAAGACGACGCGGTCCAGCGCATGCTCGATGCCATGACCAGCCACGACCTCTGTGCCCGCAACGACGTCCAGCTGCGCCGGCTGAACCGATCCCTGGCCGCGACGCCGGTCCGGCACCCGGCCCCGCTGCGCGTGCGGTAGGCCCGCACGTCAGCGTTGCGCTTCATCGCTGTCACGACACGTGCACAGGCGCCGCCTAACCGGATGCTTGCCGCCGGACGCGGCTTGACGGATAAGCCGCCGCGATGCGCCGCACCCCGGATCGGGGCCGCCGCTGCCGACAAGCGGCCCCGCGAGAGGACCTGTAATGACCGCGATCACCAATATCAGCGCCCGCGAGATCCTCGATAGCCGCGGCAACCCCACGGTCGAGGTCGATGTCCTGCTGGAGGACGGCTCGTTCGGCCGCGCCGCCGTCCCGTCGGGGGCGTCCACGGGCGCCCACGAGGCGGTCGAGCTGCGCGACGGCGACCAGAGCCGCTTCATGGGCAAGGGCGTGCTGAAGGCGGTCGAGGCCGCACAGACCGAGATCCTCGACGCGATCGGCGGCATGGAGGCCGAGGATCAGGTCGCGGTCGACGAAGCGATGATCGAGCTCGACGGCACCCCCAACAAGGCGCGCCTCGGGGCGAACGCGATCCTCGGTGTCTCGCTCGCGGTCGCCAAGGCGGCGGCCGAGGCCTCGGGCCTGCCACTCTACCGCTACGTCGGCGGCGTGCAGGGCCGGGTCCTGCCGGTGCCGATGATGAACATCATTAACGGCGGGGCGCACGCCGACAACCCGATCGACTTCCAGGAATTCATGATCATGCCGGTGGGCGCGGAGTCGCTCGCCGACGCCGTGCGCATGGGCTCCGAGGTGTTCCACACCCTCAAGGGCAAGCTGAAGAAGGCCGGCCACAACACCAATGTCGGCGACGAGGGCGGCTTCGCCCCGAACCTGCCGTCGGCCGAGGCCGCCCTCGACTTCGTGATGGACGCGATCAGCGCCGCGGGCTTCAAGCCGGGCACCGACATCGCGCTGGCGCTCGACTGCGCCGCCACCGAATTCTTCAAGGGCGGCGCCTACGCGTACGAGGGCGAGGGCACGACCCGGTCCATCGAGGCCCAGGTCGATTACCTGGCCCAGCTGGTCGCCAACTACCCGATCCTGTCGATCGAGGACGGCATGTCCGAGGACGACTGGGCCGGCTGGAAGCTCTTGACCGACAAGATCGGCGCGCGCTGCCAGCTCGTGGGCGACGACCTGTTCGTCACCAACGTCGAGCGCCTCTCCCGGGGCATCGCGGAGCAGACCGCCAACTCGATCCTGATCAAGGTCAACCAGATCGGCTCGCTCACCGAGACCCTGGCGGCCGTCGATATGGCCCAGCGCGCCGGCTACACCGCGGTGATGTCCCACCGCTCCGGCGAGACGGAGGATTCGACCATCGCGGATCTCGCGGTCGCCACGAATTGCGGGCAGATCAAGACCGGCTCGCTGGCCCGCTCCGACAGACTGGCGAAGTACAACCAGCTGATCCGCATCGAGGAGGGCCTCGGTCCGCAGGCGCTCTACGCCGGACCCGCGGCGATCAAGCACCTGGCGCGCGGCTGATCTGTCAACGGCCGTATAAACCACCTTGTCATTCCGGGGCCGCGAGGCGGTACCCGGAAACCAGAAACTCCGTCGCGTCAGCACCGTGCACCGTGGGCCGCCCTGGAGTCCGGGGCTCGCCTGCGGGGCCCCGGAATGACGGGGTTGGTATCCGAGTGCGCCTGCGCCGGTTCACGCCGCCGGCAGCGTCCAGACCTTCTGCGGCCGCGCCAGCCCCCGCAGCTCGATGATCCCCACCGGCTCCAGCGGCCGGGCGCACCGCTCCGCGAAGGAATCCGAGACCAGCAGCGTGTGGCCGAGCGCCTCGCACTGGCTCTCGATCCGGCTTGCCTCGTTCACCGCCCGCCCGATCACCGTGAAGTCGAGGCGGCGCTCGGTGCCGACATTGCCGTAGACCACCGTCCCGAAATGCACGACGCAGTCGGCCGTCAGTTCCGGTAGCCCCGCGGCCCGGCGGCGATCGTTGAGTGCGGCGTTGGCCGCCAGCCCGTCCGCGGCGGCGTCGAGGGCGCTGTTGCAGACGGGGCAGGGCAGGTTGCCGGCGTCAGCCACCGGGAAGATCGCCAGGAAGCCGTCGCCGAGGAATTTCAGGATCTCGCCGCCGTGCCGGGCCACGGGATCGCCCAGCGCGTCGAAATGCTCGTTGAGCCAGGCGACCATGTCGTAAGGGTCGGCCCGGTCGGACAGGGCCGTGAAGCCGCGTAGGTCCGTGAGCAGGATCGCGGCCGGGACGGCTCGGCCCTGGCCGCGCTGGATCTGCCCGTCGAGGACCCGCTCCGCGGTGGAGCGCCCGAGATAGGTCGCCGTGACCTCGCGCAGGGTATGCCCGAGGCCGAGCTTGGCCACCGCCAGCGCGAAGGTCGGCATCACCGCCGCGACCGCCGCGAGGTCGGCCTGCGAGAAGCCCGCGCGGGCCTGGGTGCAGAACGAGATCGCGATGCCGCGCAACGCCGTGCCGGGTGCGAAGCCGACGATCTGGACCGCGTACTCGGTGCCGCCCTCGGCGCGCAGGGCGTGCAGGATCGGGTAATCCGTTTCCGGACCGGGGCTGTCGAGGCGCCAGCGTCCGAAGGTCTGGCCCCGCTCCAGCATCGCGAAGATCGGGCTGCGGAGCCAGTCGGCCTCCTGCTCGGCGCCGTGCGGGTTCGGCACGAAGGTCAGACCCTGGTCGAGGAACCAGTTCAGGCTGACGCCCCGCACCGTCGGGTCGATGGCCGGCGACATGACGCTGACCCGCCAGAGCGGGACGCCGGCCGCGCAGAGGGCCTCGCAGACCCGGGCCAGCATCGTGTCGTGGTCGTCGGTCGCGGTCGCGTGCTCCGCGATCCAGCGCGTCAGCTCCGTCATGTCCATCGGTGCGCCGGAGTTCCCTTCCCTGGATCCGGATCATACCCGATGGGCACGAACCGGCAGCACCGAAAAACTCCGTTAACCTTTCCGCGCGAGGCTGGCGCCATGGTCGTCCGTCGCCGCGTCAGAATGGTCGTTTTGCCCCTGGGTCTCTGGACCCTGTCGGCGCTCGTGGTCGGCTTCTTCGTGTGGCAGGCCGAGAGCGGCAACCGCGGCCTCGAAGCCAAGAAGGTGCTGAAGATCCGCGCCTACGGCCTCACCCGGGAACTCGCCGCCGTGCGGGCGGAGCGGGCGACCTGGGAGCACCGGGTCACCCTGCTCAAGAGCGACCAGATCGACCGCGACCTCCTCGAGGAGCGCGCCCGGATCGTGCTGGGCCGCGTCCACGCCAACGACGTGGTCATCATCACACCCTGAGATCACGCCCTGCCGTCGCGCTGCGACCTGAGGTCAGCCCTGTCGCGCCCTGAAAGCCGGTAGTTCCCGGTCGGGGCGATGCCGTCGTTTCGCTCTGACAAGAGGGGCGACCTGTCAGAGCGTCCACCCTCGCTTTCCAAACGGTGCTGTCCTACACCCCGTTCCAGTCGCGTGGAATCACGGGGAGAGCGCCGATGGACGCTGCCAAGGAGCCTGCGAAGGACGATTCGTCCTCGCAACCGCAGATCGGAAGCTCGGAGGCTGGAAGCGCTCAGGTTATCGACGCGCACAAGCCGGCGCCCAACATGCCGCAATTCAACCGCGAAGAAGATCTCCACGCCTATCACGAGATGCTGCTGATCCGGCGTTTCGAGGAGAAGGCCGGCCAGCTCTACGGCATGGGCCTGATCGGCGGGTTCTGCCACCTCTATATCGGCCAGGAAGCCGTGGTGATCGGCATGCAGATGGCCTCGGTCGACGGCGACCAGGTCATCACCGGCTACCGCGACCACGGCCACATGCTGGCCTGCGGCATGGACCCCAAGGGCGTCATGGCCGAGCTGACCGGGCGCCGGGGCGGCTACAGCCGTGGCAAGGGCGGCTCCATGCACATGTTCAGCCGGGAGAAGCAGTTCTTCGGCGGCCACGGCATCGTCGGCGCCCAGGTCTCGCTCGGCACCGGCCTCGCCTTCGCAGACCGTTACCGGGAGAACGGCAAGGTCAGCCTCACCTACATGGGCGACGGCGCGGCCAACCAGGGCCAGGTCTACGAGAGCTTCAACATGGCGGCGTTGTGGAAGCTGCCCGTGGTCTACGTGATCGAGAACAACCGCTACGCCATGGGCACCTCGGTGGCCCGGGCCTCGGCGCAGACCGACTTCTCCAAGCGCGGCCTCTCCTTCGGCATCCCGGGCGAGCAGGTCGACGGCATGGACGTGCGCACGGTGCGCGAGGCGGCGGCGCGGGCGGTCGAGCACGCCCGCTCGGGCAAGGGCCCCTACATCCTGGAGATGCAGACCTACCGCTACCGCGGCCATTCCATGTCCGATCCGGCCAAGTACCGGACCAAGGACGAGGTCTCGAAGATGCGCGACGAGCACGACCCGATCGAGATGGTGCGCAAGCGCCTGCTCGAGCTGCACGGGGTGCCGGAGGCGGAGATCAAGGCGACCGACGCCAAGGTCCGCGAGACCGTGAACGCGGCGGCCGAGTTCGCCACCAACGATCCCGAGCCGGATCCCGCCGAGCTCTGGACCGACATCCTGCTGGATGCGCACGCCTAGCGCGTCCGCGAAACCCTGGCCGCCCCGACCGAAAAGACGACCGCAGAGCTGAGCATGGCGACCGACATCCTGATGCCCGCCCTCTCCCCCACCATGGAGGAGGGCAAGCTCGCCAAGTGGCTGAAGAAAGAGGGTGACCCGGTCAAATCCGGCGACGTGCTGGCCGAGATCGAGACCGACAAGGCGACCATGGAGGTCGAGGCGATCGACGAGGGCGTGCTCGCCAAGATCCTGATCGCGGAGGGCACCGAGGGCGTCGCGGTCAACACGCCGATCGCCATCATCGCGGGTGAGGGCGAGGACGTGGCCGAGGCGGCCGCCGGCGGCGGCAAGGCCAAGCCCAACGGCGCGGGCGGCCACCCGGCCCCGACGCCGGACATGCAGGCCGAGGGGATGGCCGAGAAGCCCGCCCCGGCGGCCAAGACCGGCTCCGACGCCCCGAACGCGCCGGCGGCGCCGGCCATCATCACCAACAAGGCCGACGAGCCGGTGATGGAGGAGTTCCCGGCCAACACCCCGATGGTCACCACCACGGTCCGTGAGGCCCTGCGCGACGCGATGGCCGAGGAGATGCGCCGCGACGGCGACGTCTTCGTCATGGGCGAGGAGGTCGCCGAGTATCAGGGCGCCTACAAGATCACGCAGGGGCTGCTGCAGGAATTCGGCGCCCGGCGGGTGGTCGACACCCCGATCACCGAGCACGGCTTCGCCGGTATCGGCGTCGGCGCGGCGCTGTCCGGCCTGAAGCCGATCGTCGAGTTCATGACCTTCAACTTCGCCATGCAGGCGATCGACCACATCATCAACTCGGCGGCCAAGACCCTGTACATGTCGGGCGGCCAGCTCGGCTGCCCGATCGTGTTCCGCGGCCCCAACGGCGCGGCCGCCCGGGTCGGCGCCCAGCACAGCCACGATTATTCCGCGTGGTACTCCAACGTGCCGGGCCTCAAGGTGATCGCCCCCTACACGGCCTCGGACGCCAAGGGCCTGCTCAAGGCCGCGATCCGCGACCCGAACCCGATCATCTTCCTGGAGAACGAGATCCTCTACGGCCAGTCCTTCCCGGTGCCGCAGCTCGACGACTTCGTGCTGCCGATCGGCAAGGCGCGGGTTCACCGCACCGGCAAGGACGTGACCATCGTGTCCTTCGCGATCGGCATGACCTACGCGCTCAAGGCCGCCCAGGCGCTCGCCGAGGAAGGCATCGAGGCCGAGGTGATCGACCTGCGCACGATCCGCCCGATGGATTCCGAGACGGTGGTGCGCTCGGTGAAGAAGACCGGCCGCTGCATCACCGTGGAGGAGGGCTTCCCGCAATCCGGCATCGGCGCCGAGATCGTGGCCCGCCTGATGGTCGACGCCTTCGACTACCTCGACGCCCCGGTCCTGCGCATCACCGGCAAGGACGTGCCGATGCCCTACGCGGCGAACCTGGAAAAGCTCGCCCTGCCGACCGTGGCCGAGGTCGTCGAGGCGGCCAAGAGCGTCTGCTACAAGTGACGCGACTCGCGGGCGGCGCCGCAGCCCCGTCCGTCAGCCTCGAACGGGTTCGGAAACCAGCCGGCGCGCCATGAGCCAGGATCCCACACAGGACTTCGTCGAGCTGGCCGTCCCGCCGGACGCCCGCGCGCAGGGCGGCATTGAGGTGCTGCGCGCGGCCGTGGTGGACGGCGCCGTGAGCGTGGCGCTGCGTCGGTCGTTCGACGATCCCGCGACCTGGGGACGGCTGCTGCTCGACCTCGCCCGGCAGGCGGCCCGCGCCTACGCGCTGGAGACCGACATGTCGGAAGAGGAGGCGTTCGAGCGCATCCGCGCCGGCTGGGAGGCCGAGGGGCTCGACCCCGGCGGCTTCAACTAGCGATGGCGGCATCCGACCATGGCTGAGGCAGCGATCCGACTGGCAACCTACGCCAATCTCGTGGCCGTGCCGGAGCATCTCGTCGCCGAGATCATCGATGGCACCCTGGAGACACACCCGCGTCCGCGGCCTGGGCACGCCAGCGCGGCAGTACGACTCTCCAGCGAGCTCGATTTTACCTTCAGCCGTGGGCGTGGGGGTCCCGGGGGTTGGATCTTCATGATCGAGCCGGAGCTTCATCTCGACCCTCACGTGGTCGTGCCCGATCTCGCTGGCTGGCGCCGCGAGCGGATGCCGACCGAACCCGCGGATGCCTTCATCACGACCGCGCCGGATTGGGTCTGTGAGATCCTGTCGCCGTCCACCATGCGCCTCGACCGCGGTCCCAAGCGCCGCATCTACGCGGAGGCGGGGATCGGCCACCTCTGGCTGCTCGATCCGGCCGCGGGCGTGCTGGAAGGGTTTGCCCTGATGGACGGGCGCTGGCTGCTGCTGGCCACGATCCAGCGCGGCGAGACCGTGGCCCTGCCGCCCTTCGACGCCGTCCCGTTCCCCCTGGACGACCTGTTTCCTTTCGACGATCCGGCCGCCCCGGCCTTGCCCGAGACCTGATGCCATGCCGATCAACGTGCTCATGCCCGCCCTCTCGCCGACCATGGAGAAGGGCAACCTGGCCAAGTGGCTGAAGAAGGAGGGCGACGCCGTGAAATCCGGCGACATCCTCGCCGAGATCGAGACCGACAAGGCGACCATGGAGGTCGAGGCGATCGACGAGGGCGTGCTCGCCAAGATCGTCGTGCCCGAGGGCACCGCCGACGTGCCGGTCAACGACCTGATCGCGGTGATCGCCGTCGAAGGCGAGGATCCGTCGAGCGTGCCGGCCACGGGCGGCGGCAAGGCCGAGCCGGAGGTCAAGGCCCAGCCAAAATCCGGGCCGACATCGGCCGAGCCGGCGCCGGCCGACCAGAACACCACGCCCGGCGGCGGCCACATGTCCTACGAGCGGGTGAACGCGGCGCCGGAGGGCGCCCAGCCGGGCGGGACCGCGCCGCAGCAGCAGGGCGGTTCGGGCGGCCGGGTCTTCGCCTCGCCGCTCGCGCGCCGGATCGCCAAGCAGGAGGGCGTCGAGCTCGCCGCCGTGGAGGGCACCGGCCCGCACGGGCGGATCATTGCTCGCGACGTCCAGGCCGCCAAGGCCACCGGGACCACCAAAGGCGCCGGCCGCCCCAGCAGCCCGCCGCCGAGGCGCCCAAGGCGGCAGCGCCCGCTCCGAAGGCGGCGCCCGTGGGCGGGGCGCCGGCCGGCCTCACCCTCGATCAGGTCCGGGGCTTCTACGCCAAGGGCTCCTACGAGGAGGTGCCGCTCGACGGCATGCGCAAGACCATCGCCAAGCGCCTCACCGAGGCGATGCAGGTGGCCCCGCACTTCTACCTCACGGTGGATTGCGAGCTCGACGCGCTGATGGCGCTGCGCGAGACGCTCAACGCCTCCGCGGGCAAGGACAAGGACGGCAAGCCGGCCTTCAAGCTGTCGGTCAACGACTTCGTCATCAAGGCGATGGGCCTGGCGCTCACCCGCGTGCCCGCCGCCAATGCGGTCTGGGCCGAGGACCGGGTGCTGCGCTTCAAGCAGGCCGAGGTCGGCGTCGCGGTGGCGATCGACGGCGGGTTGTTCACTCCGGTGATCCGCCGGGCCGACGAGAAGACCCTGTCCACCATCTCGAAGGAGATGAAGGATTTCGCCGCCCGGGCGCGTGCGAAGAAGCTCAAGCCGGAGGAGTACCAGGGCGGCGTCACCTCGGTGTCGAACCTCGGCATGTTCGGGATCAAGCACTTCACCGCGGTGATCAACCCGCCGCAATCGAGCATCCTGGCGGTGGGGGCCGGTGAGAAGCGCGTCGTCGTCAAGGACGGCGCCCCGGCGGTGGTCCAGGTGATGACCGCCACCCTGTCCTGCGACCACCGCGTCCTCGACGGTGCGCTGGGCGCCGAGCTGGTCGCGGCCTTCAAGGGGCTGATCGAGAACCCGATGGGCATGTTGGTCTGAGCCGGAGCACGCAATGTCCGACACCTACGACATCCTCATCATCGGCGCTGGCCCCGGCGGCTACGTCACGGCGATCCGGGCGGCGCAGCTCGGCTACAAGACGGCGGTGATCGACCGGGAGCACCTGGGCGGCATCTGCCTGAACTGGGGCTGCATCCCCACCAAGGCGCTGCTGCGCTCGGCCGAGATCTACCACTACATGCAGCACGCCTCCGATTACGGCCTGTCGGCCAAGGAGGTGTCGTTCGACACCGCGGCCATCGTGAAGCGCTCGCGGGGCGTCTCGGGTCGGCTCAACGGCGGCGTCGGCATGCTGCTGAAGAAGAACAAGGTCGACGTCATCTGGGGCGAGGCCTCGGTCGACAGCGTCGCCACGGGCAACCAGCCCGGCCAGGTCACCGTAAAGGAGTCCAAGCGCGCCGAGCCGCCCAAGGGCGCCAAGGGAGCGGGCAGCTACCAGGCCAAGCACATCATCGTGGCCACCGGCGCCCGGCCGCGGGCGATCCCCGGGATCGAGCCCGACAAGAAGCAGATCTGGACCTATTACGAGGCCATGGTCCCCGAGACGATGCCCAAGAGCCTGCTCGTCATGGGCTCGGGCGCGATCGGTATCGAGTTCGCCTCGTTCTACCGGACCATGGGCGCCGAGGTGACCGTGGTGGAGCTGCTGCCGCAGATCCTGCCGGTGGAGGATGCCGAGATCGCGGGCCTGGCGCGCAAGCGCTTCGAGAAGCAGGGCATCAAGATCCTCACTGGCGCCAAGGTGACCAAGGTCGAGAAGGGCGCCGATTCGGTCACGGCGACCATCGAGGGCGGGGACGGCACCTCACAGACAATCACCGCGGAGAAGCTGATCTCGGCGGTGGGAGTGGTCGGCAACATCGAGAATATCGGCCTCGAAAAACTCGGGGTGAAGATCGACCGCGGTATCGTCGTCACCGACGGGCTGGGCCGGACCAACGTCCCGGGCCTGTACGCCATCGGCGACGTCGCCGGCCCCCCGATGCTGGCCCACAAGGCCGAGCACGAGGGCGTCATCTGCGTCGAGACCATCAAGGGCCTGCCCACCCACCCGATGGACAAGGCCAAGATCCCGGGCTGCACCTATTGCCAGCCGCAGATCGCCAGCGTCGGCCTCACCGAGGCCAAGGCCAAGGAGCTGGGCTTCGCCGTCAAGGTCGGTCGCTTCCCGTTCGCCGGCAACGGCAAGGCGATTGCGCTGGGTGAGCCGGACGGCCTCGTCAAAACGGTGTTCGACGCCAAGACCGGCCAGCTGCTCGGCGCCCACATGGTCGGCGCCGAGGTGACCGAGCTGATCCAGGGCTACGTCGTGGCGATGAACCTGGAAAGCACCGAGGAGGAGCTGATGCACACGGTGTTCCCGCACCCGACGCTCAGCGAGATGATGCACGAGAGCGTGCTCGACGCCTATGGCAAGGTGATCCACAGCTGACCGGTGGCGCGTCACGCCTGCGCACAACGGTTTTCGGCGGTCTCACACGTCCGACAGCCGAAACGCGCGTTGCTTGACGCAACAGCGCGGAAAGCAACGCGGGATAAGCGTGAGGATCGCTGCTCTGGAGGCGCCGCTACGTCGGCGCCGCGGCGTTCGCGCGCGCCGTCATGGCAAGGCCGATGCCCTGGAACAGGGCGATTACGAACACGGTCGCCAGGCTTCCCCCGAGAGGAATCAGCGCCAGAGCCCACGGATCGAAACGACAGACCAACAGCAACGTGACAACGCTTCCGATCACGGACGCGATGATCATGCGAAAAATACAGCATTCCGACGGCTGCATGATGTCTTCCGGTCGGCTACCCCCAACCTATAATTGTAATTTTAACCAAAGATTGCAATCGAAAATAGTACGCAGCACCGTGGCGGGATCTCTGTTCCGCTGTTTCGCCGCCAAGGCGGATGCGCGGTCTACGGTCTCAACCCGTTCGCCGACCGCATGCAGGGACCGGCGGCCCGTCTCCCATGGCGTTTGGTTTACTAAAACGATCAAGGAGCCCGGGTCGGGGGCGGTGAAACGGCTTGCGCGATTACCTGTGTCAAACGCTCATCCGGTCCCGCGCTCCACCGGCTCCGCCTGATCTTGAGACGGCACATAGGCGCACCACTCGCAGATGCCGCGCTCGGCGCCGCGACTGGCGTTGCGCTGCGAACAGAGCGGGCAGACGAGCAGGATCAGCCGTCCGCCCGACCGGAGCGCCAGGCCCCGCCCGCGGAACGTGACCTCCGTCACCTCATCGCCAGCCCGCCGATCGCGCATCCTGTCGCTCATCGGGCCTCCGCGGTACCGCGCTGCGGGCCAGCGAGAAACGCGACTCGAACCTTCGATTCCAACGGCATGGCGACGCGACCCTCGAACGAATCCAGGGATACAAGCGGCGGGCCAACGAATGGCTCCGCTTGGCCTGTGAATCCCACGGATGCGCGGGGCGCAAATCCTGCCTAAGAGTGGCCGCGACCGGGAGTGGTCCGCCGGCCTGATTCCGGTTTGGAGCGGGCGCGCGCAGGCGGTCGAGGGCAGGCGGCCGGAGCCGATCGCAGCGCGATCGAGCGCGGTTCTCAGGCAGGAGCTTTGTGGGATACAATGCCGGAGCAAGCACAGACGACGACCGCCGAGAGTGGCGTTCCGACCTTCGGGGACGTTGCCCGGGCCGCGGAGCGGATCGCCGGGATCGCCCACCGGACCCCCGTGCTGACCTCACGCACCGCCGATGCGCGGACCGGCGCGAAACTGTTCTTCAAGGCCGAGAACCTGCAGCGGGGCGGGGCCTTCAAGTTCCGCGGCGCCTACAACGCGATCAGTGCCCTGCCGGAGGCGGTCCGCGCCCGCGGGGTGCTGTCGTTCTCCTCGGGTAACCACGCCCAGGCGATCGCCCTGGCGAGCCAACTGCTCGGCATCCCGGCGACCATCGTGATGCCGGGCGACGCCCCCGCGGCCAAGATCGCGGCGACCCGGGGCTACGGCGCCGAGGTCGTGCTGTACGACCGCTACACCCAGGATCGGGAGGCGCTCGGCCGGGAACTCGCCGAGCCCCGGGGCATGACGGTGATCCCGCCGTTCAACCACCGCGACGTGATCGCCGGACAAGGGACGCTGGCGCAGGAACTGATCGCGGAGGCCGGCCCCCTCGACGTGCTGGTGGCCTGCCTCGGCGGCGGCGGCCAGCTCGCGGGCTGCGCGCTCGCCGCCGCGGAATTGTCGCCCGGCTGCCGGGTGATCGGCGTGGAGCCGGAGGCCGGCAACGACGGGCAGCAATCGTTCCGCGGGGGCGCAATCGTGACCATCCCGGTTCCTCGGACCATCGCGGACGGGGCGCAATCGACGGCGCTCGGCGACCTTACCTTCGCGATCATCCGCCGGGATGTCGCCGACATCCTGACCGTTTCGGACGCGCAGCTCGTCGAGACCATGCGGTTCTTCGCCGAGCGCATGAAGATCCTGGTCGAGCCGACCGGCTGCCTGGCGGCGGCAGCGGTCCTGCACGGGCTGGTCGACGTCAAGGACAAGCGCGTCGGCGTGGTGATCAGCGGCGGCAACGTCGATCTCGCCACCTTCGCGCGGCTCACGGGCGAAACGGCCTGACGCGCCGAATGCCGCGGCCCTGTGGCCCGGCCGTAGTGGACCGGGCGGGGACGGATGCTTATCTTGTGCCTGTCAGAATGCGCGCTCCCGGGCCTTGAACCCGGATGGGCGGGAGGGTGACGATGTTTGCAGGCTTCAAGGTTCTTTCGCTGACCGATCGCGCGGCCGAGCGGATCAAGGCGATCATGGCGGATGCCGACCGGCCGATCGCGGGCCTACGGGTCGGCGTTCGCAACGGCGGCTGCGCCGGCATGTCCTACACGATGGAATATGCCGAGGCGGCCAATCCCGGCGAGGACGTGGTCGAGGATCGCGGCGTCCGGGTGTTCGTCGATCCGAAGGCGGTGCTGTTCCTGCTCGGCACCGAGATGGACTTCACCACCACCAAGCTCGCCTCGCAGTTCGTCTTCAACAACCCGAATCAGACCTCGGCCTGTGGCTGCGGCGAGTCGGTGGCGATAACGCCGGTCTCGGAAGAGCGGATCCCGGCCCGGGTCTAGGGCGTCGTCCCGAAGGATGACGTCCGGCCTTCCGGAAATTCGTTGTGCGATCGACGACTTAGCGCATCATTCTGGCTGCGGCACCCAGGATGATGCCCGAACGCTTCGCGTCAGGCCACCTGCGGGAGCGACTCGGCCGCATCGTCCACGACGCGGTTCCGGCCGGCGCGCTTGGCCGCGAACATGCACAGGTCGGCGCGCTCCAGGAGTGAGGCCGGGCTGTCGCTGGCGTGCAGAACCGCGATGCCGAGCGAGATCGTGACCTTGCCGAGCGACTCGCCGGTGGAGCGCTTCACGAGTTCCCGGCCCATCACGCTGGTCCGGACCTTCTCGGCCACCTGTCGGGCCAGGACCCGGTCGGCGCCGGGCAGCACGATGCCGAACTCCTCGCCGCCGAACCGGGCGAGCAGCGCCTGCGGGCCGGCATTCTCCCGCATCACGATCGCCACGAGCCGCAATACCTGATCGCCCGTGAGATGGCCGTACAGGTCGTTGAAGCGCTTGAAGAAGTCGATGTCGAGCACGACCAGGCTCATCGGCACGCCCCCGAAGCGGGACGCGTCCAGGGACGCCTTCAGCATCTCCTCGAAATGCTTGCGGTTCGCCAGCCCGGTCAGCGCATCGGTCAGGCTCTCGATCCGGCTCACCTCGAGCTTCTCGCGCAGGGTCTCGATCTCGGTGCGGGTCTCGCGCATCCGGGCCTCGAGGACGCGGTTGTTCACCGCGACCTCGCGGGTGGTGGAGACCAGGGTCGATACGATCTCGCCGAGGCGCGCCCGGGTCGGCATGCCCTCCTGGGCGAGGTCCTGGGCCAGGCCGCGCAGGGCTTCGCCATATTGCGTGGTGGAACCGAGCGACAGGTCGAGAATCTCGGTCACCGCTCCGATCTCATCGAGCACGCTGCGGCTGACGTCGCCGGCGGCGCTCGTGAGCTGGCGCCCATCGAGATAGGTCTCGTGCAGGTCGTCGATGTCCGACTCGGTCAGGCAGCCGTTCTCGGTGGTCCGGCGCTTGACCGCGTCGCCCAGCAGCGGCAGCTCACCGGACACGTAGGCGTACCAGACCGCGTAGGCCCGGGGGGTGGCTGAGGGACCGTAATCGTGGATCAGATCGTGGGCCCGCTTCGCCAGCGCGAAGCTGCGGTCACGATCGGAATAGGTCTCCTGGCTCATCCGTAACCTGCGGTCCGAGGCCGCCGGTGGATCAATAAACCCGGCCCAAGACCAGTCTAGTGCCGGTTCGTAGCCGGAACGTTAAGCCGGACGTTACTTCTCTTTCTTTGCCAAAACTGGTCGAAGCAAGAAGGCCGGGACATGTGAACCAAGTCCGACCGGGGTATCCCCGTCGGGCTCGTTGCGGCGGCTGCGATCTTCGCGCACCCGCTCCTCGCGGACGGGTTCGGGGCGCGGAGCCGGACGGGTGTCGCCACGCGCGGCGGCCGACCCGCCGCGGGAGCGCTGGCGTCCACCGCCCTCGCGGCCATTCGGCTTGGCCTCGGCCCGAGGCTCCGACCTGCCATCGGTCGCGCGCGGCTCCGGTGCCCTGGCCTCCACCAGACCGGTCTCCGACGATCTGCTGTCGGGAGTCCTGCTGTCGGAAGTCTTACCCTCGGAAGATCTGCCCTCGGAGGCGCGCCGCTCGGAGCGCCCCCCCGATGACCGCCCTTCGGACGAGCGCCCCTCGGACGAGCGGCCCTCGGACGACCGCCCTTCGGATTTGCCCGAGCGCGCGCTGCGGCGGCCCTCGCCCGAGCGGCCGCGATGCCGCGTGCCGGTATCGGCGGACGGATCGGCCACGGTGGACAGGTCACCGTCGAACCAAGGGATCGGCTGCCCGATCAGCGCCTCGATGGCGACCAGCGAGCGGTCGTCCCCGGGAGCGACCAGGGTGTAGGCGGCGCCGCTCCGGCCCGCCCGGCCGGTGCGGCCGATCCGGTGAACGTAATCCTCGGGGTGGTGCGGGATGTCGAAGTTGAAGACGTGGCTGACCGCCGGGATGTCGAGGCCGCGGGCCGCCACGTCGCTGGCGACCAGCAGGGCGGTCTCGCCGGCGCGGAACGCGTCCAGCGCGGTTGTACGCGCCCGCTGGTCCATGTCGCCGTGGAGCGCGGCGGCGTCGAAGCCGTGGCTGACCAGCGACTTCTGCAGCAGCGCGACGTCGCGCTTGCGGTTGCAGAAGATGATCGCATTGTTCAACTCGGACTCGCCGCGGATCAGGGTGCGCAGGCGCTCGCGCTTGGCATGCCCCTCGGAGCCGACCGCCACCAGCCGTTGCGTGATGGTCGAGGCCGTGGAGGCCGGCCGCGCCACCTCGATCCGCTGCGGGTTGTGCAGGAACATATCCGCCAGCCGCTCGATCTCCGGCGGCATGGTCGCCGAGAAAAACAGCGTCTGCCGGGTGAACGGCACCATCTTCACGATCCGCTCGATGTCGGGGATGAACCCCATGTCGAGCATGCGGTCGGCCTCGTCGATGACCAGCAGCTCGACACCGGTGAGCAGCAGCTTGCCGCGCTCGAAATGGTCGAGGAGCCGGCCCGGCGTGGCGATCAGCACGTCGGTGCCGCGCGTCAGCTTGGCGTCCTGGTCCGCGAAGGACACGCCGCCGATGATCAGCGCGACGTTGAGCTTGTGGTTGGTGCCGTAGCGATCGAAATTCTCGACCACCTGCGCGGCGAGCTCGCGCGTCGGCTCCAGGATCAGCGTGCGGGGCATCCGGGCGCGGGCGCGGCCGTTCTCCAGCAGCGTCAGCATCGGCAGCGTGAACGCCGCGGTCTTGCCGGTGCCGGTCTGGGCGATGCCGAGGACGTCCCGGCGCGCGAGCACGTGAGGGATCGCCTGCGCCTGGATCGGCGTCGGCTCGGTGTAACCCGCCGTCTCGACGGCGTTGAGGACTTTTTCGCTCAGTCCCAGGTCGGAAAAAGGCATCTGCGTTCAGGAACCGTTGCGCGCCCGGCCGGCGCGGTGGACACCGTCGCGGCAACGGCTCGGGAGGGCTCACGTAAGACGCACGAACGCACCCGTGGCCGCGGGGCGCATGGGCCAGTCAGTTAGGGGCTTGGCGCAGCTTGTCAATCTCGCAATGCGCGCATCGGGGTCCCGCACACAGCCGATCAGGGCTGGTGACGGTCCAGGGCGGGCAGGAGGCAGGGGTCGAGACGTGTCGCCCGAGCGGCGCCGGCCGGCGCGAGCGAGCCGGTCGTCTCAGGATCGGCCGGAAGCCCGTGTCCGGCCAGGGCGAGCTGCCCCGGCGCGGGGCCGGCCTGGCTCAAACGGGCGAGCTGGTGAGTCGCGGCCAGGGCGAGCAGACCCACGACGGCCGAGATGCGCAGCGCCCAGGCCAGGGATCCTGTGGGCCGGGCCGTTCGGCTCGGGCCCGGATGCGCCGGTACGGGCCTGTCCGACTCGGCGGCGGGTCGGCGAGTCCCGAAGGGCTTCTGACTCCGCTCGGCGGGCGGGAGCATGGTCTGTCCTTCTCGGTCCGGCGTGCGGCCGGCGACGGTCGATCCGGGACGGTTACCACCCCATGGTTAACCGCCGACTTACGCGGGACGGCACGAGCAAGCGCTCACCGTACCAGAATAAAACGGTTTCCCCGGCGCCCTTGCGGAAGAGCCCGACTTGCGCCGGGCCCGAATCGGACAGATCCCGGCGTCTCATGATAATGAAGCCCGACTAATCTTCAGGCTTTGCTCAAACGCCGTTGCAGCTTCTGATACACAGTCCTTCGCCGAGGACAGGGATCTTCACGCTTAACCTTCACCTTTCGTTGACGAGATCGGGCTAGTCTCGGCGGGCTTGTTGCAGGAAAGCGACAGACCCGCCGACCGAGAGCGCCTAGAAGGCAGCCGGCTCAAGCCAACCCCAGGACCCATGGCACCATGAAAAAAGTTCTTCTTGCATCGACCGTTCTCGCCGGCATGACTGTCGCCGCTTCCGCGGCCGACCTGCCGCGTCGCGCTGCGCCGCCGCCGGTGTTCACGCCGGTGCCGGTGTTCACCTGGACCGGAGCCTACTTCGGCGTGAATGCCGGCTACGGCTTCGATGCCAGCAGCCGCAACACCGCCAGCTACGGCCTGCCGGCCGGCTCGCTGATCAACTCGCCGAACACCAATGCCGTCGTCAGCGTCGGCAACCGTAGCGCCAACGATGGTTTCACCGGCGGCGCCCAGATCGGCTACAACTATCAGTTCACCCCGGGCTCCGGCATCGTGGTCGGCTTCGAGGCTGACGCCCAGTACGTCGATTTCGCCCGCCGCGCCAACGGCACCCTGAACTACGGCGTGACCGGCGCTCCGGGCACCGCTTTCTCGGCGCCGCGCGCCTTCGTCGCTACCAGCGGCAACGGCCTCGACTACTTCGGCACCGCCCGCGGCCGCCTGGGCTACGCCTTCGACCGGACCCTCGTGTACGCCACCGGCGGTTACGCCTACGGCTCGGGCCAGGACGACCAGAACTTCGCTGGCCGCAGCTTCCGCAGCAGCTTCCGCACCGGCTACGCCGTCGGCGGCGGCATCGAGTACGCCCTGCCCACCGACTCGTTCTTGAACTTCTTCAAGTCCTCCGCCGTGACCCTCAAGGTCGAAGGCCTGTACGTGAACCTGGACCGCCAGAAGAACACCGCCGGCGGCGTGTTCTACGGCAACCTGCTGGCCCCGAACGGCACCGCCTACCTCAACGGCGCCGCCGCCAACACCGAGTTCGCCGTCGTCCGCGCCGGCGTGAACTACAAGTTCGGCTCGTACTAAGATCGCACTTCGGCGCCGGCTTGGCCGGCGCCATCGTGACCCGGGGCCCGGCCGCAAGGTCGGGCCCTTCTGCGTTTCAGGACCACCGAGGCCCGGTGCGACAGGGGCGACAGGAACACCCGTCGCCGCCGGCGCCTTTCACGGTCGGCGCCCGGATGGCTCGGCCGCGCCGGAGCGATCCCGATGCGCAAGATCCGACTGATCACGTCCCGTCTGCTGCTGCCGCTGACTGTCCTGTCCCTGTCCGGACTCCCGGCTCCGGCTCAGGATGCCAGCGTGATCGGCACCAAGACGGTGCTGCCCGGGACAGGGCCGGGCACCTCCACCAGCGGGGAGGGCGGCGGCCGGCTAATGACGGCGGCCAGCGCCGAGGCCGCGGCCAGGCGCCAGGGCCTCAAGCCGGCGGCGTTCCTGGCCTCCAAGATGATCGGCGTCACGGTCCGCAACGCGGCCGGCGACAATGTCGGCACCATCGACGACCTGCTGATCGCCGATGGCGGTGCCCTGAAGGCGGTCGTGCTGGATGTCGGCGGCCCGCTGGGCCTCGGCAGCAAACGGATCGCCGTGGAGCCCGGCGCCCTCGTGCTGCGCCCGGGCGGGGAGCGGTTCTCGGCCGTTCTCAACATGAGCACCGACACCGTCGCGGCCGCCCAGCCCTTCGATCCGGCCAAGGCCATGGCGTCGGAGTAGCCTCGCCGGCAATCGCTTGACGCGGACGCAATCCAGGCGCTCCGACCCGAAAGCGGTCTGCAAGTCAGTCAGTGCGACCGTCGCGAAGCAACCCGGTATTGCGATCCCCAGGTGTCGCGGTCCCCAGGTGTCGCGTTCCCCCGTGTCGCGCTTCCCCGAATCGCTTCGCTGCGGCCACGCTGAGGAAGCGTCGTTTTACGGCCGCCCTGTCGCCTCAGATATCCAGATCGACCCCGTCGGCGAAGGCGGCGCGCTCGCTGATGAAGGCGAAGCGGGCTTCGGGCTTGTTGCCCATCAGGCGCTCCACCGTATCGCCGGTGGATTCCCGGGCCTCCTCGAGGATCGCGACGCGCAGGAGCGTGCGCTTCTTCGGATCCATGGTGGTCTCCTTGAGCTGGGCCGGCATCATCTCGCCCAGGCCCTTGAAGCGCCCGATCTCGACCTTGCCGCTCTTGAACACCGTTTTGGTGATCCGCTCCCGGTCGGCGTCGTCCCGCGCATACACGACCTTCGAGCCCTGCTGCAGCCGGTAGAGCGGCGGGATCGCCAGGTAGAGGTGGCCGCGATCGATCAGCTTCGGCATCTGCCGGTAGAAGAACGTGATCAGCAGCGATGCGATGTGGGCGCCGTCCACGTCGGCGTCCGTCATGATGATCACCTTGTCGTAGCGCAGGTCCGCCTCACGGAAGGCCGCGCCGGTGCCGCAGCCGAGCGCCAGGGTGAGGTCCGAGATCAGCTGGTTGGCCCCGAGCTTGTCCCGGGAGGCCGAGGCGACGTTGAGGATCTTGCCGCGCAGGGGCAGGATCGCCTGGGTCGTCCGGTCCCGGGCCTGCTTGGCCGAGCCGCCGGCGGAATCGCCCTCGACGATGAAGATCTCGGAGTTGGCCGTTCCGGCGGCCGAGCAATCGGCCAGCTTGCCGGGCAGGCGCAGCTTGCGGGTCGCGCTCTTGCGGGCGACCTCCTTCTCATGGCGCCGGCGCAACCGCTCCTCGGCCCGGTCGATCACCCAGTCCAGCAGCTTGTTGGCCTGGGCCGGGGAGGCCGCCAGCCAATGGTCGAAGGCGTCCCGCACCGCCGTCTCGACGATCCGCTGCGCCTCGACGGTGGCCAGCTTGTCCTTGGTCTGGCCCTGGAATTCCGGCTCGCGGATGAACACCGACATCATCGACGCGCAGGTCGCCATGACGTCGTCGGTGGTCACGGCCGTCATGCGCTTGGCCTGGTTCACGCGCTCGGCGTGCTCGCGCAGGCCCCGCAGCAGCGCGACCCGCAGGCCGGCCTCGTGGGTGCCGCCCTCCGGCGTCGGGATGGTGTTGCAGTAGGAATGCGAGAAGCCGTCCTCGGCGACCATCCAGGCCACCGCCCATTCGAGCGAGCCGTGGGAGCCGGGCTTGGTCACCTTGCCGGTGAACATCGCATCGGTGACCAGGTCCTTGCCCTCGATGTCCCGGGCCAGGTAGTCGCGCAGCCCGTCCGGGAACCGGTGCACCGCCTCGGCCGGTACGCCCTCCAGCCCTTCGAGCAGGGCGGGGGCGCAGCGCCAGCGGATCTCGACGCCGCCGAACAGGTAGGCCTTGGAGCGCGCCATCTTGAACAGGCGGCGCGGGTTGAACTTCAGGGAGCCGAAGATCTCGGCATCGGGGTGGAACCGCACCCGGGTGCCGCGCCGGTTCTGGACCCGTCCGACGAGTTCGAGGGCCCCCTGCGCGTGGCCGCGCGAAAAGGTCTGGCGGTAGAGGGTCTGGTTGCGGGCGACCTCGACTTCGAGGAAATCGGACAGGGCGTTCACCACCGAGATGCCGACGCCGTGCAGGCCGCCGGAGGTCTCGTAGACCTTCGAGTCGAACTTACCGCCCGCATGCAGCGTCGTCATGATGATTTCGAGCGCCGACTTGCCTGGGAATTTCGGGTGCGGGTCCACCGGGATGCCGCGGCCGTTATCGGTGATCACCAGGGAGCCGGATTCCTCCAGCTCGACCTCGATGAAGCTGGCATGGCCGGCCACCGCCTCGTCCATGGAATTGTCGATCACCTCGGCGAAGAGGTGGTGCAGCGCCCGCTCGTCGGTGCCGCCGATATACATGCCGGGCCGGCGCCGGACCGGCTCCAGGCCCTCCAGCACCTCGATGTCGGAAGCCGTGTAGCCGGCCTCCGGCTCGGCCGCCGCGATGGCCGGGACCGAGGCCGATTCCGCCAGCCGCCGCCGCCGCGGCTCCGCCGGACGCGGGCAGGGGGCTTGCCGCCAGGCCCGAACAGGTCGCGCGCCGGATCGCTCACGCGCGGCCTCCGCGCGCGCGGCGAATCGGCCGGCTCGGCGTCGGGCGGACGGGCCTTTGGCGATCGGACCTGGGATCGTGCAGCATGCGCCTTCATCCCCGCATGATAGCGGAACAAAACAGAAACATCCAGAGGGTCCGGTGCGTCGCCGGACCGCCCCACCATCGCATGCTGCACCGCCGCGAGCGAGGGCCGCGGCCGGCGCAGCGCGAAGGCGCCGTCATCGCCACGTTGCACAATCGTGGGTTAACGGTTTCTCCGCCGCCGCCCGGATCGGAACCGAGCGGCTCCGACCGCGTTCTGTCGGAAAAGAACTTGACCGTGGTCCGGGAGCCGCCGTCGATGAGCAACGCCGCGATCGAGGCCCGCCGCCTCACCCTGATCCGCTTCGAGCGAGCCGCCGGCACCGTATTCGGGTGCGAGGACGATGCGCCCTCGGTCGTTCCGCAGGCCCGCATCTTCGTGAACGGCCTGACCATCGCGTTGGCGACCGTCGCGACCGCGTTGGCGGCCACGATCACCTACCTGGCCTGAACGCGACGAACCGCGACGCTTTCTTCGCGGGTCGCGGGTCCGGCGCTCAGCCGGCCCCGGATTTCTTCGCCGTCGTCTTCTTGGCCGCTGGCTTCTTCGCGGCCGTCTTCTTCACCGCCGGCTTCTTTTCGCCCGCCGCCGCGCGCGCCGGCGCCTTCCGGGCCGAGCTGCGCTTGGCGTTCACCAGCGCGATCCCCTCATCGAGGGTCAGCGCTTCGGAATTCATCGTCTTCGGCAGCGTCGCGTTGACTTCGCCATCGGTGACGTAGGGGCCGTACTTGCCGGCCTTGACCACGAGGTCCCGCCCACTCGTCTCGTCCTTGCCGAGCGGGCGGCCCGGATCCGCGGCAGCCCGGCCGCGGCCACCGCCCTGCTCCTTGGCGACGATCAGGTCGATGGCGCGGTTGGCGCCGATCTCCAGCACGTCGTCGTCCTTGCCGAGGTTGGCGTACATCTTCCCGTGTTGAACGTAGGGACCGAACCGGCCGAGATTGGCCAGGATCGGTTCGCCGGTCTCGGGGTGGCGCGCCACCTCGCGGGGCAGCGCCAGCAGCGCCAGGGCCTTGTCGAGGCCGACCTCGGACGGCGAGAGCCCCTTGGGCAGCGACGAGCGCTTCGGCTTCGCGGCGTCCTTCTCGGTGGAGGCTTCGCCGAGCTGCACGAACGGCCCGAAACGCCCGTCCCGGATCGTCACCGGCATCCCGGTCACCGGATCGTCGCCCAGCACCCGGACGCCCGGCTGGCCACCCTCGCCCGAGGAGCCGTCGCCGTCGCCGTCGATCCCCGAGGCCGAGAGCTGACGGGTGTACTTGCACTCCGGATAGTTCGAGCAGCCGATGAAGGCGCCGAACTTGCCGAGCTTCAACGAGAGCTGGCCGGTGCCGCAGACCGTGCAGGTTCGCGGGTTCGCGCCGTCGCCCCTGTCGGGGAAGATGTGCGGACCGAGAAGGCCGTTGAGCGCCTCCAGCACGTCGGTGACGCGCAGCTCCTTGGTCTCCCCGATCGCCGCGGAGAAGTCCTTCCAGAAGTCGCGCAGCACCGCCCGCCAGTCGATCTCGGCGTTGGAGACCCGGTCGAGCTGGCCTTCGAGGTCGGCCGTGAAATCGTACTCGACATAGCGCCGGAAGAAGCTCTCCAGGAAGCCGGTGACGAGGCGCCCCTTGTCCTCCGGCTGCAGCCGCTTCTTTTCGATCTTGACGTATTCGCGATCCCGCAGGGTCTGGAGAACGGCGGCGTACGTGGACGGCCGGCCGATGCCGAGCTCCTCCATGCGCTTGACCAGGCTCGCCTCGGAATAGCGCGGCGGCGGCTCGGTGAAGTGCTGGGTCGAGGTGATACGCTCACGGGTGAGCGGGTCGCCGGCCTTCATCGGCGGCAGGCGCTTGCTCTCCTCGTCCTCCTCGTCGTCCTTGCCCTCCTGGTAGAGGGCCAGGAAGCCGTCGAACTTCACGACCTGGCCGGTGGCGCGCAGGTCGATCCGGCGCGGGCCGACGCTCGCCGCCACCTCCACGGTGGTGCGCTCCAGCTCAGCAGATTCCATCTGGCTCGCCATCGTGCGGGTCCAGATCAGGTCGTAGAGCTTGGCCTGCTCCGGCTCGAGGTGGCGGGCCACCATCTTGGGCAGGCGGCTCATGTCGGTCGGGCGCACGGCCTCGTGGGCCTCCTGCGCGTTCTTGGCCTTGACGCTGTACTTGCGCGGGACGTCCGGCACGTAGCGGTCGCCGAACTCGGTGCCGATGACCTTGCGGGTGTCCTGGATCGCCTCCGGCGCCATGTCGACGCCGTCGGTCCGCATGTAGGTGATGATGCCGACCGTCTCGCCGCCGACGTCCACGCCCTCGTAGAGGCGCTGCGCGACCCGCATGGTCTGCGCCGGCGCCATCCCGAGCTTTCGCGATGCTTCCTGCTGCAACGTCGAGGTGGTGAAGGGCGGCTGCGGGTGGCGCTTGGCGGGCTTCGCCTCGACGCTCGCAACCTGGAAGCTCGCGAGCTCGAGGTCGCGCTTGAATGCGGCGGCGTCCGCGCCGGTGCCGACGTCGAGCCGCTGGATCCGCTTGCCGTCGGCCCCGACCAGGCGGGCCTCGAAGGTCGCGCCGTCCTTGGTGGTCAGGGTCGCGACGATCGACCAATACTCGCGCGGCTTGAAGCTCTCGATCTCCATCTCGCGCTCGACCACGAGCCGCAGAGCCACGGACTGCACGCGGCCGGCCGAGCGGGCGCCGGGGAGCTTGCGCCACAGCACCGGCGAGAGGTTGAAGCCGACGAGGTAATCGAGCGCCCGGCGCGCCAGGTAGGCGTCCACCAGCGCCTGGTCGATCTCCCGCGGCTTGCGCATCGCCGCCTCGACCGAGGCCTTGGTGATGGCGTTGAAGGTGACGCGCTCGACCGGGATTCCCTTGAGCGCCTTTCGGGCGTTCAGCGCCTCCAGGACGTGCCAGGAGATCGCCTCGCCCTCGCGATCCGGGTCGGTCGCCAGGATCAGCTTGTCCGCGCCCTTGCAGGCCTTGGCGATCTCGCTGACGCGGCTGGCGCCGCGGTCCGCGAGTTCCCAGACCATGTGGAAATCCTGCTCGGGATCGACCGAGCCGTCCTTGGCCGGCAGGTCGCGGATGTGCCCGAAGGAGGCGATCACCTCATAGTCGCGGCCAAGATACTTATTGATCGTCTTGGCTTTGGCCGGCGACTCGACGACGACGACTTTCATTCAGACCTCTGCCCCTCGACGGGGCCTGGGCGCGACGGACGAATTCTGTTCGAAATTCGCGTGGGACAAGTGCCCGCCGTCGGGCCGGGGCCGCGCGCCGGGGACAAGTGGGTTACGGGGCACGGGTTGTCAAATGGCAACGGTCGCCGAACGGCTCGCCGGGGCTGTCATGCGCGGGGCGCGAATCCGACAGGATTGCGGATCGCGGGCAATCACCGTCGACCTGGCCGGCTTGCCTCATGCCGTCGTGGGACGCCCAGCCAAGCGACCTGCCCAGCCAAGCGACCTGCCCAGCCAAGCGACCTGCCCAGCCAAGCGACCTGCCCAGCCAAGCGACGCGCCCAGCCAAGCGACGCGCCCAGCTAAGCGACCTGCCCAGCGCTACACGCGGGAATCGCGCGCCAGACCGGGTTTCCCCGCCGCGCGCGCACTGACGGCGGGGCGGGCTCGACCTGTTCAGATCCCCGCGTACCACTCGTAGCCGCGATCCTCCCAGTAGCCGCCGCTGCCCTGGCCGAAGCCCGCCAGCGAGTCCACCAGCTCGACCCGCATCACGTACTTGGCCTGCTTGTAGCCGAGCTGGCGCTCGACGCGCAGGCGCAGGGGGGCGCCGTTCGAGACCGGCAGCGGCTTGCCGTTGAGGTCGTAGGCGAGGATCGTCTGCGGGTTGACGGCGTCGAACAGGTCGATGCTCTCGTAGTAGCGGATCGGGGTCCGCTTATCCTCGGGCGCCTCCGGCTCCGGCGCGCCCTGGCCCCAATCGTCCGTGCCTTTGTCGTCCGTGCCTTTGTCGGCCTTGGGCGGAGCACCGCCCCAATCCTCGGCGGCGGCAAGTTGGATCATGCCGTCGCGGACCGAGCCCGGATGCTCGGGGCGCCACAGGGAGGCGCCGTCGCCGCCCTCAAGGCCGCCGCCGGCATATTCCAGCGTGTCGGCGCAATGGAACACGGCGTAGCGCGCCTGCGGCTTCAGGCCGGCCCGGGTGACCAGCTCGGCCAGCGGCACGCCCGACCATTGGCCGATGCAGCTCCAGCCCTCGACGCAATCGTGGCGGGTGATCTGGGTGCGCGCCGGCAACCCGCGCAGGTCCGCAAGGCTGAGCGACAGCGGCGTCTGCACCAGCCCGTCGACCGTCAGCTTGAAGTCGGCGAATTTCTTGGCCGCCAGGGCGCGAAAATCCCTGTCCGGCGGGTCGATGGTGCCGTTCGGCTTGAACCACGGCGAAATCATCGCGGCCGGATATTCCCGGGCCAGGGTGGCGGGGGACATCAGCAGCCGCTGAACGAACAGGTTGGCATCCTCGCCGACCTTGAGGGTGCGGCGCCCGGTCTCGGTCCCGGCGAAGCGGTCGCAGCCGCCGAGCAGGGCGGTCCCCGCCAATCCGGCGCCGGCGGTGAGCAGCTTGCGGCGGTGCAGGATCATCGCGCGGTCTCCTTCTCGGGACGGCCGAGGCTGAACCAGCCGGTGAGCATGCCGCGCATGTTGTTGACGAGGCCGGAGACCAGGACGAGGAGCACGTGGACGACGACGAACAGCACCAGCAGCCCGGCGGCGATGAAGTGGATGCTGCGCGCCGATTGCCGGCCGCCGAACAGCTCCGGCAGCCAGGGCCAGGCGGCGTCGACGCCGGGCGACATGGCGAGCCCCGCCAGCACCATGGCTGGCAGGAGGCCCAGCACCACGACGAGGTAGGTCAGCTTCTGGATCACGTTGTAGCGCTTGGCCTCCTCGCCTTCGGGGAAGCGTAAGAGCAGGTGCTCCTTCACGGAGCCGGCGAAGTCGCGGATCTGGTCGCCGTCCGGGATCAGGCGGCGGCGGAGCTGGCCGCTGAACAGCCCGTAGAGCAGATAGATCGCGCCGTTGATCACCAGGAGCCACGCGAACAGGAAATGCCAGCGCCGCCCGGTGGCGAGGTCCTGATCGGCCGGAAGGGTCGCCCAGGCCGGGAAGGCCCGGTCCACCGCGGTGCCGCCCTCCCGGGACAGGCCGAGCACCCCGGTCGTGTCGAAGCTGTGCGATCCGACCGTCACCACACCGCGATTCGTGCCGTCGCGTCCCTGCTCGCTGGTGATCGCCAGGGCCGGATCGTCGAAGGTCGAGACCGCCCCCCAGTACAGCGCCGGGTGGGCGTTGAAGATCTGCAGGCCGCTCATCAGCAGCACCAGCAGCACCCCCGCGTTGACCCAATGCGCCACCCGGATCACCGCGGGGTGCCGGTAGAACCAGCGCCGCCCGGAGGCGTCGACGGTCTCCGGGGCTTCGAGCGCCGGGACGGCGTCCAGAGTATCGGTTCTCAAGCGTGCGTCTCGCGAGGCGATGGCGGCGCGGATGCCGCGCGATCCGGCTGATACGTGGCGCGGGCGCCGAAGTTACCAACCGTTGAAAAAAGGCCGCCGGCACAGGCCATGAAAAGGGCCGCAGGCGCTCGTCCGCCTTGCCGGAACGACCGGCCGGACCTACACCCCGGTCTCATCATGACGAGCCCCGCGCCCCCGGCCTTCCCGCACCGGCATCTCCTCGGCATCGAGGGCCTGACCCGCCCCGACATCGAGGGGCTGCTCGACGCCGCCGACGCCGCCGTCGACATCTCGCGGCAGGTGGAGAAGAAGCGCACGACCCTGCGGGGCCGCACGCAGATCAACCTGTTCTTCGAGCCCTCCACCCGGACGCAGTCGTCGTTCGAACTCGCCGGCAAGCGACTCGGCGCCGACGTGATGAACATGTCGGTGGCCTCGTCCTCGGTGAAGAAGGGCGAGACCCTGATCGACACCGCGGCGACGCTGAACGCCATGCGGCCGGACATCATCGTGGTGCGCCACGAATCGGCCGGTGCGGTGCATCTGCTCGCCCGCAAGGTCGATTGCGCGGTGGTGAATGCCGGCGACGGGGCGCACGAGCACCCGACCCAGGCGCTGCTCGACGCGCTGACGATCCGCCGCAACAAGGGCCGGATCGAAGGGCTTCAGGTCGCGATCTGCGGCGACGTCCTGCACTCGCGGGTGGCGCGCTCGAACATCATCCTGCTGCAGGCGATGGGCGCCCGGGTTCGCCTGATCGCGCCCTCGACGCTGCTGCCCGCGGGAATCGAGCGGTTCGGCGTCGAGACCTTCACGGACATGCGCAAGGGCCTGGACGGCTGCGACATCGTGATGATGCTGCGCCTCCAGCGCGAGCGCATGAACGGCTCGTTCGTGCCCTCCGTGAAGGAGTATTTTCGGTACTTCGGCCTGGACGGCGAGAAGCTGGCGCTCGCCAAACCGGACGCCCTGGTGATGCATCCGGGTCCGATGAACCGCGGGGTCGAGATCTCCTCGGAGATCGCAGACGGCGCGCAGTCCTTGATCCGCGAGCAGGTCGAGATGGGGGTGGCGGTGCGCATGGCCGTGCTGGAATCGCTGGCCCGGCACCTGCCGAACGGCTGAGCACCGTCCCGGATCGATTTCGACCCCGCATAAGCCCGACAAAGCCGGGGCGCTTTCACCCGCGCGGCTTGATCGCCGGGCGGCTGCAGCGCAGTTTCCTGCCGAATACGGCCTCGGCCGGACCTTCAAGCATCATCCCGAGCGGCGGTTGCCGGCTTTCGGGGAACGATGATGCACCATCAAACGCTGGCGCATCGTACCGGATCGGATATCCAGGACGTTGCTCTACAGACGACCTCACATGCAGATCGCGTCATGACCGCCTACACGCTCGACGACCTCGCCAAGCTCGTCGCGAGCCGCGCCGGGACCGACCCGGAGACCTCCTACACGGCCAAGCTCCTGTCGGAAGGCCCAGCGAAGGCGGCGAAGAAGCTCGGCGAGGAGGCCGTGGAGGCGGCCATCGCGGCCGTGCAGGGCGACAAGACCGGCCTCCGGAACGAGGCCGCGGACGTTCTCTACCACCTGGTTGTTCTGCTCCGCGCCGGCGGCGTCGAGCTCGACGCCGTGATGGCGGAGCTGGAACGCCGCACCGCCCAGAGCGGGATCGCCGAGAAGGCCGCGAGGCAGCCCGCGTGAACGCGGCCGCGCTGCCGGGCTCCGTCGAGGCGATCCTCGACGGATCGGATCGGCTCTCGCCGTATCGCCGGTTCAGCCGCGAGGAATGGGCGCAGCTGCGCGCCGACACGCCGCTGACCCTCAAGGCCGAGGACATCGAGCGGCTGCAGTCGATCAACGACCCGATCTCGGTCGAGGAGGTGGTGGCGATCTACCTGCCGCTGTCGCGGCTGCTCTCGCTCTACGTCGCGGCGACGCAGGGGCTGTTCAAGGCGACGCAGCGCTTCCTGCTGGCCGAGCGCGAGACCAAGGCCCCCTACATCATCGGCCTGGCCGGATCGGTGGCGGTGGGCAAGTCGACCACCGCCCGCATCCTGGCCGCGCTGCTGGCCCGCTGGCCCAACACCCCGAAGGTCGACCTCGTCACCACCGACGGCTTCCTGCTCCCCAACGCCGCGCTCACCGCCAACGGCATCATGGAGCGCAAGGGGTTCCCGGAGAGCTACGACACCGCCTCGCTGCTGCGCTTCCTCCACGACGTGAAGGCCGGGCACAAGCGCGTGACCGCACCGCTCTACTCCCACTTGGTCTACGACCGGGTGCCGGGGGAGGAGCGGGTGGTCGAGAGCCCCGACATCCTGATCGTCGAGGGCCTGAACGTGCTCCAGCCCGCCCGCCTGCCGCGGGACGGCACCGCGATCCCGTTCGTCTCCGACTTCTTCGACTTCTCGATCTATCTCGACGGCCACGAGGACGACCTGCACCGCTGGTACGTCACCCGGTTCATGAAGCTGCGCCAGACCGCGTTCCGGGACCCGCGCTCGTACTTCCGGAAATACGCCGAGGTGCCGGAGACCGAGGCGCTGGACATCGCCGACCGGCTCTGGACCACGATCAACCTGCCGAACCTGCGCGAGAACATCTTACCGACCCGACAGCGGGCGAGCCTGATCCTGACCAAGGGCGCGAGCCACCGGATCGAGAGCGTGGCGCTGAGGCGGCTGTAGGTCCAGTCCGGGCATCCAACCCAACGCCCTCATCCTGAGGTGGTGGGTTGGACTGCAGGCGTTAGACGAACGGAAACTCAGCCTCCGCGAGGTACGGCCCGCCCCCGGTCGATTCCTTGGCCGAGAACATGGTCACCCGGTCGGCGGTGAAGGCCAGGGGCGCGAAGGCCGGAGCCTGGGAGAGATACATCGCCACCGCCTCCGGGCTGGCGTCGCGCTTGAGGCGGGCCAGGGTGACGTGGGGTGTGAACTTCCTGCGTTCGGGCGCGATGCCGGTGCGCCGCACCAGCCGCTCCTGCTCGGCCTGGAGGTCGATCAGCTCCGGGCTCGGTGCCACCGACGCATAGAGGGCCCGCGGCCTGTCGCCTCCGAAGATTCCGAGCCCGTCGAGGGTCACCGTGAGGGCGGGGCGCACACGCATCTCGGCCATCGCCTCCAGCACGTCCTCGGCCGCGGGCACCTCGACATCGCCGAGGAACCGCAGGGTGACGTGGTAGTCGCCGGGCTCGATCCAGCGCGCGCCGGGCAGGCCGCCCCGGTAGATCCGCAGCGCCTCGGCAATCTCCGTCGGGATCGCGAGCCCTGTGAACAGGCGCGGCATTACCGCGACGCCCCCTGCCGGAGACCGCCCAAGAAAGTCTCGACCGTGGGGAGGATCTGGGCCGCGATGGTCTCGACGCCCTGCCGGTTCGGGTGCAGCCCGTCGTCGAGGTGCTGGGCCCGGTCGCCGATGATCCCGTCGAGGAAGAACGGGTAGAGGGTCAGCCCGTAGCGCTTGGCCAGGGTCGGGTAGATCGCGTCGAACCGCGCCTTGTAGTCCGGCCCGAGATTGGGGGCGGCCTGCATGCCGGCGAGCAGCACCGGGATCCCCCGGGCCTGCAACCGCTCGATGATCGCCGCGAGCGCCCCCTCGGTGACCTTCGGGTCGGTGCCGCGCAGCATGTCGTTGGCGCCGAGTTCCAGGATCACCCCGGCGGTCCCGTCCGGCACCGACCAGTCGACCCGGTCGAGGCCGCCCGTGGCGGTGTCGCCGGAGACGCCGGCATTGGCGACGGTCACGTCCGCGCCCTTGGCCTTGAGCAGGCGCTCCAGCACGGTCGGGAAGGCTGCGTCGGATGGCAGGCGGTAGCCGGCGGTGAGGCTGTCCCCGAGGACGACGAGCTTGACCGGGCCGGTGGTGGCGGCGTGAGTCGCTGTCATGAAAGGGAATACCAGACCCGCTAGCGCTGCGACAAACAGGGCGGCCCGCCGAACGCGGCCGGCGCCGTCATGGCGTAGCCCCAATGCGCCCCCCATATCGCGGTGCATCAACGGGCGGTGCCGCCAAGTTCGTCGCCACGTCAGCGGCCAAGTCAGCAGCCAAGTCAGGACCTCGCGCGCCATGCTCGTCATCGCCCACAGATCGGCCGCCCGGTGAGCAACGGCAAGGTGCTGCGCGAGCCGGCGATCGCGTTGTCCGACATCGATCTCAGCTTGGGACGCGGTGCGGCCCGGGTCCACGTCCTGCGCGGAATCTCGCTCACCGTCGATCGCGGCGAAGCGGTCGGGCTGGTCGGCCCCTCGGGCTCGGGCAAGTCGACGCTGCTGATGGTCATGGCCGGGCTGGAGCGACCCGATTCCGGCGGCGTGGTGATCGAGGACACCGACCTCGCCCGCCTCGACGAGGACGCGCTCGCCCGGTTCCGGGGCCGGCGGATCGGAATCGTGTTCCAGGCCTTCCACCTCGTTCCGACCATGACCGCGCTGGAGAACGTCGCGCTGCCGCTCGAGCTCGCCGACCGGCCCGGCGCCCTGGAGCGGGCCCGCGCCGAGCTGGAGGCGGTCGGCCTCGGGCACCGGCTGCACCATTATCCGGCCCAGCTCTCCGGGGGCGAGCAGCAGCGCGTCGCCATCGCCCGGGCAGTCGCCCCCGATCCGGCGATCCTGGTGGCCGACGAGCCCACCGGCAACCTCGACGAGGCCACCGGCCGGCAGATCGTGGACCTGCTGTTCCGGCTGAAGCGCGACCGGGGCGCCACCCTGGTGCTGGTCACCCACGACAACGGCCTCGCCCGCCTGTGCGACCGCACCGTGCGCCTGCGCTCCGGCCGGGTCGAGGAGGCGGTGAGCGCCTGATGCACGGCACGATCTCGCATCCCGAGCCCGCGCCTCGGCGCATCCCGCTCACCCTGCGTCTGGCCGTGCGCGAATTGCGCGCGGGCCTGTCCGGCTTCGGGGTGTTCCTCGCCTGCATCGCGCTCGGCGTCGCGGCGATCGCCGGCGTGGCGTCGATCTCGCGCTCGCTCTCCGACGGTCTCGGCCGGGAGGGGCGGCGGATCCTCGGGGGCGACCTCGCCTACAACCTGATCAACCGCGAGGCGACCGACGCGGAGCGGCAGGCCCTGTCGCGCGAGGGCACGGTCGACGCCGTGGCGTCCCTGCGTGCCATGGCGGTGGCGGCCGGTGGCGAAGCCGCGCTGGTGGAGCTGAAGGCCGTCGATCCCGCGACCTACCCGGCGGCCGGCGAACTCGTCACAGATCCGCCGGGCCGGCTCGCCGACCTGCTGGCGGAACGCGACGGGACGCCCGGCGCCCTCGCGGACCCGGCCCTGCTCACCCGCCTCGACGTCAAGGTCGGCGACCGGATCGCGCTCGCCGGGCACCCGGTCGTGATCCGCAGCACGCTTACCTCCGAGCCCGACAAGATCGCCGGCGGCATCGGCTTCGGCCCGCGGCTGATGATCTCGGAGCCGACGCTGCGCGCCACCGGCCTCGTCCAGCCGGGCAGCCTCAACCGCTGGAGCTACCGGATCGTCCTGCCGAAAGACGCCGCCCGGGACCCGGACCTCGACGCCGCGCAGGTGCGGATCCGAACCGCGACTCCGGAGGCCGGCTGGGAGATCCGGTCTCGCGGCAACGCCGACCCGCGCTTCGCCAAGAGCATCGAGCGCTTCACCCAGTTCCTGACCCTGGTGGGACTGACGGCGCTGATCGTCGGGGGCGTGGGCGTCGGCAACGCGGTCCACGCCTTCGTGGAGCGCAAGCGGCCCTCGATCGCGACGCTCAAGAGCGTCGGCGCCCCGGGCTCGCAGGTGGTCGCCCTCTACCTGACCCAGGTGATGCTGATCGCGGGCATCGGCACGGCGATCGGCCTCGCGGTCGGTGCGAGCCTGCCGTTCGTCCTGGATGCGCTGTTCTCCGCCGACCTGCCGCTGCCCCTGAACCCGACGCTGGCGCCCGGGGAATTGCTGCTCGCCGCCGCCTACGGGCTGCTGACCGCCTTCGCGTTCGCGATCACGCCGCTCGGCCGTGCCCACGACGTGCCGGTCTCGGGCTTGTTCCGCGACACGGTCGATCCTGCCCGGGTCAGCCCGCGCTGGCGCTACCGGATCTGGCTGGCCCTCAGCCTCGCCGCCCTGGTCGGCCTGGCGGTCGGCACGGCGTTCGACCGGCGCGTGGCCCTGATCTTCATCGCGGCCGCCGCTATCGCGTTCGCGCTGCTGCACGGGGTGGCGCTCGGCCTGATGGCGCTCGCCCGCCGCCTGCCGCATCCGCGCTGGCCGGCGCCCCGGATGGCGCTGGCGAACCTCCACCGGCCGGGCGCGCTGACCCCCGCCATCGTGCTGTCCCTCGGGCTCGGCGTGACCCTGCTGGTCACCCTCAGCCTGATCGACGCCAACGTCCGCCGGACGATCAGCGCGACCCTGCCGGCGCGTGCGCCGAACCTGTTCTTCCTCGATATCCCGTCCCGCGACGCCGCCGAATTCCGCGCGTTCCTGGCGCGCTCGGCCCCCAACGGCAAGATCGAGGACGTGCCGATGATGCGCGGCCGGATCGTCGCCCTGAACGGCGTGCCGGCCAACAAGATCCGCCCCCCGGAGGACGCCGCCTGGGTCCTCGACGGCGACCGGGGCATCACCTACGGCGACACGGTGCCGGAAGGCTCGACCCTCACCGAGGGGGCGTGGTGGAGCGCCGAGCAGGGGGCCAAGCCGCTGGTCTCGTTCGAGGCGGACCTCGCGCGCCAGCTCGGGCTGAAGGTCGGCGACACCGTCACCGTCAACGTGCTCGGGCGCGACCTGACCGCGACGATCTTCAACCTGCGCCGGGTGGAGTGGCGCAACCTCGGCATCAACTTCGTCATGGTGTTCTCGCCCGGCACCTTCCGGGGCGCCCCCCACTCGGATCTCGCGACCCTGTCGCTGCCCGGCGGTACCGATGCCGGCGCCGAGAACCGCATCCTGCGCGACGTCGCCAAGACGTTCCCGTCGGTGAGCGCCGTGCGTGTGAAGGACGCGCTCGACGCGATCGGCGACCTCGTCGGCCGCCTGGTCCTGGCGATCCGCGGGGCGAGCGCGGTGGCGGTGCTGGCGAGCCTGTTCGTGCTGGCCGGGGCCATTGCGGCCGGCCACCGGGCCCGCCTCTACGACGCCGTGGTGCTGAAGGTCCTGGGCGCCAGCCGGACACGGCTACTCAGCGCCTACGCCATCGAGTACGCCGCCCTGGGGCTCGCCACGGCCGTATTCGGCCTCGCCGCCGGCAGCCTCGCCGGCTGGGTGATCGTCGCGAAGGTCATGCACCTCGACTTCCGCCTCGACCTGTCCGGCGCGCTTGTGGCGGCGACCGCCGCGGTGGCGCTGGCGATCCTGCTCGGGCTGGCCGGCACGTGGCGCATCCTCGGCCAGAAGCCGGCGCCGTATCTCCGGCAGATCTAGAGCCTTGATTAGTCGCACTCGCTGACGCCGGACCGGTACCCATTTCGGCGGTGCGCGCTCTGACCGCTGGTCTTCGCGGCCCCGCTTCCGGTCTCCGCGCATGGTTAAGACTTGGGCGGAGAGACATCGACCCGATGCGATCCGGGCAACCGCCAGTCGAACCCGGGGCCGTGAGCGCGGGAATCCGTTTTAATCCCTGACTTCATGGACAAAAATACATCCTCCGACACCGGAAAAGCGCCCCCGCAACCGTAGCTGGGGACTTGTGCGGGCGGCGGCCGCGCAACATATTCCTGTGCGAGGTGCCAGCCTGGCGCCAGAGGTCCTGCGTGGGCCTCGCCCGAAACACCACGCTGAGAGAGCCTCCGCAAGGAAACTCCCATGGCATTCGAGAACTCTCCCTTCCGGTACGGCGCCCAGCAGCCGTCCGGGTACGCAGGCACCCAGGTCGATGTCGATCAGGGCCTGCGCACCTTCATGCTCGGCGTCTACAACAACATGGTCGTCGGGCTCGGCATCTCCGGCCTCGTCGCCCTCGGTCTGAACATGGCCGCGGTTGCGTCCTACCAGGGTACGCGCCCGATCCTGACCTCCTTCGGTCAGACCCTCTACACGAGCCCGCTCAAGTGGGTTCTGATGCTGGCCCCGCTCGCGTTCATCTTCGTCTTCTCGATGCGGATGGACCGGATGTCGGCCTCGTCGGCCCGGACGATGTTCTGGGCCTTCGCGGCGGTGATGGGCGCCTCGATGTCCTCGCTCCTCCTGGTCTTCACCGGGGCGAGCGTGGTGCGGGTGTTCTTCATCACGGCGGCGGCGTTCGGTTCGCTGAGCCTCTACGGCTACACGACCAAGCGCAGCCTGTCGGGCATGGGCTCGTTCCTGATGATGGGCCTGATCGGCATCATCCTGGCTTCGCTGGTGAACATCTTCTTCGCCTCGTCGGCGCTGCAGTTCGCCATCTCGGTGCTCGGCGTGCTGATCTTCGCGGGCCTGACCGCCTACGACACCCAGAAGCTCAAGGAGATGTATCTCTCCAGCAGCTTCGACGGTGAGATGGCGGCCAAGATGTCGGTGAACGGCGCCCTGACCCTCTATCTCGACTTCATCAACATGTTCCAGTTCCTGCTCAGCCTGGTCGGCGACCGCCGCTAAGTCCTGCAAGAACCCGGATCTGGAAGCCCCGGCGGTAAACCGTCGGGGTTTCTTTTTTGGCCTGCGCGGATCGGGTGAGGGCGGTTATCATGCCGGCATGCCCCAACCGATCTCCGGCCTCTCCGCCTTCCCGATCACCCCGAGCGACGCGGACGGCCGCGTCGATGCCGCCGCCATGTGCCGGCTGCTGGAACGCCTCGTCGATGCACGGGTCGATTCGATCGGCCTGCTCGGCAGCACCGGGACCTACGCCTACCTGTCCCCGGACGAGCGGCGCCGCGTCGTCGAGATCGCCGCCGAGGCGGTGGCCGGCCGCGTGCCGCTTCTGGTGGGGATCGGGGCGCTGCGCACCGACGACGCGATCCGGCACGCTCGGGCGGCCCGGGCCGCGGGGGCCGACGTGGGCCTGCTTGCCCCCGTCTCGTACACGCCGCTCACCGACGACGAGGTGTATCGGCATTTCACGGCCGTGGCGGGGGAGGGCGGCCTGCCGCTCGTGATCTACGACAACCCGGCGACCACGCATTTCCGGTTCTCGCCGGCGCTGATCGGCCGGATCGCGCGCCTGCCGGGCGTCGTGGCGGCCAAATGCCCCGCGCCGGAGCCGGCGGCGGCCGAAGCGGGAGTTTCCGGTCTGACGGAAGCGGTCCCGGCGGAGTTTCCGGTCGGGTTCAGCGGAGACTGGAACGTGACCGAGGCGCTGCTCGCGGGCGGTACGGCCTGGTTCAGCGTGGCCGGCGGCCTGTTTCCCAAAACCTGCCTGGCGATCGTGCGCGCCGCCGAGGCCGGCGACGCCGCGCAGGCCCGGGCGTTGAACGAAGCGCTCGCGCCGCTCTGGACGCTGTTCAAGGCGCATTCGAGCCTGCGGGTGGTCTACGCCCTCGCCGACCATCTCGGCCTCTGCCGCGCCGAACCACCGCGGCCGATCCTGCCGCTGCCGCCGGAGGTTCAGGCGGACATCGTCAGCACCGTCGAGCGGTTGAACCTCGCCTGAGGCGATCCTGGAACACTCACACCGCCCGGGGAGGGGGCTCCAGCACGGCGAGCACCCGGGCCAGCTCGGTCCCGCGCTTCATCACCAGTCCGCTGGCGGCGATCACCGCGTAGGCGCCCTGGCGGCGGGCGAGCTTCGGGTCCTTCTCGATCCGGTAGAGCGGCATCTCGGAGGCGCGGCGGTAGATCGAGAATACCGCCTTGTCCCGGCGGAAATCCATGGCGTAGTCGCGCCACTCGCCCGCCGCGACCTGCCGGCCGTAGAGGTTGAAGATCGTGCGCAGCTCGTCCCGGTTGAAGGCGATCTGCGGGGGTTCCGCACGGGCGGGGAACGGAATGACATGGCCCGCCGCTTCCTCGGGCCTCGACTCCGCGCTCGTCCGCTCCGTCATCGTCACTCCGTGGTGCCCATGCTGTGCCGAATGATGGCCCCCGCGCCCGCGACCCGCAAGGGTGGCCGCGCCGGGACCCCGTGTCGCCCACGACACATCCAAGCGACAAAAAACACGGTTCCGCCCGAATGCCGCCTTTCCCGGGCCGCGTTGCACTGGCACAACACTGCCTGAACCTCGCCGGCTCCTGCCGGACCAGCGGCCGAAACCCAGCTCCCCAGCCTTCGGTCGCCGGTCGGGATTCCAGAATTCGGCACTCCGAGGTTTCGAGACCCAATGACTTCAGGCCGCCCCTCTGGGCGGCCTTTTTTCGTGGCCTGTCCTGCGCCCCGGCAGGAGGGTCGTCCCGAGAGGCCGCTGCCGGCTCCGATGCGCGGCCGGGGTGTTTTCGTTCTCCCGTTTGACGCCGGATGCAGGTAAGGCGAGCCGCATCATGGGTCCGCCCGCCTTCGACGTCAGCTTCATCCAGGCCCTCGACACGCTGTTCGCGTGGCGCCGCGACGTGCGTCGGTTCCGGCCGGACGCCGTGGACCCGGACGCCCTGCGCGCCTGCCTGGCCGCGGCGCACCGGGCGCCGTCGGTGGGCAACAGCCGGCCCTGGCGGTTCGTACGCGTGTCCGATCCGACCCGGCGCGCTGCCGTGGCAAGCGACTTCTCCCGCTGCAACGCGGCAGCCGCGGAGGGCTACGACGCGGCACGGGCCGCCCGCTACCGGGCACTCAAGCTCGCCGGCCTGAACGAGGCGCCGGAACACCTCGCGGTGTTCTGCGACGACGCCACCGAGACCGGCCTCGGCCTCGGCCGCGCCAGCATGCCGGAGACCCTGGCCTATTCGGTGGTCGGGGCGGTTCAGTGCTTCTGGCTGGCGGCGCGGGCGCGCGGCCTCGGGGTCGGCTGGGTCTCGATCCTGGAGCCCGCCCGCGTCGCCGGGATCCTTGCGGTGCCGGAGACCTGGCGGCTGGTCGCCTACCTGTGCGTCGGCCATCCCGTCGAGGAGCATCGCGACCCGGAACTGGAGCGCCACGGCTGGCAGGCGGAAGACCCCCGCGGCACCCAGTTGTTTGAGCGCTGAGCCGTCCGGCCTCACGATTGAGGCTACTTCTTTACCCTCCCCAAGACTTCCCGGGAGAAGCAGAGCGTCAACCATAGCGCTCAAGGGAACGGCAAGCGCGGCCGTGGATTACTGGCCGGCATACGCTCACGCTTGTCGAGGAAGTCCAGGATGTCGGGTCGGGTGACGGCTTTATTCGGTTTGGCCGGCGCGATGCTGGCGGGTTGCTTCGGGGCGGCCCAGGCGCGGGAGGTGGTGCCGTTCCAGAACGGCGTCGCGCCGGGCTCGGTGGTGATCAGCGTGTCCCAGCGCAAGCTCTACCTGGTGAACGGCGACGGCACCGCGATCCGCTATCCCGTGGCGGTGGGCAAGCCCGGCAAGCAATGGTTCGGCACGGCCGCGATCGACGGCAAGTACGTCGCCCCGGCCTGGTCGCCGCCGGCCGAGGTCAAGCGCGACAACCCCCGGCTGCCGAACGTCATCGCGGGCGGCTCGCCCAGCAACCCGATGGGGGCGGCCGCGATGACGCTGGCCGGCGGAGAGTACGCGATCCACGGCACCAACCGGCCGAACTCAGTCGGGACCTACGCGTCTTATGGGTGCATCCGGATGTACAACCAGGATGTGGTCGATCTCTACGCCCGGGTCGATGTCGGCGCGCAGGTCTACATGACCCGGTGAGGGATTTCCCTTACTTCGCCGGCGGCGCCGTCGCCTCGACGGACGTGAAGGTCTCGAGGATCCGGTAGGTGTGCTCGGCGCCCGCCGGCACACAGTAGGAATCCCCCGGCGCGAGCGCGACCGTCTCGCCGCCGACCACCAGCTCCGCCCGGCCGCTGATGACGTAGCCCACGGTCTCGTGGGGCGAGGACGTCATCGGCTTGTCGGCGTTCGGCTCCTCGGCCCGCCACATGCGCATGCCGAGTCGCTCGCCGCGGGCCAGGGTGATCTCGCCGTGCGGTCCCGCGGCCGCGCCGTGGGCCGATACCTTCGTCGCCATCATCGTCTCCTGTCGGTGAACCAGCCCAACGGCGCCCGGCCCGCGACGTTCCGCGCCCGGTGTCGCGGCCTCGGCCTGGGTCGCCGCTTGACGCCTCCCGGGGGCGACAACAGGATGCGGTACCGGTCCGACAAGGCGCCCGACAGAGGCGTGGGCCGGTGCGACGCCGCGAATCCGTTCGGGTCCGGCGCGTCGCCGAATCGACCGGAGGGACGCGCCATGCAGATCAAGGCGGCGATCGACAGGATTCCCGGCGGGCTCATGCTGGTCCCGCTCCTGCTGGGCGCCCTGTGCAAGACGTTCGCGCCGGGAGCGCCGGCCTATTTCAAGGGCTTCACGCAGGGGATCATGACCGGGGTGATCCCGATCCTGGCGGTCTGGTTCTTCTGCATGGGCGCGTCGGTCAGCCTGAAGGCGACCGGCACCGTCCTGCGCAAGTCCGGCACCCTCGTGCTGACCAAGCTGCTGTCGGCCTGGGCGATCGTGCTGGTGGCTGCGCTGTTCATCCCGCCCGAGGGCATCCAGACCGGCTTCTTCGCGGGCCTCTCGATCCTCGCGATCGTCTGCGCGATGGATATGACCAATGGCGGGCTCTACGCCTCCCTGATGCAGACCTACGGCAGCCGGGAGGAGGCGGGCGCGTTCATCCTGACCTCGATCGAGTCCGGCCCGCTGATGAGCATGATCATCCTGGGCGCTTCCGGGGCGGCGCATTTCGAGCCGCAGATCTTCGTCGGCGCGGTGCTGCCGTTCCTGGTCGGATTCCTGCTCGGCAACCTCGATCCGAAACTGCGCGCCCTGTTCGCCCCGGGCGGCCAGCTGATGATCCCGTTCTTCGCCTTCGCGCTGGGCAACACGGTGGATCTCAACAACCTGCTCTCGCCCCTCGCCGGACTCGGGATCGTGCTCGCGCTGGCCGTCATCGTGCTCACCGGGATACCGCTGATCCTGGCCGACAAGGCCATCGGGGGCGGAACCGGGACGGCGGGGCTCGCGGCCTCGTCCACCGCCAGGGTGCCGCCGCCAACCAGCTGGCGATCGCGGCGGTGGCGCCGCAATTCGCCCCGGCGGCGCAGACCGCCACGGTGCTGGTGACGATCTGCATCATCGTCACGTCGATCCTGGTGCCGATCCTCACCGGGCTCTGGTACCGCCGGTTCGGGGCGGGCGCGGCGGAGGCCAGGGCCGAGCCGCCGCCGACGCCCTTCGAGGGGCGTGCCCGGAGTAGGGGGGGGCGGCTCAGAAATCGACCGCGAGACCCTTCACCTCCCAATCCTGGTAGCGCACCGGCTCCAGGCCACCGCGGCCGAGATGCTCCGGCGCGGCGCGGATCGCAGCCGCGCGGGCGTCGATCGCGGCCCGGCGCTCGGCCGCCTCGGCTGAGGCACGCTCGGCCGCAGGGCTGAGTTTGCGCGGGGCCGCGGCGGCGCCATCGGTCGCATCCTGTCCGTTCGGGTCTTGCATCGCGGTCGCTCGGGTGTGAGGGCGTGTGTCAGCGGATCATCGGGTTCAGGAGTAGAAGTGGCATCGCGGGACACAGGCCGCAACATTCCGGTCGAGACATCGACGGGTACGCCCGACACCGCGGGGCTCGGCGCCCGGCGGGCCGCCCTGAATGCGGTGGCCGAGATCATCGGCCAGGAGCGCCCCCCGGCCCTCGAGGAGACCCTGGCTCAGGCGATCCGGACGGAGAACCTGAGCCCCGCCGATGCGGGCCTGGCCCGGGCGATCGCGGTGGCGACCTTCCGGCGCTACGGCCTGATCCGGGCGGCCCTCGCCGCCCGGCTCGAGCGCGCCTGCCGGTCGACAAGCCGCGGCTCACCGCGCTGCTCGCCACCGCGACGGCCCAGATCCTCGACCTCGCGGTCCCCGACCACGCCGCGGTCGATTGCGCGGTGCGACTCGCCAAGGGGGACAACCGCACCGCGCATCTGGCCGGCCTGGTCAACGCGGTGCTGCGCCGGGTCGTGCGGGAGCGCGACGCGATCCTGGCCGCCTCCGCCGACGCGCTGGCCGTCAACACGCCGGACTGGCTGGCGAGCCGCTGGGTTGCGGCCTACGGACCGGAGCGGGCGGCCGCCATCGCGCAGGCCCATCTCGCCGGGCGGCGATCGACCTGACCCACGCGGCGACGCGCCGCGTGGTCGAGCCGCTTCGGTGCGGCGCCTGCCGACCGGCTCCCTCCGGCTGCCGGAGAACGGGCCGGCGATTCCCGACCTGCCGGGCTTCAGGAGGGCGCCTGGTGGGTTCAGGACGCCGCCGCCGCGATCCCGGCGCGGCTGCTCGCCCGCAGCGGGCGCCGGGTGTCGATCTCTGCGCCGCCCCGGCGGCAAGACGATGCAGCTCGCTGCCACCGGCGCGCGGGTGACGGCGGTCGACCGCTCGGCGCCGCGGCTGGAGCGCCTCCGCGAGAACGTCGCCCGCCTCGGCCTCGACGTCGAGATCGCGGTCTCCGACGCCCTGGCCTTCCAGGCCCAGGACCACGACGCGGTGCTGCTCGACGCCCCGTGCTCGGCCACCGGCACGATCCGGCGCCACCCCGACGTGGCCTGGACCAAGTCGAAGTCCGACATCATCCGGCTGTCGCTGCTCCAGGTCAGGCTCCTCCAGAGCGCGGCCGAGTTGGTGCGCCCGGGCGGCCGGCTGGTCTACTGCACCTGTTCGCTGGAGCCCGAGGAGGGCGAAGCGCAGATCGCCGCCTTCCTGGCCCGGGACACCCGCTTTGCGCGCGTGCCGGTGCGGCCGGAGGAGATCGGCGGCGCCGCCGAGATGATCGACGGCAACGGGGACCTGCGCACCCTGCCGTGCCACCTGCCCGAGGTCCCGGGCGCCCGCGGCGGCCTGGACGGCTTTTTCGCGAGCCGGCTCGAACGCGTGGGGTGAGGAGCGCCCCGCGGCCCTTTCCGTCATCGCGGGCGCAGCGACGCATCCGAGCAGAGCACGCGCTCGAGAACGGCGGATCCTTGGGCGAGGGACCGCGCGCGACCGGGTGCAGGCCGATCGGCACCCTACGCCGCCCTTGACAATGTTCCTATTTTGTGCTCATTAGCCGTCACCTGTCCTTCGGCGCTGTGGGGGTGACTCCACGGCGCTCCTCGGGGGTCCGTCCGGTGGCTGACCGGCGGGCTCGGGGATGGGGCGATGCCCGCGTCGGTGGCTCTCAGCCGCCATCGCCCCGGGCGGCGTGCCGATGCGGGCGTGTCTCGGATACGGGCGTGAAGATCGGGCGGTAGTCTGCCCGGCGGGGTGCGGAAATGCCCCCGCGGCGACCCGGATCTGGGCGTGACCCTCAGAAACCTGCGGACCCGCCCACTACGAGGCGGATGTCGGGTGGAAGGCCACGGCGGTGATGCGGGTTCCGGGGGCGTCTCGGCTGCGATTGCGGCTTGGGCGCCATGGGCAGTGACCGCTAACACGGAGTCGCGGGGATCGGGGCGTCGCACAGACATCGCGACGAGACAGACGGCACCGGCCGGGGACCATGCCCGGCCGATGCCGCGGGTCGCCGCGGGGATCGGATCCCGCGCGTAACTTGGCCGACACCTGGGTTCCCGCGGCGTCCCGCGTCCAGCGTGAGGAGACTTCTTGGGCCATGCCCCCGGCGCACCAGGCGCGCGGGGACGATGAAGCCTGTCGGGAGGTCGCGTGCGAACCGTTGATTCGATCCGTCTGGTCTGGATCGACTAGGTTGGCTGATGAATATCCGCCGCCGAGATCTTTCGGCCGGGGATCGATAGGTTTTTGTCACACTTCGTTCGAGGAGTAAGGCGGAGCCGCCGTTGAGGCGGGGAACGATTATCGCTAGCGTGCCGCCAAATCGGGAGGATGCACGGCAACCGTGCACGGGATGGATATGGCACACGCAACCCACGCGACGACCGCGCCCGGCGCTCCCCGCGAGCCCTGGTACAAGGTCCTCTATATCCAGGTCCTGATCGCCATCGTGCTCGGCGTCCTGCTGGGCTGGTACGACCCGGCCACCGGCAAGGCGATGAAGTGGCTCGGCGACGCCTTCATCGGCCTGATCAAGATGATGATCGCGCCGATCATCTTCTGCACCATCGTACACGGCATCGCGTCTGTCGGCGATCTCAAGAAGGTCGGCCGGGTCGGCGTGAAGGCGCTGGTCTATTTCGAGGTCGTCTCCACCCTGGCGCTGCTGATCGGCGTGCTGGTCGGCGAGGTGATCCGGCCGGGTGCCGGCTTCAACGCCGACCCGACGAAGCTCGATGCCAGCAAGGTCGCGAGCTACGCCAACAAGGCGGCCGCCGATTCCACCGTCGCCCACATCCTGGCGATCATCCCCAAGAGCTTCCTGGATCCCTTCGCCACCGGCGACCTGCTGCAGGTGCTTCTGATCTCGATCCTCACCGGCGTGGTCGTGACCAGCCTCGGCGAGCGCGCGGCCGCGGTGAACAGCGCGATCGATACCGCCGGGCAGATCTTCTTCAAGATCATCGGCATCGTGGTGAAGCTCGCCCCCGTGGGCGCCTTCGGCGCGATGGCGTTCACCATCGGCGAGTACGGCATCCAGAAGGTCTACGACCTCGCCTGGCTGGTCGGCACCTTCTACGTCACCGCGATCCTGTTCGTGGTCGTGGTACTGGGCAGCATCGCCAAGGTCGCGGGCTTCTCGATCTTCCGCTTCCTCGCCTACATCAAGGACGAGCTGCTGATCGTGGTCGGCACGTCCTCGTCGGAGACCGTGCTGCCGCAGCTGATGACCAAGATGCGCCGGCTCGGCGCCTCGGATTCGGTGGTCGGCCTCGTGGTCCCGACCGGCTACTCGTTCAACCTCGACGGCACCAACATCTACATGACGCTCGCCACGCTGTTCCTGGCGCAGGCGGTGGGTGCGGACCTGACCTTCGCGCAATACGCGACGATCATCCTGGTGGCGATGCTGACCTCGAAGGGCGCCTCCGGCGTCACGGGCGCCGGCTTCATCACCCTGGCGGCCACGCTCTCGGCGATCCCGAACAGCCCGGTCCCGGTCGCCGCCATGACCCTGGTGCTCGGTATCGACAAGTTCATGTCCGAGTGCCGCGCGCTCACCAACCTCGTGGGCAACGGCGTCGCCTGCGTGGTGGTCAGCCGCTGGGAGGGCGAGCTCGACATGGCCAAGCTCAACGAGGTGATGGCCCATCCGGTCGCGATCGGCACCGACATCTCCGACCACGCGCCGCAGCCGATGGGGACCGACACCAAGGTCACCAAGGTCGCCGCGGCGGAGTGATGCCGGCGCCCAGCGGGCGGGCTCGCCTCGGCATCGATCTCGGCGGCACCAAGATCGCCGGAATCGTGCTGGATTCCAGCGGCGCGACCCTGGCCGAGGCCCGGGTCCCGGCCCCGCGCGGCGATTACCGGGGTACCCTCGACGCCCTGGCCGCCCTGGTGGAGCGACTGGAAGCCGAAGCCGGCGCCGCGTCCGGCGCTCCTTGCAGCGTCGGCATCGGCATGCCCGGCAGCCTGTCGCCGGCGACGGGCCTCGTGCGCAACGCCAACTCCCACTGGCTCAACGGTCATCCGTTCGGGATCGACCTCGCGCAGCGGCTCGACCGTCCGGTCCGGATCGAGAACGACGCCAACTGTCTCGCGGTCTCTGAGGCGGTCGACGGCGCCGGGGCCGGCGCCCGGGTGGTCTGGGCGGTGATCCTGGGCACCGGGGTCGGATCGGGCATCGCCATCGACGGCCGCGTGCTCACCGGCCGCAACGGCATCGCGGGCGAGTGGGGCCACGGCCCCCTGCCGGCGCCCACCCCCGACGAGCAGCCAGGACCGGATTGCTATTGCGGTCGCCGGGGCTGCGTCGAGACCTGGCTGTCCGGGCCAGGACTCGCCGCCGACCATGCCCGTCGGCACGGCGGCCATCGCACCGCCGAGGCTGTCGTCTCCGCCGCCCGCGACGGCGACGAGGACGCGCGCAAAACCCTGACGACGCATCTCGACCGGCTCGGGCGCGCCGCGGCCCAGGTGGTCAACCTGCTGGATCCGGACGTGATCGTGATTGGCGGCGGCCTGTCGCGCATCCCCGAGCTGATCGCCGGACTGCCCGGTGCGATCGCCCCGCACGTCTTCTCCGACGCCTTCGACACCCCCGTGCGCGCCAGCCTCCATGGCGACGCCTCCGGGGTGCGCGGGGCGGCCTGGCTCTGGGAAGCCGACCGATAACACCGGCTCGAGAGCTGGCCGCCGCTCCGGGATGCCGATGCGCCGGTGCCGGAGGAGCCTTGGACATCGCGGTCGTCGGGCGAACCTGAAAGTTACCTCCAAGGCCCGGCCGGGCGGCGCAGCCCGGGGCAAGGCGGCGGGAGACCACAGGGGGGAGACCACAGGGACGTGTACGGCGGGCCCCTTGCCCATGCCGGGAGGGCAGGGCAGGAGGGCCGCACCCGCTACCGCGAAGCCCCGATGATCGTCCGCACCCGGCCCAACCTGTTCACCCTGCTGTTCACGATGCAGGGCTCGATCCTGCCGCGGGTGGCCCAGAAACTCGTCGGGATCGTCGCGGTCTCCTGCCTCGTGGTCTGGGCGGAGGCGCGCTGGCCCGCTTTCTTCCCGGTGACCGCCGGGGTCGCGCCGTTCACGCTGGTCGGCCTCGCCCTGTCGATCTTCCTGAGTTTCCGCAACAACGCCTGCTACGAGCGCTGGTGGGAGGCTCGGAAGGCCTGGGGCAGCCTGATCGGCGAGGTGCGCAACCTCGCCCGCCTGATGCCGGCCCTGCTGCCGGCCGCCGAGGCGGCGCCCCAGCTGCGGCGCCTGTCGGCCTTCGCGCACGGCCTGCACGCCCGCCTGCGCGGCCTCGACGAGGCCCGCGCGGTGGACGGGAAGGCGCCGGGCTCGGACCTCTGCGGCCCGAACCCGACCGATTCGGTCCTGGCCGCCATGACCCGCGACCTCGCCGGGCTGATGCGGGCCGGGCGCCTCACCGACATCCAGTTCGGCCTCCTGGAAACCCGGATCGAGGCCCTGTCCGGGGTGCACACCGCCTGCGAGCGGATCGCCAACACGCCGCTGCCCTTCGCCTACACGCTGCTCGTCTACCGCACGGCCTGGCTCTACTGCCTGCTGCTGCCGGTGGGCCTCGCGGGCTCGCTCGGCTGGGCGACGCCGGTCGTGGTGGCGCTCGTCGGCTACACGTTCTTCGGCCTCGACGCCCTCGGCGACGAATTGGAGGAGCCGTTCGGCACCGAGCCGAACGACCTGCCCCTCGACGCGATGGTCCGGGCCGTCGACCGCATCGTCCACCACGCCCTGGGCGAACCGATGCCGGCGCCGCTCGCACCGGACGGGTATTGGCTGCGGTAGCGCCGGGATCAGCCGTTCCAGGCACGCAGGACCGGTTCGCTGCGGTCGTGCTCGTATCCCAGCACGCTGACGCTGGCGGTACCGAGCACCAGCAGCGCGCCGCCCTCCGGCGGCAGGCCGATCCAGCGGGCGGCGAGCACGCGCAGACAATGGGCACTGGAAAAGAGGATCAGGTCCGCATCCAGGGCGCGGATCCGGGCGATGACCCGGTCGGCCCGGGCGCCGACATCGGCGGCCGTTTCGCCGCCGGGGCAGCCGTCGCGAAAAAGCCGCCAGCCCGGGCGCTCGGCCAGGATCTCCTTCGTGGTCCGGCCCTCGTAGGCGCCATAATCCCACTCGGCGAGGTCCGGGTCGATCGTGCGGGCCGCGCCGAACCCCGCGAGCGCGCAGGTGGTCGCCGCACGACTCGACGGGCTCGACCAGACCGCCGCATAGGCTCCGGCCGCCAGGCGCGGCGCGAGGGTACGGGCCGCCGCCTCGCCCACCGGCGTCAACGGGATGTCGCTGCGCCCGGTATGCTGCCCGGACAAGCTCCAGGCGGTCTCACCGTGGCGGACCAGAGTGATCTGTGGGAGCTTGGTCTGGGACATGCGCGCCTCCGGGTGCCTGCACGCAACGCACCTGCACGCATCCGGCACCCAAAAACCAGGCAATACGCTGGCACCGCAACATCACCCTTGCGCCTCCGATGAAACGGACATAAACATATCTTTATGTCTAGCGCTGAGAGTCGAACGGCGGGATCGATCCCTTTTCCAGAAGCCCTGGGCGTCCTGCGCGCGGCGGCCGAGGAGACGCGCCTGCGCATCCTGGCGCTGCTCACCGACGGCGAATTGTCGGTCTCCGACCTCACCGACATCCTGGGCCAGTCGCAGCCGCGCATCTCACGCCACCTCAAGCTCTTGGTGGAAGCCGGTCTCGTCGAGCGGCATCGGGAAGGAGCCTGGGCTTTCTTCCGCCTGTCCGAGGCCCGTGCCGGCCTGGCCGACCCCCTCCTGTCCGGGTTGGACCGGAATACGCCACCGCTCTCGGAGGATCGGGCCCGGCTCGACGCGGTCCGCACCCAGAGGGCCGAGACGGCCCAGACTTTCTTTGCCCGACTGGCGCCCAAATGGGATGAGCTGCGCTCCCTGCACGTTCCCGAGGCGACGGTCGAGGCGGCGGTCCTCGATGCGCTGGGCGAGCGCCCCCTCGGCAGCCTGATCGATCTTGGCACCGGCACCGGCAAGATGCTCGGCCTGCTCGCCCCGCGGGCCGCCCGGGCCACCGGCCTCGATTCGAGCCACGCCATGCTGTCGGTCGCCCGGGCCAACCTGGAGCGGCGGGGTTTGTCGCGCGTGGACTTGCGCCAGGGCGATATCCATGCGCCGCCCTTCGCCCGGGCGAGCTTCGATCTGGTGGTGGTGCATCAGGTGCTCCACTATCTCGACGATCCGGCCCGTGCCCTGCGGGGCGCCGTGCGTCTCGTGGCACCGGGCGGACGGCTCCTGGTGGTGGATTTCGCGCCGCACGATCTCGAATTCCTGCGGACGAGCCAGGCCCATCGCCGGCTCGGCTTCTCCGCGGACCAAGTCTCCGGCTGGCTGGCCGAGGCCGGGCTCGCCACGGTCGCAACCCGCGATCTGGTGCCCCGGGAGGTCGGCCAGCTGACCGTCACGCTGTGGCTCGCGCAGGAAGCCAGTCACCGGCAGGCCGGCCTCGACCGCGCCGCCGAACCGCTCCAGCGAGCGGTCGCCTGACCCCGAAGTCCGGCGGCCCTTACACAACCTGTCACCCTTATCGTCTGAACCGACCGACATAGAGGACGAGATCCGATGCGCCGCCCCACCCACCGCGCCAGCCGAGACGGCTACCACCCGATCCGCGTCTCGATCGAATTCTTCCCGCCCAAGACCGACGAGATGGAGAAGGTCCTGTGGTCGTCGATCGAGCGTCTGGCACCGCTTCAGCCAAAATTCGTCTCCGTGACCTACGGGGCGGGCGGCTCGACCCGGGAGCGCACACACAACACGGTCGCCCGGATGATCCGCGAGACGACCCTCAAGCCGGCTGCGCACCTGACCTGCGTGGATGCCAGCCGCGAGGAGATCGACGCGGTTGTGCAGTCCTATTGGGATGTCGGCGTCCGCCACATCGTGGCCCTGCGCGGCGATCCGGCCGACGGCGTCGGCCACGCCTACCGGCCGCATCCTGAAGGCTACGCCACGACCGCGGAGTTGGTGGCGGGAATCAAGCGCATCGGCGACTTCAAAGTCTCGGTCTCGGCTTATCCCGAGAAGCACCCGGAGGCCGCCACCCTCGATGCCGACATCGACGCCCTGAAGGCCAAGGTCGATGCCGGCGCCGACCAGGCGATCACGCAGTTCTTTTTCGAGAACGAAGTCTATCTGCGCTATCTCGAGAAGGTCCGGGCCGCCGGGATCACGATCCCGATCATCCCGGGCATCCTGACGGTGCAGAACTTCAAGCAGTCGGCGAACTTCGCCCGGCGCACCGGTGCCTCGGTGCCCTACTGGCTGGCAGCCCGGTTCGAGGGGCTGGACAACGACGTGGAGACCCGCCGGCTCGTCGCCGCCGCCGTGGCGGCCGAGCAGGTGCTCGACCTGGTGGACGAGGGCGTCCAGGACTTCCACTTCTACTCGATGAACCGCTCCGACCTCGTCTACGCGATCTGCCACCTGCTCGGCCTGCGCGCGCAGGCGCCGAAGCTGGCGGCGGAGAAGGCGGCGGAGAAGGCGGCGGCTTAAATTCAGCTGCGCCCGGTTCGGGCGGCAGGGGGTTAGGACCATGGCCGAACCGCAGGATAGCGTTCTTCCGATTCGCCGGGGGATACGGACCGATATACGAGACCGCAGGCGGAATGCCGCGCGCGCGTTCACCGTGGTCAACCGTCGACTCGACCAAATCGAGCGTCGGTCCGGCAATCTTCAGGACGCCGTCGACGGCGAATCGCTCCTCGGGCGCTACGCGGCGGCCGAGGTCGAAGAACGTGTCGACGCGACCGAGACGCGGCCCGCCGCCCTGGGGAAGGCGCACTGATCCGGTCGAACGCCGGACCGGTTCAAGACAAGATCACACCCTCCGCCTCGTCCTGAGGTGCCGCGACGCGGCCTCGCGGGAGGGTTCCAGGGAACGCTAAGACATCTGGAGGCCTCCTTCGAGGCCTCCGTTTCGCTCCGGCACCTCAGGTTGAGGTGATCTGTTGGGACCGACCATGACTGACTTTCCGCCCGTCGACGGCACCGAGATCGCAACCGCGCTGCGCCAGCGCGCGTCGGAGAAGATCCTCGTCCTCGACGGGGCGATGGGCACCGTCATTCAGCGGCTCGGTCTGACCGAGGCGGATTTCCGCGGCGACCGGTTCAAGGATCATCCGAACGACCAGAAGGGCAACAACGACCTCCTGATCCTGACGCAGCCGGACGCGATCCGGCAGATCCATCTGGATTACTTCCTGGCCGGCGCCGACGTCTGTGAGACCAACACGTTCTCCGGCACCACCATCGCGCAAGGCGATTACGGCCTCGAATCGATCATCCACGACCTGAACCGGGAGGGCGCGCGGCTCGCCCGCGAGGCGGCGCAGCTCGCTGAGAAACAGGATGGTCGCCGCCGCTTCGTCGCCGGCGCCATCGGCCCGACGAACCGTACGCTGTCGATCTCGCCGGACGTGAACAATCCCGGCTACCGCGCAGTGACCTTCGATCAGGTCAAGACCGCCTACATGGAGCAGGTCCGCGGCCTGATCGCCGGCGGCGCCGAGCTGATCCTGATCGAGACGATCTTCGACACGCTCAACGCCAAGGCAGCAGTGGCCGCGGCCTGGGCCGTGTTCGAGGAGACCGGGATCCGCCTGCCGATCCAGATCTCCGGCACGATCACCGACCTGTCGGGCCGGACGCTGTCGGGCCAGACTCCGGCGGCATTCTGGAATGCGCTCCGCCACTCCGATCCGCTGACCTTCGGCCTGAACTGCGCGTTGGGCGCCCGCGAAATGCGCGGCCACATCGCCGAGCTGTCGCGGATCTGCGACACCCTGGTCTGCGCCTACCCGAACGCCGGCCTGCCCAACGAGTTCGGTCTCTACGACGAGAGTCCGGAGGCCATGGGGGCGCTGGTCGGAGAGTTCGCGCAAGCCGGCCTGGTCAACATGGTCGGAGGGTGCTGCGGCACCACGCCGGATCATATCCGGGCGATCAGCGAGGCGGTCGCCGGCAAGACGCCCCGGCAGACCCCCGAGATCCCGCGCCTGATGCGGCTCTCGGGCCTGGAGCCCTTCGTGCTCACCAAGGAAATCCCGTTCGTGAACGTCGGTGAGCGCACCAACGTCACCGGGTCGGCGAAGTTCAGGAAGCTCATCACCAACGGCGACTACGCCGCCGCCCTCGATGTCGCCCGCGATCAGGTCGCGGCGGGCGCCCAGGTGATCGACGTCAACATGGACGAAGGCCTGCTCGACTCGCAGAAGGCGATGGTCGAGTTCCTCAACCTCGTCGCTGCCGAGCCCGATATCGCCCGGGTCCCGGTCATGGTCGATTCCTCGAAGTTCGACGTGATCGAGGCCGGCCTGAAATGCATCCAGGGCAAGGCGATCGTGAACTCGATCTCCATGAAGGAGGGCGAGGAGAAGTTCATCGAGGCCGCCAAGATCTGCCGCTCCTACGGGGCTGCCGTGGTGGTGATGGCCTTCGACGAGCAGGGCCAGGCGGACACCTACGAGCGCAAGGTCGAGATCTGCACCAAGGCCTACCGGATCCTGACCGAGCAGGTCGGCTACCCGCCGGAAGACATCATCTTCGATCCGAACATCTTCGCGGTGGCCACCGGCATCGAGGAGCATAACGGCTACGGGGTCGCCTTCATCGAGGCGACCCGGACGATCCGCGAGACCCTGCCGCACGCCCACATCTCAGGCGGCGTCTCGAACCTGAGCTTCGCGTTCCGCGGCAACGAGCCGGTGCGCGAGGCGATGCACGCAGTGTTCCTGTACCACTGCATCCAGGTCGGGATGGACATGGGTATCGTCAACGCCGGCCAGCTGGCCGTCTACGACGAGATTCCGGCGGAGCTGCGCGAGCTGTGCGAGGACGTGGTCCTCAACCGCCGGGACGATTCCACCGAGCGCCTGCTGGAATCGGCCGAGCGCTTCAAGACCGGTGCCTCCGCCCAGGCCAAGACGGCCGACCTGACCTGGCGCGAAGCCGCTGTGGCCAAGCGCATCGAGCACGCGCTGGTCAACGGCATCACCGAGTACATCGTCGCCGACACCGAGGAGGCGCGGCAGGGCGTCGAGCGCCCGCTCCACGTCATCGAGGGCCCGCTGATGGCCGGCATGAACGTGGTCGGCGACCTGTTCGGCGCCGGCAAGATGTTCCTGCCCCAGGTGGTGAAGTCCGCCCGGGTGATGAAGCAGGCGGTCGCCTATCTCGAGCCTTACATGGAGGAGGAGAAGCGCGCCAATGGTGGCGACGGCAAGCGCCAGGCCGCCGGCAAGGTGCTGATGGCCACCGTGAAGGGCGATGTCCACGACATCGGCAAGAACATCGTCGGCGTCGTGCTGGCCTGCAACAACTACGAGATCATCGATCTCGGCGTGATGGTCCCGGCCGCCAAGATCCTCGACGTGGCCCGCAAGGAGAACGTCGACATCGTCGGCCTGTCCGGCCTGATCACGCCGTCGCTCGACGAGATGGTCCATGTCGCGGGCGAGATGGAGCGCGAGGGTTTTTCCGTGCCGTTGCTGATCGGCGGCGCCACCACGAGCCGCGTCCACACCGCGGTGAAGATCCACCCGGCCTACGCCAAGGGTCAGGCGGTCTACGTCACCGATGCGAGCCGCGCGGTCGGCGTGGTGTCGAGCCTGCTGTCGAAGGAGACCCGCGACACGACGATCGAGAAGGTGCGTGCCGAGTACGCCAAGGTCTCGGCCGCCCATGCCCGCTCGGAGCTCGACAAGCAGCGCCTGCCCCTGGCCAAGGCCCGGGCCAACGCGTTCAAGGTCGATTGGTCGGGCTACGCGCCGAAGAAGCCGGCCTTCACGGATGCCCGGGTGTTCGGGTCTTACGAGGTCGCCGACCTCGTCCCCTATATCGACTGGACGCCGTTCCTGCAGACCTACGAGTTCAAGGGCCGCTTCCCGGCGATCCTCGACGACCCGGACCAGGGTCCCGCGGCACGCGCCCTCTACGAGGATGCGCAGGAGATGCTCAAGCAGATCGTGGCGGAGCGCTGGTTCAACCCGAAGGGCGTGATCGGCTTCTGGCCGGCCAACAGCGTCGGCGACGACATCGTGCTCTACACCGGCGAGCGCCGCAGCGATCGGCTGGCGACCTTCCACGGTCTACGCCAGCAGCTCTCGAAGCGTGACGGCCGGCCCAACACCTGCCTGTCGGACTTCGTCGCCCCCGCGGAGACCGGCATCGCCGATTACGTCGGCGGCTTCGTGGTGACGGCCGGCCTGGAGGAGGTGCGGATCGCCGAGCGGTTCGAGCGGGCCAACGACGATTACCGGGCGATCCTGGTGAAGGCGCTGGCCGACCGGATCGCCGAGGCCTTCGCCGAGCGCATGCACGAGCGCGTCCGTCGGGAGTTCTGGGGCTACGCGGCGGACGAGAGCTACACGCCAGCGGAACTGACGAGCGAGCCCTATGCCGGCATTCGCCCGGCCCCGGGCTACCCGTCCCAGCCCGATCACACCGAGAAGACGCAGTTGTTCGATCTCCTGAAGGCCGAGCGACGGATCGGGGTGAAGCTGACCGAGTCCTACGCCATGTGGCCGGGCTCCTCGGTCTCGGGACTCTACCTGGCGCACCCGCAGGCGCATTACTTCGGCGTCGCCAAGGTCGAGCGCGATCAGGTCGAGGACTACGCCCTGCGCAAGGGCATGGACATCCGTGAGGTCGAGCGCTGGCTCGGGCCGATCCTGAACTACGACCCGACGCGGTATCTGGCGGAGGCCGCGGAGTAGGGGGGCAGCCACGCATCCAACGGCGGCCCGTCTCCGTGAAACGGGGTCGCCGCCGGATGCGTCGTGCGATCGACCGGGATCAGCAGGTCCCGGCGCCGCGCGTGTTGACGTAGAGCGCGTAGACCGAATGCGAGGCGGACATCAGCAGCAGGTTGCGCTCGAGGCCGCCGAAGCAGAGGTTGGCGCAGCGCTCGGGCAGGCGGATCCGGCCGATCGGCTTGGCTTGCGGCGACAGGACGAGCACGCCGTCCTCGGCCTCGCTCATGCCCCAGCCGCACCACAGGTTGCCATCGACGTCGACCCGGAATCCGTCCGGCGTCCCCGTGCCGGCGTCGAAGAACACCCGTCCGTTGGCGGCCTTGGTGCCGTTATCGACGATGTGGTAGACGCGGATCAGGCGGTTCGGCTTGGCACGCGCCTCGATGACGTAGAGCTTGGACTCGTCCGGTGAGAAGGCCAGCCCGTTCGGACCCGCGAGCCCCGCCACTGCAAGGCTCGCCTGCCCGCTGGCCGGGTCGATCCGGTAGACGTTGCCCGGAAGCTCCGGAGCCGCCATCGACTCGTGCGGGTTCGGCCCGAAGGCCGGGTCCGTGAACCAGACGGCGCCGTCGGAATGGCAGACCACGTCGTTGGGCGAATTGAGCGGCTTGCCGTCGAACCGATCGAGCAGCGTGGTGATCGATCCGTCATGCTCGGTCCGGGTGAAGCTCCGGGTCTTGTGCTGGCAGGTGACGAGGTGCCCTTGCCGGTCCCGGGTGTTGCCGTTGGCATAGGCGGACGGCTTGCGGAACACCGTGAGCGCGCCGGAGGCCTCGTCCCAGCGCATGATCCGGTCGTTGACCACGTCGCTGAACAGCAGCGCCCCCATGTCGCCGAACCAGACCGGCCCCTCGGCCCAGCGCAGGCCGGTGGCGACCCGCTCCACGGTGGCGGAGGCCAGGCGGTACTTAGCAAAAGCCGGATCGAGCACCTCGACGGCCGGATCGGGCACACGCTGCGACGGCTCCCATCCGGCTCCGGCAGCCCGCGCGGCTCCAAGCAGGGCCGCACCTGCGAGCAGGCCCCTGCGTGCGATCGTGGCCATATACCCTCTCTCTCCGTTTCCGCCGCCGGCGCTTGCCGGCAGCGTGCAGGCCGCTGTGCCGATGGGCTTCCTTGCGCCGGGCTGGGATCGCGGGCGGCGGGTTGGCGTCAATGGATCTCGGGTTCGGGAATGCCGCCGGCGCCCTCCAGGAAATCGAAGTCGCAGCCCTCGTGCGCCTGCCGGACGTGCTGGGCGAACAGGCGGTTGTAACCCCGTGGATAGGCCCGGTTCGGCGGTACGAACGCGGCCACGCGCGCGGCGATCTCGGCTTCGTCGATGTGCAGGTGAATGCGCCGCTCGGCTACGTCGACCGTGATGCGGTCGCCGTTGCGCACCGCCGCCAGCGGCCCGCCGACCGCCGATTCCGGGGAGACGTGCAGGATGCAGGCACCGTAGCTGGTGCCGCTCATGCGCGCGTCCGAGATCCGCAGCATGTCGCGCACACCCTGTCGGAGCAGCACCTTCGGGATCGGCAGCATTCCCCATTCCGGCATGCCGGGGCCGCCGACCGGGCCGGCGTTGCGCAGGACCATGATGTGGTCCGGGGTGACGTCGAGGTCGAGGTCGTTCACCGCCGCGCTCATGGCGTCGTAATCGTCGAACACCAGGGCCGGGCCGGTATGCTTGAGGAAGCGCGGGTCCGCGGCCGGCGGCTTGATCACGCAGCCATGCGGCGCAAGGTTGCCGTACAGGATCGCGGTGCCGCCGGTCGTCACGATCGGCTTGTCCAGCGGGCGGATCACGTCGTCGTTGTAGACGCTCATGCCGGCGAGCCCGTCGCCGACCGTACCGCCCGTGACCGAGCGGGCGTCGAGGTGGAGGAGGGGGGACAGCCGCACCATCAGCGCCCGGATGCCGCCGGCGATGTGGAAATCCTCCATCAGCCACTGGCCCGAGGGCCGCAGGTTGGCGATCACCGGCACCTTCTGGGCGAACTCGTCGAACTCCGCGAGCTTGATCGGGATCCCGGCCCGCCCGGCCATCGCCACCAGATGGATCATCGCGTTGGTCGAGCCGGCCAGCGCGTTGTGGACCACCAGGGCGTTGTCGATCGAGCGCCGGTCGAGGATGTCGGACGGCTTCAGGTCCTCCCAGATCATCTCGACGATGCGCCGGCCGCAGGCGCTGGCCATGCGGGGGTGATCGGCGTCGGCCGCCGGGATCGAGGCCGAGCCCGGAAGCGACAGGCCGAGAGCCTCGGTGATCGACGTCATCGTCGAGGCCGTGCCCATGGTCATGCAGGTTCCCGCCGAGCGGGCGATGCCCGCCTCCATGTCGTTCCACTGCTGCGTGGTGATGGCGCCGGCTTCCTTCTCGGCCCAGTACTTCCACACGTCGGAGCCCGAGCCGAGGATCGTGCCGCCGGAATGCCCGCGCATCATCGGCCCGGCCGGCAGGAAGATCATCGGCAGGTTCATGGAGATGCCGCCCATCACCGTGCCGGGCGTGGTCTTGTCGCAACCGCCCATCAGCACCGCCCCGTCGACCGGGTGCTGACGCAGCAGTTCCTCCACCTCCATGGCCAGGAGGTTTCGGTAGAGCATCGTAGTCGGCTTGACGAAATTTTCGGACAAGGAGAGCGCCGGGAGTTCGATCGGGAACCCGCCCGCCTGCCACACGCCGCGCTTCACGTGCTCGACGCGCTCGCGGAAGTGGAGGTGGCAGGGATTGATGTCGCTCCAGGTATTGATGATCCCAACGATCGGCTTGTCACTGAAATCGGCGCGCTCGTAGCCCATCTGAAGCATGCGCGATCGGTGACCGAAGCTGCGCAGGTCGGTGGCGCCGAACCAGCGCTGGCTGCGCAGATCGCCGAGGTCTTTCTTGCGTGCAGTCATTCAGACGGTCTCCGGTCTCGCGCGTTCGGTTGCGGCAACGACCGGCGGTCCCGCGGCGGTTCCCGGATCCGCCGAGGATGCGATGGGCCGAACCGCCAGAAGGGTAATCGTCGCAGAGGCGCACGCACAGGCTGCCAGGAAGTACAGCCCGTCCTCGTAGGTGCCCGTCGCGTCTTTCAGCCAGCCAAGGACATAGGGGCCGACGAAGCCGCCGAGATTGCCGATCGCATTGATCAGCGCGATGCCCCCGGCCGCAGCCGGTCCCGACAGGAACTCCCCCGGCATTGCCCAGAAGGCCGGCTTTGTCCCGTAGAGGCCGATTGCGGCCACCGACATCGCCGTGAGCGCCCAGAGGCTGCCCAGCATCGGCCCCGCCGTGACGAGGCCGAGCACGGCGATCAGGCCGGCAACCACGAAGTGCCAGCGGCGCTCGTCGCGCCGATCCGACGACCAGCTCCAGGCGACCATGCCGACGGTGCCGACGACATAGGGAACCGCCGTTGCGAGGCCGGTTTCCCAGTCGGTGAGCTTCAAGCCCTTGAGGATCGGCGGCAGGAAGAAGGTGATGCCGTAGGTCGCCGTACCGATGAAGAAGTAGATCGACGCGAGCGCCAGAACCCGGCGGTCGGTCAGGGCTTGCCTGAGCGTGAAATGCCCATGCCTCCCGACCGTGCTCCGGCGCTCGGCCTCCAGCGTGTCCTCCAGCCAGATCCGCTCATCGGGTGCGAGCCAGGCGGCCCTGGCGGGCCGATCGGTCATCAGCGCGAGCACGGCGAAGGCCAGAAGGATCGACGGCACCGCTTCCAGCACGAACAGCCACTGCCAGCCGTACAGGCCGAGCGCGCCATCGAGCTGGAGGAGCGCCCCGGAGATCACCGCCGTCAGGGCGTTCGAGCCCGGCACCGCCAGGAACAGGGCCGCGACGACCCGGGCCCTGTATCGGCGGGGAAACCAGTAGGTGAAGTACAGGATCATACCGGGGAAGAAGCCGGCCTCCGCGACCCCGAGCAGGAAGCGCATCACCAGAAAGCTCACCGGCCCGGTGATGAACGCCATGCTGCCCGCGACCAGGCCCCAGGTGACCATGATCCGGGCGATCCAGAGCCGCGCTCCGTTGCGTTCCAAGAGGATGTTGCTCGGCACCTCGAAGATGACGTAGCCGAGGAAGAAGATCCCCGCGCCCCATCCGTAGAGGGTCGCGGAGAAGCCGAACTGCAGGTTCAGGCCGAATGAGGCGAAGCCGACATTGGTGCGGTCCATGTAGGCGACGAAATAGATCACCACAATCAGCGGCAGAATTCGCCAAGCGACCTTGCCGACCGTTCGCTTCTCTATCTCCGTCTGCGCCGCGATAGCTGGTATGCCCCCCGACATAGCCGCTCTCCTGACCCCGAGTTTTCGTTTTCGCCGGCGACGCGCCGGTGCGTATCGGGCCCCGTCAGCGCCCGGTCTGCTTCCGCCACGCGGCGAAGTCGGCGAGACTCTGCTCGTCGGTGGCTGGGTAGAGGCCGAGGATCGAGCGCCCCTTGCGGACCTCTTCGGTGACGAAATCCTCGTAGGCGGTCATCTCCACCGCCTCGTCGGCAACCTCGTCGGCGAGATGGGCCGGGATCACCGCCACGCCGTCGCCGTCGCCCACGATCACGTCGCCCGGAAAGACCGGGGCGTCGCCGCAGCCGATCGGCACGTTGATGTCGATGGCCTGGTGATGGGTGAGGTTCGTCGGCGCCGAGGGACGCACGTGGTAGCTCGGCATGTCGAGCTGGGCGATCTCGTCTGCATCGCGGAAGCCGCCGTCTGTGACGAGCCCGGCGCAGCCCCGCACCATCAGCCGAGTCGCCAGGATCGAGCCGGCCGAGGCCGCCCGGGCATCCTTGCGGCTGTCGATCACGAACACGGCGCCGGGCGGGCACTCCTCCACCGCCTTGCGCTGCGGATGCGCGCGGTCGCGGAACACCGTGATCGGGTTCAGGTCCTCGCGGGCGGGCATGTAGCGCAGGGTGAACGCCTCGCCGACCATCGTGCCGCCGCCGGCCTTCAGCGGGCGCACGCCCTGGATCATCTGATTGCGCAGGCCGCGCTTGAACAACGCGGTCATCAGCGTCGCCGTGCTGACGGTCTTGAGCTTGTCGCGCGTCGCAGAGGACAGCCCGGCCATCCGCATCCCTCCCCTTGAAGGCGGTCGCCATCGAGCCCGGATCGTCGAGGATCCGGTCGGCGCGGATGCGCCCTGGGCGACTCCTGATATCTCAGTGCTTGAGTAGGGCGCCGACTGGAGCCATTGTCAACAGAAGCAAGCCAAGGCTTCGAGAGGGAATCGGGTTGGGGGATGCGAGGAGCTTGACGGCAAGCCCCGACGCGCGCGCGATCGCGACCGACGCGGGACGGACGCGGTCCCTCGCCGAGACCGCCTACGACGCCATCGAGCAGATGATCATCAGCCGCCGCCTCGCACCGGGCGCGATGGTGTCGGAGGGCGAACTCGGCGCGGAACTGGCGCTCGGGCGCACCCCGGTCCGCGAGGCGCTGGCGCGGCTCAAGACGATCGGCTTCGTCGAGGTCCATCCGCGCCGCGGCGTGCTCGTCACCCCAGTCGACGTCATCCGCCACCTCGAATTGCTGGAGGTCCGGCGCCCGCTGGACGAGACGATGGCCCGCTGCATCATCGTCCGCGCCTCCGACAACGACCTGGACGCCCTGCAGCGTCATACCGAGGGCTTGCTCGTGGCCGCGGGTGCCCGGGATCGCGAGGTCTACTTCCGCCTCAAGCGCACCCTGCACGAGGCGATGGTCGGAGCGGCCTACAACCAGACGCTGACCAGCACGATGGTTCCGCTCCACGCCCAGTCCCGGCGGTTCTGGTACAGCCACGAGCCCACCGCCAGTTTCCAAGACTGCGCCGGAATCCACGCTACGATCGTGGCCGGCATCGCCGCCCGAAACGCCGAGCGGGCCCTTGCCGGAATCGCGACCCTGTTCGATCTCCTCGATCAGATGACGCGACGGGCCCTCGACCGACGGCCTCTGGTCTGACAGGTTGACCGGGCCACCCGCAGCCCTACCCTGAGGCTGACATATCAGTCGCATCCCAGGACACGGCATCGGTAAGGCGCACGGCCGCAACAGGCCGGCCGCCCCTGGAGACCTCCTCCGGGCGGCATCATCGCCAGGGAGAAACGGCTTGAGCGGATTGCCCCCACGCACCGGTGCGCAGGTGCTCGTCGATCAGTTGCTCGTCCAGGGCATCGAGCGGGTGACCTGCGTCCCCGGCGAGAGCTACCTCGCGGTGCTCGACGCCCTGCGCGACAGCGGCATCGACGTGCTCGTGTGCCGGCAGGAGGGCGGCGCCGCGATCATGGCGGAAGCCGCCGGCAAGCTCACCGGCCGTCCGGGCATCTGCTTCGTCACCCGCGGCCCCGGAGCCACCAACGCCTCGGCGGGCGTCCACATCGCGCGCCAGGATTCGACGCCGATGATCCTGTTCGTCGGGCAGATCGGCCGGGCGATGCGGGGCCGGGAGGCGTTCCAGGAAGTCGATTACCGCCAGATGTTCGGTGGGCTGGCCAAGTGGGCGGTGGAGATCGACGACGCAGCCCGCATCCCGGAGATCCTCGCGCGGGCCTTCCGGGTCGCGCTGCAGGGCCGCCCCGGGCCGGTGGTGATCGCCCTCCCGGAGGACATGCTCGACGATGTGGCGGCGGTCGCCGACGCGCCGCGGGTGGTTCCGGCCGAGCCCGCCCCGTCGCCTGAGGATGTCGAGCGGTTGCGCACCCTGCTGGCCGCGGCGCGGCGACCGGTCGTGCTGCTCGGCGGCGCACGCTGGACGGAGGCCGCCCGCACCGCCCTGGCCGCCTGGGCCGAGAGCCACGACGTGCCGGTGGCGGTCTCGTTCCGGCGGGCCAACCTGTTCGATGCCGACCACCCGAACTTCGCCGGCGAACTCGGGATCGGACCGAACCCGGACCTCCTGGCCCTCATCCAGGCGTCAGACCTGCTGCTCATGGTCGGCGGGCGTCTCTCCGAGATGCCGGCCCAGTCCTACGGGCTGCTCGGCATCCCCAATCCCGGGCTGCCGCTGGTCCACGTCCATCCCGATCCGGAGGAGCTCGGCCGGGTCTATCAGCCAGCCCTGGCGATCCAGGCGAGCCCGGGGGCGTTCTGCGCCGCCCTGCCGCGCTACGACGCGCCGGGGGCAGGGCGCGCCGCCGAGGCACACGCCTCCTACCGCGCCTGGTCGGAGGCGCCGGAACCCAAGCCCGGGGCGTTCCAGTACGGCCAGGCGATCACCTGGCTGCGGGAGCGGCTGCCGCGCGATGCGGTGATCTGCAACGGCGCCGGCAACTTCGCCACCTGGATCCATCGCTACTACCGGTTCCGCGCGTTCGGCACGCAGCTCGCCCCGACCTCGGGGTCGATGGGCTACGGCCTGCCCGCCGCCGTGATGGCCAAGCGCAGCACGCCTGAGCGGATCGTCGTGACGCTCGCGGGTGACGGCGACGTGATGATGACCGTGCAGGAATTCGCCACCGCCGTGCAGTACGGCATCACGATCGTCGTCGTGGTCCTGGACAATGGCATGTACGGCACGATCCGGATGCACCAGGAGCGCGAGTATCCCGGGCGGGTCTCCGCGACCGAACTGCGCAATCCGGATTTCGCCGCCCTGGCCCGCTCCTGCGGCGGCCATGGCGAGCGCGTCGAGCGCACCGAAGAGTTCGCCCCCGCCTTCGAGCGCAGCCTCGCCGCCGGCCTGCCGGCGATGATCCACTGCCTCGTCGACCCGGAGGCGCTGACACCGACCATGACCTTAGCAGCGATCCGCGCGAAGGCCCTGGCGGCACGCGAGGGCTGAGAGGCCTCGTCTCACCGACCCGGTGCGGAGCGTCCGCACCCGTTTCGAACAGGAGTCGATTATGACCGTGCGTGGCGAGAACCTGATCGGCGCTCAGGCCCAGCGAGGCACGCAGGCCGCGTTCCAGGCCGTGGAGGCGGCCACCGGCAACACCCTGGAACCCGATTTCCCCGGCGCGAGCCTCGCCGATCTCGACCGGGTCTGCGCCCTGGCGGATTCCGCCTTCGACACCTACCGCGAGACCGCGCCGGAGGCCCGGGCGGCCTTCCTGGAGGCGATCGCCGCCAACATCCTCGACATCGGCGATGATCTCGTCACCCGCTGCATGGCGGAGACCGGGCTGCCCCGGCCCCGGATCGAGGGCGAGCGCGGCCGCACCGTGGGTCAGCTACGCCTGTTTTCCGGAATCCTGCGCGAGGGCAGCGCCTTCCAGATCCGCATCGATCCGGCGCTGCCGGACCGCAAGCCGCTGCCGCGGCCGGACCTGCGCCTGCGGATGCTCGCCGTGGGACCGGTGGCGGTGTTCGGCGCCAGCAACTTCCCGCTCGCCTTCTCGGTGGCCGGCGGCGACACCGCCTCGGCGCTGGCGGCCGGCTGCCCGGTGATCGTCAAGGCGCACCCGGCCCATCCTGGCACCTCCGAGCTGGTCGGCCGGGCGATCCAGCAGGCGGTCGTCGCGAGCGGCCTGCCGGAAGGGGTGTTCTCCCTGCTGTTCGATGCGGGCCAGTCGATCGGGCAGGGGCTGGTGGCCGACCACCGGATCGCCGCGGTCGGCTTCACCGGATCGCGCCGGGGCGGCACCGCCCTGATGGAGATCGCGGCCAAGCGCCCCCGCCCGATCCCGGTCTATGCCGAGATGAGCAGCATCAACCCGGTCCTGCTGTTCCCGGGCGCCTTGGCGACCCGGGGCGAGGCGATCGGGCGGGCCTTCGCGGCCTCGCTGACGCTGGGCGCCGGCCAGTTCTGCACCAACCCGGGCCTGATCCTGGCGGTGCCCGGCCCCGGCCTCGACGCCTTCCTGGCCTCGGCCACGGCCGTCCTGCGGGAGAGCCCGGCCGCGACCATGCTGACCCCCGGCATCCACCGCGCCTATTGCGAGGGCGTCGCGCGCCTGGGCCGCCACGCCGCCGTGACGCAGCTCGCCGAAGGGCCGGACGGCGCGGCCACTCAGGGCCGGGCAGCCCTGTTCGCCACCGATTCGGACGCTTTCCTGGCCGAGCCGGCGCTGCAGGAGGAGATGTTCGGCGCGGCCGCCCTGGTGGTGCGCTGCGCAGACCTCGCCGCGATGCGGGCGGTGCTCGAGCAGCTCGAGGGACAGCTCACGGCGTCCCTGCACATCGCCCCCGAGGATCACGCGGCCGTGCGTGGGCTGCTCCCGCTGCTCGAGCGTCGGGTCGGACGCATCCTGGTCGACGGTTTCGGCACGGGGGTCGAAGTGGCACACGCCATGGTCCATGGCGGCCCGTACCCGGCGACCTCGGACGGGCGCACGACCTCGGTGGGGAGCCTCGCGATCGACCGGTTCCTCCGGCCGGTGAGCTACCAAGACCTCCCCGACGCCCTGCTGCCCGCAGCGCTCCAGGAAGCCAACCCGCTCAACCTCCCGCGCAGGCTCGACGGCACCCTCGAGCGCCGCTGACGGCCCCAGGGCCACGGGGCCAGGCACACAGCTAGCCATCCCCGCGCGCCACAGGCTCGAACCCCGCCGTTCGCGCCCGAACGACCGCTTGCCACGCCGGGGCTGCCCGTCTAGACAGCCCCCGGCCCACGGTGGGGCGTCGCCAAGTGGTAAGGCAGCGGTTTTTGGTACCGCCATTCCCAGGTTCGAATCCTGGCGCCCCAGCCAAATTCCTGTGCTTCTCAGCCGACCGTTGATTCTCCGGCTCTTGTCGGATCCGTCCGGGTTCGCTCGGGAGGTCCGTGGTCCGAGATGGACAAGGAGGTATGCCTCGCCCCGCTCCCGGAGCAGGTTGAGCGCATGACCGCTCGATCCGTCGAGGCTTCAAAACGCGAGCTTCAGACCTCCCACGAGCGTGCGTGGGGCGCCGGCGAAGATCGATCCTGTCGTCCGGGCGAGGATGCCCGCTCCGTTCTGAAGACCGGTCTTGGCGTCGATCGTATCGGCCAGGTTCTGTGCTGAGTTGGTGTAGACCCGATCGAGCAGGTTGCGCATCTCGAGGTAAAGGCTCAGCCGCCGGGCGAAACCCATGTCCGCGCTGCCCGTCATGGCCCGGTCGTAGTGCAGGTTGAGGTTGACGACGGCAAAGCCGGACGCTTTCAGCAGGTTCGCGTTGTCGATGAAGAAGCTGCTCTGGTAGACCGACTCGGCGAACAGGCCCACGCCCGCCCACGGCCCATGCGTCTGCTCGTAGCCGAGCCGGATCAAGGCTGCGTCCGCGGGCACGCCGGGGATGTGGTTGCCGGCACGGTCGAAGCGGGCGGCCCGTGTCCCGGCGCTGAGTCGCTCCACGAAGCTGGTGTAGACTTGGTCGTCGTGGGTGTAAGCCAATGTGGCGCGCCAGCCGTCTGGTGAAATCCAGCGGCCGCCGACCTCGACACCTCGGTGTTCCGAGGCCGGAGCATTGAAGACATAGGGCAGCAGGCCGGCCCCTGGTGACTGCGAGAGCAGTTCGTTGCGGAACAGTTCGTAGAAGCCGGTGACGGACAACTGCAGGTCTGGTGCGGGGGCCCAGTTCACCTCGAGGTCAAATCCCAGGTTTCTCTGGGCCTGAAGCTGCACGTTGTCGCCCGGTTGCCCCGCGGGTGTGATGAACAGGTTGGTCGCCGCAGGCGTCCCGTAGCCGATGGCGGCCCGGGCGCGGATTTGCCATTCGCGAACGGGGCTGAACACCAGCGCCAACTCGGGCGCGACATTCAGGAAGCTGCGATCCACGCGCACGACCGTGCCGACCGTGCCGGCGGCGCTGGTCGAGAAGGCGTTGTTCTGCCCGGTGATGACCGTACGCTCGACGCCGAAACCCGCCACAGCCGTCCAGTGCTCTCCGAGCGCCAGCTCGATCCGCGCCCGCCCGCCGAGATTGTCCTGCACGGTGCGCTGATCGCCGACGAGGGCTCCCAGGCGTGGGCCGCCGTAAGGCACCCTGTTGAAGATAGCCGCGTGGCCGTCGATCGTGTTGTAGGTGAGTGCCGCGTAGCCGACCGCCGGGAGCCCGAACAGCGTATCCTGTCGCCTCAGGTCGGTGAGGAAATTCCAGGCCGGGTACGATCCGCGCGGGGCCGCCGTCGAGAACGGCTGATTGAAGTCTCGCTCATCGAAACCGAGCTGCGTGCGCAGAGTGGTGGACGCGTCGAGGTCGTGCTCCCAGCGCGCGGCCACCACCGAACGCTGGTCGGCGCGCAACAAGGCCGCTTCGCTCGCTGTGACCGACGCCATCGGTCCGAAAGCGCCGTTGACGAAGTAGGCGACCGTCGTGCAGCCCGGCGCAGCGGTCGCGGCTGCCGCGCAGCCGCGCTAGTAGGGGTTGATCCGGTACTGCGCCAGAGACGAGCGGGCCGCGAGGTTCGCGTTGAGCGTGTTGTCGATGACCTTCAAAGTAAAGCGATTGTCCGGGGTCGGGGTATAGTTCGCCAAGAGGTTTATCGTCTGCGTGTCGTAGCTCGAATGATCCTGATAGCCGTTGGCGCGGACATCGCTGGCGAACAGGCTGATCTCGAACGGCCCGCTGGCGTCGCCCACGGTGAAATAGGTGTTGCGGTATCCGAAGCTGCCGGCGTCGGTGCCGATCTCGTAGCCGTCGATCTCGCGGCCGGTCCGGGTCTGGAATGCGATGGCGCCCCCCGTGGCGTAATTGCCGAACAACGCCGATTGCGGTCCGCGGAACACGTCGATGCGGCTGTAGGCATGCGGGTCGGTCAGATCGAAGCGGGAAACACCGTCCGGTTGTGTCAGGGAGAAGCCGTCTTCCACGACGACGATGTTCCTGTTCGTGCCCGTCGACCGGGCATTGCTGCCGCGGATCGACACGATGACGTCGCGGCCTCCCGTCCCCTGACGGACCGTGACGCCGGGACTGTCGATCAGGACCTGTCCGATGTCGGCGGCGGGCCGATACGCAATCGCGCCCAGGTGGGTCATCGTCGCTCCGGCCGACTCGCGGATTGGCCGGGCTCGGTCGTCCAGCCGGGGCCTGGATGCGAAATCGTCGGCGGACGGGTTCGCGTCGCCGACGACGGATAGTTCATCCAGGACGAGGGCACGGGCCGCCGGTGCGGCGCCTGCGCCCGTGCACGGCAGGGAAGCCGCGAGAAGCGCGATGACGCCACAGGCTGCACGGTGGCGGGTCATGGCGTCGGAGAGCCGTCGGTCACGCACATGACGATGTAGGCCTGGAGCGCGCGCCGCCGAAGTGGATACCGGTTCGGCGCCACGGCTCCAGCCGACGTCTCGAGTGGATGCCGGATGGCGAAAGGCGCTGCGCGTGCATCGAGGCACAGTCGATGACACGGGCGTAACATGTGAAAACGGTCAGCACTACGGCCCGAGATTGAGATTGGCCCGATATCGACTTTACCGTCGAGCAGCGACGGTCCGGATCGTACGGTCTTTGCGGGCGGCTTCCTGCGTTCGCCGCGGCGCGGTCGCGGTCTCCGGCGTGGATCCCGCTGCAAGGTCGGCAAGTCAGCGGCTCGAACGCGGGGGACCACGGCTCGCCAATCGCTTACGGTCCGCGGTTGCGAAGTCACCAGATTGTGACCGCGGCTGGCGTGGGGCCTGTTACGGCCGGGTCTGGCAGGTCGGCCGTTCGGGAGGCGCGAAATCAAGGTTGCGCGAGGACGCTGCCGACGCCCTTGCGTCGGGTTGGGCCGCTTGGCATCCCAGGAACCATTCGAACCGTCGCTCGTATCGCAGTGCGGTCGCCGCACCTGGGCGGGGATCTATGGGACCGCTGCGAGCGCGTGCTTGGCCGCGCTCGCAGTCGCGATCCGACCGAGATCCTTGCCTCAACCGTCCGGGAGAGACGCCGATTCATGCCTGTCGAAGCGCTGACCTTTGACGCGCGCGCCGCCACAGACTGCGGCAGCTTCGAAGCGTATCGGCGGCTCTACAGCTCGGGCACCGACGTCACGCGCACCGACGGCTGTTTCCACGCCAGCGTCCGGATCGTGCGAGAGCCCAGGATGATCGTGTTCGATCGTCAGATCAGCGGCCTTCGGCACAGCCGGGACGCCGCGCGCGTCCGACGCGACGGCTTCGACCATTTCGCTCTGCACCTCCTCCTCTCCGGAGAACTGGTGTCGGGTCCGATCGAGGACGAGCGGCGGCTCAGTCCCGGCGAGGTCATGATCGTCGACACCTCGCGGCCGCACCGATCGCAGATGGAGCGCGCCCGGCTCATCTCCGTGCAGTTGGCGCGCGAGCACGTGCGGAGCGTGCTCGGGACCATCGATCACATCCACGGGGCGATCCTGCCGGCGGCCGCGGCCGGGTTGCTCTCCGACTTTCTGGCCTCGTTCGTCCGGCGGGTGGCGACGTTGCCGCCGGACGGCACCGGCCATGCGGCGCGCGCCGTGACGGAGCTCCTGGGCCTCGGCCTCGCCAACCTGCCGATCACGGACCGGGCGCTCTCGCACGAGGCGGCCGACCCCGTGCGTCGAGCGCGGGCGGAAGCGTTCATCGGGGCCCACCTGATGGACGCAGGGCTCGACGTGCAGGCTGTCGCGACCGGAATCGGGATGTCGCGCTCGGCCCTCTACAAGGTTTTCGGCGTGGACGGCGGCATCGCGCGCTACATCCAGCAGCGCCGGCTGGAGGCGGTGCGGAAGGCCCTGCTGCGGCCCGGCGAGGATCGCCCCCTGGCCAGCCTGGCGCATGAGCACGGGTTCGCCAACGAAAGCCATTTCAGCCGCGTCTTCGCGGGTGCCTACGGCGCGCCGCCGGGCCGGTTCCGCACGGAGATCCGGCAGGCCCGTTCGACCGGAGCGAAAGACGGGGTCGCCCCCGACCCGGTCCTCGCGCGCTGGGTCGCCGAGCTGTACTGATGCGGGCCGTCCAGGAGGGAAGCACTCGGCCCGGTCGCGCCTGGCGCGACCGGGATGGACTGCCGCTGGTCCTGCTGCTCGCGGCGGTCCAGCTGGTCGCCTTCGGCGATCGCTTCCTGATCACCCTCGTGGCGCAGCCCCTGAAGGTGGATCTCGGGCTCAGCGATGCGCAACTCGGACTGGTTCAAGGGTCCGCCTTCGCGCTGGTGAACGCGCTCGCCATGCCCGGCATGGGTGTCCTCGCGGATCGCGGCCATCGGCGTGCGCTGCTAGTCGCCAGCCTCGTCGTGTGGGGCGCGGCGACCTTCGCGTGCGGACTCGCAGACACCTTCGTGCTGCTCCTCGGTGCCCGCGCGCTCCTCGGCCTCGGCCAGGCGGCGATCACGCCCGTCGCGCTCTCGCTCCTGTCCGATCGTTTGCCGAGGCATCGGCTCGGACGGGGCATCTCGTGGTTTACGGCCGGCGGAAGCATCGGGCGCAGTTCCGCCCTCCTGCTGGGCGGGACGGTGCTGGCTTGGATGACCCTGAACGGCGGGTTCCGGATTCCCGGGATGGAGGCCGCCCTGCCGCCATGGCGCGCCCTGTTCGTCCTGGCCTGCCTCCCCAACGTCCTGCTGCTCGTCGGCGCCCTCAGCATCGTTGAACCGTCACCCGCGCCGCCAGCGCGCGACGCACGGCTGTGGGCGTGGATGCATCGGCGGCGCGCGCAGTATCTGCCGCTCTTCGGGACCGCCGTCGCGGCCGTCCTGATCGGACAGACGCTGACGGCCTGGATCCCGACCTTCTACGTGCGGGTGCATCATCTCACGCCGGCCGAGAGTGGTATACGGATCGGCCTGCTGGTTCTCGTCGCGGCGCCGGCCGGGCATCTCACGGCCGGCCGGCTGCTCGACCGCTGGCGCGCGCGCGGACGACGCAGGCCCGGATCTCTCATCCTCGCGGCCGCTCTCGCCCTGACGGGTCCCACGGTCGCCGTGACGGCGCTCGCCTCCGACCTGAGCGTGTCCTTGACGGCGTTGACCGCTCTGGTGGCGCTTCTCGGCATGACCAGCGCACCCATATTGGCCAGGCTTCAAATCCTAACACCGAGAGCGTTTCGCGGGCGCGTCAATGCGCTCTTCGTGTCCGGCGTCACGCTGATCGCCTTCGGTCTCGGTCCCGTCCTCGTCGGCGTTCTCAACGATCGTGTCTTCGGCACCGAGGGCGTCGGGCTGGCGATGCTGACCGTCTTCATCCCCGTCTCGGCGCTTGGGTCTGTCCTCGCCCTAGTCGGCGGCACCGTTCGGGCGCCGTCTAGGCCGGACCGTTCGCGGTAGCCCTATCTCGGATCGGACCGGCGACGCTGTCGAGGCCGGGTCCCTTTCAGGCCCCGACCCGCCAGCGTTTGTCTCGGTGTCCCGTTCTTTTGTCCTGCCGTTTTTCCCGGCTCAATTGGTTAGCTTGGCGGGTTACAGTGTCTGTAAGGGCACTGCGGACCTGTGCATAACCGCCTATGCGGTCATTGCATCGTCTTTGGTTTCATATGCGGCCAGACATCGTGTTTAAATTACAGATCAAGTCTTCAACCACAAAGATCCGGTGCGCCCCTTTCGTCCTGGAGACCCAGGTCTTCGACGAGGCGATGAGCGTCGCCGACCGGGTCGCTGCAGCGTGCCGTAAGACCGGGGCCGCCCGTTGCGATTCCACCTGGGACTGGGTCGTGGAGATCATCGGGGAGACCGGCGGCATTTTCTATTGTGCACCGGTGGCTCAAGCGTGATCGCGCCCAGCATACGGCAGATCGGTGTGATCGGTCATCGAGGCGTAGCTTCGATCCCGTCGGCCGATGTCTCAGTGCGCGCGACGGGCCGCGTGCCGAACCTTGCCGGCATCGGGCTTCACGCCGCCCGTAGCCCGAGCGATCAGGGATATGGCGTGGCGCTGACGCGGGCGGCACCACGGGTTCGCCCACGACCGACGGATCGCAATCGACCAGCTCGGTCTCGTGATGCGAGGACAGGTCTTTCTGCCGATGTACTCGTAGCGCACCCGACCGATGGGTCTCGCTCGACGTGGGTGATGCCGTCCGAGGCATCCGTGACTGTGTCGCGTACGATCGATCCGGCCAGACGGGTCTCTATGAGACGAAACTACGTAGGTTTTGGCCGCTGAACCCGCTTGGAAGCGGGCGGGGAACAGATTTCCTGCAACGCGCATCGCCCAACTACGTATGCGGCCTTAGACCAGTTAACTAAGTACCATTTGAACTAAATATTGGCTCTAGTCTCATATCGACATCCGTGATTTACCCATTTTTAGACGTAATGATTGATTAACCATCCAACCAATACCCAAGGCGAACGTCGCCGTCGAGAGGTCGGAACTATGCTGCAGAGTGCATTACAGCGACGGGGGGCGGCCGATTTCTCGGCTCATCCGGGCGCGCTTGGCGGCGGCTGCGCCGTGACGGCCGAACTCACGCTCGGGCAGGTGGGCGAGGCGGCTGAGGCCGCTCTGCCGGAGACGCCGTTCGTGGCGCGTGGGCTTCGGTTGGATTGGGCGGCCAAGCGCGGGCTCGACATCGGGGTGGCGGCGGCCGCGCTGTTCCTGCTGCTGCCGCTGATGCTGCTGATCGCCGTGCTGGTCTGGGCCGGCGACTGCAAGGCGCCGATCTTCCGGCACATGCGGCTCGGCCGGGACGGGCGCAGCTTCGGCTGCCTGAAGTTCCGCTCGATGGTCACGGACGGCGAGGGCGTGCTGGCCGCGCACCTGGCCGCCAGCGCTGGCGCCCGGGCCGAGTGGGCCGCCACGCACAAGCTCTCCGACGATCCGCGCATCACCGCCATCGGCCAGGTGCTGCGCAAGACCTCGCTCGACGAGCTGCCGCAGCTGTGGAACGTCCTGCGCGGCGAGATGAGCCTGGTCGGGCCGCGCCCGATCGTGCAGGCCGAGGTCGCCCGCTACGGCCGGGCGTTCGCGACCTGCTTTGCCGTGCCGCCCGGCGTCACCGGCCTGTGGCAGGTCTCGGGCCGCTCCGACACCAGCTACGCCGAGCGCGTGGCGCTCGACCTGGACTACGCCAGCCGCTGGAGCCTGCGCCGGGACATCGCGATCATGCTGCGCACCGTCCCGGCCGTGCTCGCCCAGCGCGGCAGCAAGTAGCGTGGCCGTGCCGCCGAGGGACCACGCCATGCAGGACGACAACCCGCTCTGGTACGACTACGCCGAGGCTGAGATGCCACCCTCCAGGCCTCTGCTGCTCTTGGCGAGCGTGCTGAGCCTGTCGCTGGGTGTGATGCTGCGTGCGGCCCGTGCGCACGAAGCCTCGCACCGGCTCTGGTCGCGGATCGTTGCCCGAGTGAGCCGCCGCCCGAAGATCGATGTGCAGCACCTTTGAATGTTAGGGCCGGCGATCCGGTCCGATGGCGCACAAGGTCGGCGACGCCGGTCGCCCCGCGCGCGTCGTGGCATAACGCTCGTCACCCCTGACCGAGCATCGGCAGCGGGAGGCATGGGTGGGCGAGGCCCCCCATTCCGAGCGTCTCGATCCATCCACCGCGTCATTACAGCGGCACGACCGGCGACCGTCACCGCTCGGATACGGCGGCCGATCCGGAACCATACCCATCAACCCAGAAAACAGATCAGTAAACTGACAGCAGACTCACGATAGTCCGCATGGAGAAACCGTTCGGTATTGTGATTTCCGGATCCCCACTCCAAAGTGACTTGATATCGCGCTTCGATGTCATGGATCGATGACGCGGGTTCATGTCCGAGGAAGGCCCGGGAACCCAGCGTCGAAAGCTCGAGGCGGAAGGGCACGAGATGATGGCCTTCGACATGGAAACGGCGTCGCGTGACGGCGAGCGGCAACGCCTGATCGAGGCGATCGAGAGCAGTTCTGACGGCTTCGCCCTGTTCGATGCCGAAGACCGCCTCAGCCTCTGCAACGGTCATTTCCGCGACTTTCATCCCGGCCTCGATGCCGTGATCGCCCCGGGGGCAGCGTTCTCCGCAATCGCGCGAGCCGCCGCGGAACGCTGCGTCGTGCGAGAGGAGGGCGACACCGGCGACGCGTGGCTCGAAAGCCGGCTCGCACGTTTCCGCGACCCGCGCGGGCCGATCCTCCAGCAGCAGCGCGATGGACGCTGGATCCAGATCAACGAGCGCCGGACCCGGGATGGCGGGACGGTCGCGGTCTACACCGACGTCACCGAGATCAAGCGCACCGAGCAGGCCCTGCTCACGACGCAGGGGCGGTTGACCTACCTCCTGACCGCGTCGCCGTCGATGATCTGCAGCTTCGAGGTGGGCGGCCGCAACGCGCCGACCTTCATCAGCGAGAACGTGCGCGACCTCCTCGGCTACGAGCCGAGCGATTACCTCGCCGGCCCCGAATTCTGGCTGGACCGGCTGCACCCCGAGGACCGGGACCGGGTCCTGGCGGAGTTCCCGCATCTGCTGGCGACCGGCCACAACGTCATCGAGTACCGGTTCCTGCGCAAGGACGGCACCTATCGCTGGGTCCGGGACGAGCAGCGCCTCGTCCGGGGCCCGGACGGCGAGCCCGTCGAGGTCGTCGAGTCGTGGAGCGACATCACCGAGCGCAAGGCGGCCGAGTTCGCGCTCCGGGAGCAGACGGCCTTCGTCGAGCTGCTGCAGGTCACCGCGGCCTCGGCCAACGAAGCCGCCACCGTAGAGGACGCCGTGCGGTTCTGCCTGGATCGGGTCGCGGCCCATACCGGATGGCCCCTCGGGCACGCCTATCGCTTGGCCGAGGACGGGAGCGGAACCCTGGTGCCGACCGGCCTCTGGCACTGCGACGCGCCGGAGCGCTTCGCGCGGTTCCGGGACGTCACGGCGCAGACGCCGCTCTCGGCCGGCGTCGGGCTCCCGGGGCGGTCCTGGCGTCCGGCGCGCCGGCCTGGGTCCTCGGGGGGAGCCGGAGCCTGGCCTCCCCCCCGCCGCGGCCGCGGACGGGATCCGGGCCGCCTTCGCCTTCCCCGTCACGATCGGGCGCGAGGTCGTGGCGGTGCTGGAGTTCTTCGCCGGCGAGGCCAAGACGCCGGATCCGGCGCTGCTGAAGGTCATGGGCAACATCGGCGCCCAGCTCGGGCGGGTGATCGAGCGCAAGCGCGCGGAGGAGCACCTGCGTCAGGCCAAGGACGCCGCGGAGAACGCGAGCCGGGCCAAGAGCAGCTTCCTCGCCAACATGAGCCACGAGCTGCGCACGCCGCTCAACGCGATCATCGGCTTCACGCGGCTGGTGATGCGCCGGGCCAAGGACGTGTTGCCGCTGAAGCAGTTCGAGAACCTCGAAAAGATCCTGACGAGTTCCGAGCACCTGCTGTCGCTCATTAACACCATTCTCGACCTGGCCAAGGTCGAGGCCGGGCGGATGGAGGTGAAGGCGGCACAGTTTGCGCTGGAGCCCACCATCGACATCTGCCTCCGGACGGTCGAGCCCCTGGTCAAGAGCGAGCGCGTGCAGCTGCTCAAGGACGTGGAGGGCCTGCCGGAGACGGTCTTCACCGACCAGGAAAAGCTCAAGCAGATCCTCATCAACCTCCTCAGCAACGCCATCAAGTTCACTGAGACCGGCTCGGTGACGCTGCGGGCCCGCGCGGTCGGAGACCGGATCGCGCTCGCGGTCGCGGATACGGGCATCGGCATCCCGGACGCGGCGCTGACCGTGATCTTCGAGGAGTTCCAGCAGGTCGACAACTCCGCGAGCCGCGCCCACAGCGGCACCGGGCTCGGCCTCGCCATCAGCCACCGGCTGGCGCGGATGCTCGGCGGGGACGTGGCGGTGGAGAGCCGGGAGGGTGTGGGCTCGACCTTCACCCTCACCATCCCGCAGCGGGTCGAGGGCGCTCTCGAACTCCAGCCGAGCCCGAAGCCGTCGGCGCCCGCGATGGCTGCCGCGCCCCGGACCGGGTCCAGGCTCGTGCTCGCGATCGATGACGATCCGAACGTCGTCTACCTGCTTCAGGAGAACCTGTCGGACGCCGGCTACGAGGTGGTCGGCGCCCCCAACGCCGAGGAGGGCCTGCGCAAGGCGCGCGCACTTCAGCCGCGCGCGATCACCCTCGACATCATGATGCCGGGCACGGACGGGTGGCAGGTGCTGCACGCGCTCAAGACCGACCCGCTGACGCGCGAGATCCCGGTCATCCTGATCTCGATCGTCGACCAGAAGGAGCTCGGCTTCCACCTCGGCGCCAGCGACTACATCGTGAAGCCGTTCGAGCGCGAGTCGCTGATCGGCGCCCTCGGGCGCGCCGCCCCCAACAGCGAGCGCATCCTGGTAGTCGACGACGACCCGAACGTGGTCGACCTCGTCCGCCAGCTGCTGGACACCGAGGGCTGCACGATCGACTGGGCCCCGGACGGCGTCGCGGGCCTCGAGCGCATCGCGCAGGCGCGCCCGAGCGTGATCCTCCTCGACCTGCTGATGCCGGGCATGGACGGCCTCACCTTCCTCGACCATCTCCAGGCCGATCCCGTCGGCCGCACGATCCCCGTCGTCGTCCTAACGGCGGCGTCGTTGAACGCGGCCGACCAGGGCATGCTCCGGGAGCGCGTGCGCGGACTGATCGACAAGCAGGGTCTCGACCGCGACGCCCTGGTCCGGGAGGTCAGGCGGGCGTTGCCGCTGGCGGACAACCCGGCGGCCGAGGTGACGCAATGAGCGCTGCCATCGGAAAGGCCGCGGCAGGACCGCTGGATCGCCCGCACGCAGCCTCCGAGGAGGTCGGCGGATGAAGACCATCCTCATCGTCGAAGACGTCGCGCTCAACCGCGACCTGCTGATGCAGCTCCTGGAGGACGACTACGCGCTCGTTATGGCGGTCGACGGCGCCGCCGGCGTCGCGATGGCCGCGAGCCACACCCCGGACCTGATCCTGATGGACCTCTCGCTGCCGGTCATCGACGGCTGGGAGGCGACGCGGCGGATCAAGGCCGACCCGGCGACGGCCGGCATTCCCGTCATCGCGATCACCGCCAACGCGATGAGCGGCGACGCCGACAAGGCCAAGGCGGCGGGCTGCGACGACTTCATGACGAAGCCCGTCGACGAGGACCTGCTGTTCGCCAAGCTGCAACACTGGCTCGACTGAGCGCGGGCGGCCCCAGAGAGGCTTCAGCCCAGAGTGGCATCGGCCCGGAGAGAGCGAGACCCGTGGACCCAGCGCGCATCCTCATCGTCGACGACGAAGCCTTCAACCTCGACCTGCTGGAGCAGGAACTGGAGCTTCTCGGCCATGCGAGCGTCCGGGCCGCCAACGGGCGCGCGGCCCTCGATCTGCTGAACGCGGAGCCGTTCGATCTGGTCCTGCTCGACGTGATGATGCCGATCCTCGACGGCTACGCCGTACTCGACCGCATCAAGGCGCACGAGCGGCTGCGCCATACCCCGGTGGTCATGATCTCGGCGCTGACCGAGATCAGCAGCATCGTGCGCTGCATCGAGATGGGGGCCGAGGATTACCTGCCGAAGCCCTTCGAGCCGGTGCTGCTCGAAGCCCGGATCCGCGCGTGCCTGGACCGGAAGCGGCTCCACGACCGGGAGATGGCGCATCTCGAAACCATCGAGCGGCAGCGCAAGCGCGCCGACGACCTGCTCCACGCGATCCTGCCCGTGGCGGCGGTGAGCGAATTGATGACCACCGGGCAGGTCAAGCCCCGGCTCTTCGACGATGTCGCGGTGCTGTTCATCGATCTCGTGGGATTCACGGCGTGGTGCCACACCCAAGGCCCCGAAGCCGTGGTCGCCGAGGTTCAGCGCCTCGCGGAGGCGTTCGAGGTGGTGGCCCACACGCACGGCATGGAGAAGATCAAGACGATCGGCGACGCCTTCATGGCGACCGCCAACCTGCTGTCGCCCCACGCCGACCCGGTGACCGCGGCGGTGCGCTGCGCCCGGGACATGGTCGCCATCGCGGGTGACGGGCCGACCGGCTGGCGGATCCGCGCCGGCATCCACATCGGTTCCGTCGTCGGCGGCATCGTCGGCCGGTCCAAGTTCACCTTCGATCTCTGGGGCGACACCGTGAACGTCGCCGCCCGCCTCTGTGCGCTCGGCGACGGATGCGCCGTCCACCTGTCGGAGGAGGCCTCGACCCGGGTGCAGGATGGCGGCGCGATCCGTCCCGTCGGCAAGGTCGCCCTCAAGGGGAAGGGCGAGTGCGAGGTCTATTGTTGCGCGTTGAGATAGGCGTTTCGACCGCGCGACGAATGACGCGAATCGCTACGGCGGCGGACAGGCTTCGACGCATCCGCGTCGCTCCTGAGATCCCGGCCGGGCGTCATGGCGGTCAGGGGCTCTCCGAGACCGCCGCGACCGTCCCGGCCGGTGCGGGCCGCGGGCCCCGCGCGCGGCGCTCCTCGAGGCGCTGCAGGATGACGTAGAAGGACGGCACGAACAGCACCGCCAGGCAGGTCGAGGCGAGCATGCCGCTGAACACCGCGATGCCGATCGACTTGCGCGCCGCCGCCCCCGCCCCGGTGGCGGTGACCAGCGGCAGCACGCCGAGGATGAAGGCGAACGAGGTCATCAGGATCGGGCGGAAACGCAGCCGCGCCGCCTCCACGGCCGCCGCCGCGATGTCGAGCCCGGCCTGCCGCTTCTCGCGGGCGACCTCGACGATCAGGATGGCGTTCTTGCTCGCCAGCGCGATCAGCAGGATCAGGCCGATCTGCGTGTAGAGGTTGTTGGCGACGCCGAGCGACAGCAGGGCCCCGACCGTCCCCAGGAGCGCCAGCGGCACGCCGAGCAGGACCGCCAGCGGCAGGATCCAGCTCTCGTACTGCCCGGCCAGCACGAGGTAGACGAGCACGATGGCCAGCGCGAACACCCAGTAGATCTGGGAGCCCACGGCCTTCTCCTGATACGACATCGCCGTCCAGTCGTAGCCCGTGCCCGGCGGCAGCACCTTCGCGGCGATCTGCTGCATCAGGTCCAGCGACTGCCCGGAGCTGAAGCCGGGGGCCGCCCCACCCACGATCGTGGCCGTCGGGTAGAGGTTGTAGAGGCTGATCAGGGATGGGCCCTGCACCGACTTGATCTCGACGACGGTGCCGAGCGGCACCATGACGCCGTTGCCGGCGCGCACCTTCAGGTTCTGGATGTCCTCCGGGCGCAGCCGGTAATCGGGCGCGGCCTGCACGTAGACCTGGAAGGTCCGGCCGAACTTGTTGAACTGCGTGACGTAGGACGATCCGACGTAGCTCGACAGCGTCGAGAACACCTGTCCGACCGTCACGCCCAGGGCCTCGGCCTTGATCCGGTCCACCGCGATCGCGATCTGCGGCACGCCGGCCCGGAACGAGGTGTTGAGCTTCTGCAGCCCGGATTGCGCGGTCCCGTCGGCGACGATCGTCCGGGCGAGGCTTTCCAGCAGCGGGTAGTCGAAGTCGCCGTTGCGCAACTCCACCTGCATGGTGAAGCCGCTGGCATTGCCGATGCCCTGGATCGGCGGGGGGATGAGCACGAAGGTCGAGGCGCCCTCCACCCCCTCCAGCATCGCGTTGAAGCGCTCGTAGAGGCTGCGCAGGTCCTGGCCCTTCTCCTTGCCCCGGGCACCCCAATCCTTGAGCACGACGTAGGCGACGCCGGCGTTGGGCAGGGTGGCGTTGGCATCGAGGACCGAGATGCCGCTGATGGTGAGCACGTTGTCCACGCCGGGCGTCGCCTTCGCGTGCGCGCTGATCCGCTGCATCACCGCGTCGGTGCGCTCCTTCGAGGCGCCGTCCGGCAGCTGCGCCCCGATGAGGACGTAGCCCTGGTCCTCGGTCGGCAGGAACGCGGTCGGAAGGCGGGTCAGCCCCCATCCGGCCAGGCCGATCAGCAGGAGCGCGACGGCGACCATGACGCCACTGCGCCGGACCATGTGGCCGATCAGCCTTGCGTACCAGCCCTCGGCGACGCCGTAGACGCGGTTGAAGCCGCGGTAGAACACGTTGCGCTCCTCAGGCGGGACCGGCTTGCGCAGCCACAGGGCGCACTGGGTCGGCTTCAACGTGGCGGCGTTGACCGCGCTGATCAGGGCGGTGGCGGCGATCACCAGGGCGAACTGCTTGTAGAGCTGCCCGGTCAGGCCGGGCAGGAACGCGGCCGGCACGAAGACCGACATCAGCACCAGGGTGATGCCGATGATCGGGCCGAACAGCTCCTCCATCGCCTTCTCGGCCGCCGCCCGGGGCGAGAGCCCCTGGTCGATATGGTGGGCGACGCCCTCGACGATCACGATGGCATCGTCCACCACGATGCCGATGGCCAGCACGATGGCAAACAGCGTCGAGAGGTTCACGCTGAAGCCCATCGCCGCCATCGCCGCGAAGGCGCCGATGATCGTCACCGGGACCGTCGTCGCCGGCACCAGCATGGCGCGCCAGTCCTGCACGAAGACCAGGATGACGATCAGGACCAGGACGGCGGCCTCGAACAGCGTCGTGTAGACCTCGTGGATCGAGGCCTGCACGAACCCGGTCGTGTCGAACGGGATGCTGTAGACGAGGCCCGGCGGGAAGCTCTTGGCCAGCTCGCCCATCCGGGTGCGGACCGCCCCCGCCACCGTGAGCGCGTTCGCCTCCGGCAGCTGGAAGATGCCGAGGCCGGCGGCGGGCTGACCGTTCAGGGTGAACGACTGGCTGTAGGTCTGCGCGCCGAGCTCGACGCGGCCGACATCGCGCAGGCGGGTGATGCGGCCGCCGTCCTGCGCATCCGCCTTGATGACGATGTTCTCGAAGTCCGGGGCGTCGTTCAGCCGCCCGTTGACGTTGAGGGTGTACTGGAAATCCTGGCCGGCCGGGACCGGCGGCATGCCCACGGCCCCGGCGGTGACCTCCTGGCTCTGCTGCTGGACGATGGTGACGATGGCGTCGGGGGTGAGACCCCGGGCCTGCACGAGGTCGGGGTCCAGCCAGATCCGCATCGCGTACTGGCCGGCGCCGAACACCGTGACGTTGCCGACGCCCGGGAGCCGGGCCAGCTCGTTCTGAACGTTGATGACGCCGTAATTCGACAGGAACAGGCTGTCGAATGTCCCATCGGGGGCGGACAGGGTCACGAATTGCAGGACCGCGGTGGACTTCTTCTGGGTCGTGACGCCCTGCACCTGCACCGCCTGCGGCAGCGACGACATCGCGATGGCGACGCGGTTCTGCACCAGCACTTGGGCCTGGTCGCCGTCCGTGCCGATCGCGAACGTGACCGTGAGGGTGTAGGTGCCGTCGCTGGCGCTGGTCGACTGCATGTAGAGCATGCCCTCGACGCCGTTGACCTGCTGCTCGATCGGCAGCGCCACCGTGTCGATCACCGTGCGGGCGCTCGCCCCCGGATAGCGCGTGGTGACCTGGACCGTCGGCGGGACGACGTTCGGGTATTGCGACACGGGCAGGTTGAACAGCGACACCGCGCCGACCAGCACCATCACCAGGGCGAGCACGTTGGCCAGGACCGGCCGCTCGATGAAGAAGCGCGAGATCATGCCGTGGACCCTCGGTGCCGGCGTCTCAGGGGCGGCCCGCCGGATCGGCGGGAGCGCGGATCGACGGGTGCCGACGGCCGGCGTCTCACCGCCGGATCGCCGCCGGGTCGGCCGAAGCATCGGCCGGCGCCACCTTCCGGGGCGCGACCTTGGCCCCCGGGATGGCCCGCTGGATGCCGTCCGTGACGACCCACTCGTCGGGTTTGAGCCCCGTCTGGATCACGCGTTCGCGCCCGTCCCGCGGACCGAGCGTCACCACCCGCTGCGAGACCGTGTCGTCGGCCCCGACCGTGAGCAGGTAGCTGCCCTGCTGGTTGGTCCCGATGGCGTCGTCGCGGACCAGCAGGGCCTTGTCGTCGCGTCCGACCGGGATCCGGACCCGCACGAACAGGCCCGGCAGGAGCGCATGATCGGCGTTGTCGATGAGCGCCCGGGCCAGCAGCGTGCCGGTGGACGGGTCCACCTGCGGCGCGAGGTAGTCCAGCTTGCCGGTATGCGGATAGCCGGCCTCGTCCTGCAGGCCGATCTCCACCGGGATCTTGGACAGGTCGCCCAACGTCCGCTGCGTCGCGAGCAGGTGCTGCTTGACCCGCAGGACCTGCTGCTCGCCGACGTTGAAGTAGATGTAGAGCGGGTCGATGCGCACGAGCTGCGCCAGCTTGGTCGGTCCGCTGATGCCGACGAGCGCCCCGACATCCACCAGGTGGTTGGTGACCACGCCGTCGAAGGGCGCGGAGACCTGCGTGTAGCCGAGGTTGATCGCGGCGATATCGAGGTTGGCCTGCGCCTCCAGCACAGCGGCGGTGGCCTGGTCCAGCTTGGTCTTGGCATCCTCCACCCGCGCCTGCGAGGCGAATTCCTGCCGGCCCAGGGTGAACTGGCGCTGATACTCCGACTGGGCGTTGGCCAGGGCGGCCTGCTGCGCGGC